>JAFGFN010000192.1 GCA_016931035.1 Candidatus Sumerlaeota bacterium
CCGTCTTTGATCGTTACGATCGTTGAGGGTGATCCTATCACACCTCGAAAGGAGACCAGCCTTCTCATCCTACCTTGGCGTTTCGAATCCTCTCCTTCCGATTCTTCGAAGTGACACTCAGGATGAGCGGAATCTGTTCGTAAGGTGCCGATCGCGACTTCGTATGAGAAGAGACTCGGTCGCCCCGGCTAGTAGACCCGCGCGCTGCGGTCGAACTCTTGGATGACCTCGTCGGCGTGGCGGTCGGCGCGAGATTGTCGCAATCCCTTGAGAGGCCAGAGTTCGTTCCACGTCATGATGAACGCGCCCTTCGGCGTGGGGCGAAACCCCTCCGGGACGCGAGCCATGTAGCCCGCCTTCGTCTGGTCCTCCAGGCTCTCCTCCACACCCGCCCGAGCGACATACCGGGCTGCGTCTCCGTGGAATTCGGAATCCAGACGCAGGACCGGCCGTCCGCCGCGCTTGTACTTCTCGACCAGGAACTTGTGCAGTTGGAAGAGGCGATGGAGATCGTCGATGGCGCGGAACCGCGTCGTGTGCTCACCCGGCATCGGCTTGAAGGAGCCGCTTTGCGGCGAGTTGTTCGTCTGAATCACGATGTCGTCGGAATAGCGTCGGATGTATTCCACGTACTTGGTCTGGATGGTCGAGAACTGGTTGGCGGCGACGATGATCGTGGACATGGCCGTGTCGCACGTCGCGCGATTGACGTAGACCGCCAGGAGCGACTTCGTGTTGGGAACCAGAGCCGGGAGATACATGGCGCCGGCCGGCTCGAAGCCCTCCTGGGTCAGCGCCTGATGCACGGAGTCGAAGTACGGGCGGACCCCCTCGGGCAAGGGCTGCCGCTCGAAGTCCACCGGCACGATCTCGACCGGCATCCGGAAACGCACGGTGAAGAAGACCAGAATGGGCCCCAGAACGTAGGGGAGCAGGAGCAGGGCGAGGACCGCCAGGAGAATCCACGTCATGACCATAGCGGTTTCCTCCTCGAGCGGGCGGCGATGGGGGGCGGATGCGTCTTGTTCGAGGCAGTGTAGCGAGTTCGGCCGGACGAGTCAAACCGAACCCTCGGGTCGTCCGCCCGACCGGCGCGACCCGCCATTTCAGAGAGACGCTTTGCCCCAGGATTCTCCGCCACCACCGGTTTCACGTCGGTGGGGACGTTTTCAACATGACGGGTTGCACCCGCCGCGCCGCCGTGCGCGACTCGGCGGTTGATGGAAGACCCCGATTGTAGGAGACTGATTGTCTCGGGGCGGGTCGAGCCGCCCCATTCCGCCATCGAGGAGACAAACCGCCATGAAGAGACCGATTGCGAGAACCCTTCTGATCGCCGCCGCCGGGTGCGCATTGATTCTGCCGGGATGCACGCGGACGCCGTCGAGGAGCATACCGGTGTCGCCGACCCCGCGAGGCGCGGAATACTATGTCGCGACGGACGGGAACGACGCGAATCCGGGGACGGCGACACAACCCTTTGCCACACTAGCCCACGCCGCCACTCTGGTCCAGGCGGGCGACACGATCCGGCTCTACGGCGGGACGTACGAGAATTCTCCTGCGGTTCGTCTCACGCAGTCCGGCGCCGAGAAGGCGCCGATCCGAATCTGGGCGGTCGAGAGAGAGCATCCGGTTCTGGACTTCGATTGGCGCCGCGCCAACGGGATCCTGATCGAGGACGCCGCTTGGTGGCACATTAAGGGCCTGACACTCACGCACTCGGCTTCGAAAGGAATTCAGATCCAGGGCGAGAACGCCCACCACAACCGGATCGAGGCCGTCACGGCCTTTGCGAACGGCAACTCGGGATTCCAAGCGACTCGCGGTGCGCACGACAACCTCCTGATCAATTGCGACTCGTACGAGAACTACGACTACTGGACCTACGGCCAGAACGCCGACGGGTTCGGGCTCAAGTTCGACATCGGCGAAGGAAACCGGCTTGTGGGGTGCCGTGCCTGGCACAACGCCGACGACGGATACGATTGTTGGTACGCCGCGGGCGGAGTCGTGTTCGAGCAGTGCTATGCCTGGGGCAACGGCGTCAACCTCTGGCACGACGACAAGTTCGAGGGCAACGGAAACGGGTTCAAACTCGGCCAACTCGAGGGCGCGCACACGCTCTGGCGCTGCGCGGCGTGGGACCAGCCGCAACGCGGGTTCGATCTGAACGGGAACTCGACGGGCGTGACGGTGGAGCAGTGCACGGCGATTCGATGCCGGGTCAACTTCGGCTTCGGGTGGCCGCGCGGCAACGCCGAGAAGAACGTGCTCCGCAACAATCTGTCGTTCCAGGGCGAGGTGGAGATCGACGAGGCGATGGACAACCACCACAACAGCTGGAACATGGAAGGGGTCGAAATCAAAGCCGAGGATTTCGAAAGCGTCGACCCCAGCTTCCTCGAGGGACCGCGAAAGGACGACGGTTCGCTTCCCGAAGGGTACTTCCTGCGTTTGTCCGAGAAGAGCCGCGCGATCGACGCGGGAACGGACCTGGGCCGACCCTTTTCGGGGAAGGCGCCCGATCTCGGCGCGTTCGAGAGACCGGCGGCGAAGACGGACAAAGCAAACAAACCTTGATGCGCCGTTCCTGACCCGAACGAACGAAGAATCGGAATCGGTCAAGGCGCTCTGTTTGTTGTTCCAACTTCAGTTGGCCGACGCTGGCGACAACCCAAGAGACTCCGACGGGCAAGGGATCTTCTCCGCTCCGGATCCGTCTCGAGATCCGATCCCCGGAGTCTCCGGAACGGCCACGAAGAATGTGCCGTCGCGACGCCGTGCTCGGTGCTCAGTCAAGATGGGCCCCACGACGCGTGATTCTCCCTTTTCCGTTTGACATTGTACTGACCTGTGCGTGAGTATTCCGTCCTAGGGAAGCAACACCAGAAGATCGCAGTACCCCGGACAGGGAGGGACGTATGCGAACGAGAACCGTCATAGGGAGTCGGACCCTAATCATGGTCTTTGTCGCCGCTCTGAGCGGCGCGGCATGGGGACAGGGATCGCTCGTTGGTTGGGGGAGCCAAATCATTGGCGGAGACCTGACTACGAGTTTCACCGCCGTGGCGGCGGGTTATCAACACAGTCTGGGACTCAAGACCGACGGCTCGATTGTCGCTTGGGGAAACAACTTCGCGGGCCAGTGCGACCTGCCATCAACGAACACCGGCTACGCGGCCATTGCGGCGGGCCAACAACACAGTCTGGCACTCTCGAGCAGCCAGTCGATTGTCGCGTGGGGCTGGAACCAATACGGTCAATGCAACGTTCCTGCGCCGAACACGGGTTTTCAGGCCATGGCCGGAGGAAAGTACCACAGTCTCGGGCTCAAGACCGATTGGTCGGTTGTGGCGTGGGGACGAAACACCGAGGGTCAGTGCAGCGTTCCCGCGCCCAACGCGGACTTCACGATGATATCGGCCGGCGACACGCACAACCTGGGGCTCAAGACCGACGGCTCGGTCGTCGCGTGGGGAGACAGCGGCGATGGGCGATGTATCGTGCCGACCCCCAACTCGGGTTTCCTCGCCGTGGCGGCGAGCGGCGAGCACAGCCTCGGGCTCAAGGACAACGGGTCGATCGTGGCATGGGGGGCCAACAACGAGGGACAGTGCGACGTCCCGACTCCGAACTCGGGTTTCGTGAACGTCTCGGCCGGCTATGAGTTCAGTATTGGATATAAGGGCGACGGGTCGATTGTGGTGTGGGGAGACAATACCCAGAATCAATGCGACGTCCCTTCGCCCAACTCGGGTTTCGCGGCCGTGAGAGCGGGCGGGCAACACGCGCTCGGGCTCAAGGACGACAAGTCGGTGGTGTGCTGGGGCTCCAACAGCATCGGCCAGTGCAACATCCCGACCTCCGCAACGGCCTTCGTCAGTGCGGAGGGAGGGGATTTCCACAGCCTCGCCCTCGGGGACAATCATACCATCGTCGCCTGGGGCTCCAGCGGTTACAGCCAGTGCGACGTGCCCTCGCCCAACTCGGGTTTCGACGCCATCGCGGTGGGCGCGTTTCACAGTCTGGGGCTCAAGGACGACGGTTCCATCGCGGCGTGGGGACGAAACGACGATGGGCAGTGCAACGTTCCCGCTCCCAACACGGAGTTCGTCGCCGTGGCGGCGGGCGAATACCACAATCTGGCCCTCAAGAGCGACGGCTCGATCGTCGCTTGGGGAGAGAGCGACTACGGCAAATGCATTGTCCCCTCGCCCAACACGGGTTTTGTCGACGTGTCGGGAGGCGGAGACCACAGCCTCGGTCTTCGCGTCGACGGCTCGATCGTCGCTTGGGGCAGCAGTGGCTACGGCCAGTGCGACGTTCCCACGCCCAACATTGGCTTCATCGACGTGGCCGCCGGCGGCAGCCACACCGTCGGTCTGCGATCCGACGGCACGATCACGGCTTGGGGCCGGAACAACTACGGCCAGTGCAACGAACCCTCGTTCAACTATGGTTTCGTGGCCGTGGCGGCGGGCAAGTATCACAGCTTGGGACTGAAAGACGACGGCAGCCTCGTCGTGTGGGGACGAAACACCGACGATCAGTGCAATGTTCCGGTGCCGAACGCCGGCTTCTTCGCCATGGCGGGAGGCGACGACTACAGTCTCGGACTGATCGGGACCGCTCCGGTCGGGTCGCTCCAGGTCTCGATTCAGCCGCCCGAAGCCGTCGCGGCAGGGGCGAAGTGGAGGCGTGTGGACGTATGGCCGTGGCGCGAGAACGGCGAGACCGAGACCGGAATTCCCGTCGGGGGTTACTCCGTGCGGTTCACGACGCCGTCCGGGTGGGAGACGCCCTCCCTCCGAACGGCCGTGGTCCGATGGGGTCGGACCGCCTCTCTCGCGGTCGTTTACGAGAAATCGCCCATGGGGGTCGACGACTCGCTTTGGGTTCTCTATTGAGAGGGCCGGGGCGAGTTGGGAGATCGGAGTTGTGACCTAGAGGAGAGTCGACGGGCGCTCGAACCGGCGGGGAAGAAGAATCTCTATCCGACAGGTCGAGCGATCTGCGGCTTCTGAACGCCGCGGGATCTCGCGGGCAGGGTCAGCGGCTGGGGCCAATCGGCGGACTCTTGAGGAACACGAGGAGCAATCTCACCAGGTCGTCCTTCTTCATCTTCGATAGCGACGGCAGGGACAGGTGCAGCCGGTCTTCGAGGAGCCGGACCAGCTGACTCTTGGTCAGTTGGGACACCGGAATCCGGACCTCGGCGGAATCGGGCGGCGGGGTCTGGGGGAAGTCGGGGAACATCTCGCGAAAGATGTCGGCGTCGCTCCGGCCCTGGCTCTTCATCCCCTCGTAGGTCTGGGACTTCTCCGCGTCCAGCGGCAGCGCCAGGAGCACGTCGCCTTCCTGCCCTCTCTGTTCCGCATTCAGGACGGCATACACCTCGTTGTTCATTGAGAGGAAGTAGCTCATATCTCACCTCGGTCGAAAATGCTCGATTGAAAGGGATTTCGGTCCCACCTGTGAGGTGGGCGAGCCCTGGGGTTGACCGTCCTTCGACTGCACGTCATCATGCATTCCGAATGCACGATTGCCAAGGGGTATCTCGACCTTGCCAAGAGACGCTCAACCCAGAATGTCCCGCAGGAACCGCCCTCCGGTGCTCGATTCGACTCGGGCCCGACGTTCGAGCATCCGGTCGAGACCGTCGGCGGGGCATTTGGTCTTCGGCGCAATCGTGGCGTTTGTCCGACACAAAGGACTACCAAAGGTCAGCGCTGGACTGCGGACGTACCGGCCGCCATGGATTTCATGGATTCGCCAGTCAAATCGCTCTCTATGAAAGCGACCGGACCGCGTCCTCGCTCGACGAGCGCAACGCGATTCGTTTCCGGATCGTAGAGGCAAATCTGGTCGTCTCCGAGTTGGAACAGAATCTTGTCTGTCGGCAGGAGACTCGCGTTCCGTGCGGGCCAAGAATTGAAGAAGCCACCAAGCATAGTCTGATAGGCAAAACCTGCGAGTCTTCCGCCTCGCTTGGCGAGGAACTCCTCTCTTGTCAGGAAGGCCCACGGATTGACAACGCTCTGGTCGGCGGCTGCCGTACGCCTGCTGACATCCGCACTGCCTCGGATTTGCAGGTCCTCGTCGCGGCTTGGGTATGTCGAAAAGGGCACCACGCTTGACGAAAAGGCCTCCTTAACGACGTTCTGGTAGTGAGAGCCGTCTATCGAAAGCGATACGACTAGAGCCCATTCGCCCGGGAAGTAATACGACGGGGAAACATGAAGACTGGTTTCTTGGTAGCGGGGGTTCAGATCGGAGTATTTCATTCTGGTCGGATTGGTGAGAGACCTGACGTAGACAGCGCCGTCGTCGGGCGAAATGAAGCAGAAGAGAACGTTCTCGGGAACAGTCATCTCGGAGATCGGAGCGATTTGCATTTCCGTAAAAGGGGAAGGCGTGCCTGCCATCCAAAACCATCCACAGAGAAGCACATACGAAACCGACTGGATGACAAACGATCCCACAACTGATTTCCGAAATCGTTTCTGGCTTCGCCAGAGGGCGAACAGGACAAACGGGAATTCGAACGCGAGGGTGACGGCATAGGAGATGGCGACAAGGCCCCAGAAGACAGGCCATACGGTGTTCAGGTTCGGATTGAGTGCTCGGTAGATCGGACCGGTGACTAGTGAGCCTCCGGCGAAGGCGGAGAAGTAATTGGCCACGATCAGAAGGGTGGCCGCCCTTGCCGGGGGTACCCTGTAGATAATGGCGAGCAGCGCCCCTTCAAGCGATCCTATGAGGCAGTTTCCCAATAGAAGGAAAAGAAACGTCGCACCGTCCAAACGTGTGCCCACGTCGGCCCAGGCCAGGGCTGGAGCCAAGACGAATACCAACAAAGGAACCGCAAGACACCTCTGATCCCCTCGGTCGTTGCGCGACATGAATCTGCCCCTTCTGTTGATCTTCCAGTTCTCTCTGCAATCCAGGTACTTCCCACTAGGGATCATCGCGCCGGGTTCCATTCCAGGTCAATCCTGAAATCATGGGGACGGGTCAGGGGTTGCATATCGGGGGAGGCCTACTTCAGAGTATCTCGCAAGAACCTTCCTGTATAGCTCGCATCGACTCGGGCGACGAGTTCGGGCGGGCCTTCGGGGATGAGGGCGCCCTCGTCGCCGCATAGAGGACTCGTCTATTGACTTCCGGGAGTTGGTTCTCCCCTAAGAAGACTTCTTTGTGTTTTCGCTTTTCGTCGTCGCGTCCAGTTCGAGGCGTTTGGTTCGTTCGACGAGGCGGTCGAAGTCGCTCGTGGGTCGGGCGGCTTCGATCTTGCGGCGCGTTTGTTCGTAGTTGTCGAATTCGTCGAGGGCGAGTCGCTCGGCGACGGCGTGGCTCACTTGGCCCGCGTCACTCCCGTTCGGCGGTTTGCGAGCCTGAAAGGCTCACCTAGTAAAGGCCAGGGCAACGCCCTGGCAAAGGCATTCTTCCGCATCTCTCCCAGCCCTGTAAGGGCGTTCTATCGTCCGGGGCGACAGAGCGTTTGGCGCTCTCCTTGTTTAGGACGCCCCTACAGGGCTCATGGTCCTTGATTGTGACCTCTTTCCCCGGGCGTTGCCCGGGGCTGTAATAAAGCCGCGCCTTCGGCGCTCAGGATCGACACTCGTACGAACCGTTGAAAGCGACAACTCCTTGCGAAACAAGAATTCGCGTCGGGCAAACCGCCGAGCGGTAGTGGACCCGCGTCGGTTGGAATGTCGCGTTCGTTGAATCCGAGGAAGGCGTCGCGGCGAGCGCACGCGATAACCGATTGCCAGAACCATGTCGAGATTGTAGTGGTCCAGGGTGCGGCGAACCCGTCGTCCGCCCTCGGTTTGAACTACTAGATATTGTCTAGTGGTTGTATCGGGTGACAGTTCGCGTTCTTCGTAAATGCTTGAGACGTGGTGCGTTACGGTCGCCGTGGCGATCTCGTAGAGCTCGGCCAACGCGCGTTGCGTCAGCCAGACCGTCTCGTCCTGAAGTCGGACTTGAATCCGAGAGAGTCCGTCTTCGGTCCGGTAGAGAACGACCTCGCCGGATGGCTGCTCCGGCGCGGGGGTTCTCTTTTCTTTCTTGGGGAGATTCCCTGGATTGGCTTTTCCCAAAGCCTCTCTCCTCCATCGCTCTGTGTACGCGTCTCCCGCGTCCGCCGTGTTCTTCGCTTTCTGCGAATCACTCTTTGGCGGGACGCACCTTCAGAATCTCTCGCAAGAACCGTCCCGTGTGGCTGGCGTCGACTCGGGCGACGCGCTCGGGCGGGCCTTCGGCGACAATGGCGCCGCCTTCGTCTCCCCCCTCGGGCCCAAGGTCGACGATCCAGTCGGCGGTCTTGATCACGTCGAGGTTGTGCTCGATCACGATGACGCTGCTGCCCGCGTCGACCAGGCGGTTGAGCACCTCGAGTAGTTTCTTGATGTCGTCGAAGTGAAGACCCGTCGTCGGTTCGTCGAGAAGGTAGAGCGTCCGGCCGGTGTTGCGTTTGCTGAGTTCGCGCGAGAGTTTGACGCGCTGCGCCTCGCCGCCCGAGAGGGTGGTCGCGGGCTGGCCGAGGTGGATGTAGCCGAGGCCGACGTCGTAGAGCGTCTGGAGTTTGTCGCGCAGTTGGGGGACATTGGCGAAGAATTCGAGCGCCTCCTCGACCGTCATTTCGAGGACGTCGGCGATGCTTTTGTCTCGGTAGAGGATCTCGAGCGTCTCGCGGTTGAAGCGTCGTCCCTTGCAGACCTCGCACTCGACGTAGACGTCGGGCAAGAAGTGCATTTCGATCTTGATCAGGCCGTCGCCCCGGCAATGCTCGCACCGGCCGCCCTTGACGTTGAACGAAAACCGGCCGGGCTTGTAGCCGCGCACGTTGGCTTCGGGCAGACGCGAGAAGAGGTCGCGAATCAGGGAGAAGAGGTTGGTGTACGTCGCGGGGTTCGAACGCGGGGTGCGGCCGATCGGGGACTGGTCGACGTCGATGACCTTGTCGATGTGTTCGAGTCCGCGGATGGCCTTGTGTCGGCCGGGATGTTCCCCGCCGCCGTGGAAGTGATTCGACAAACGGCGATAGAGAATGTCGCTCACCAGGGTCGATTTGCCCGAGCCCGAGACCCCCGTCACGCAAGTCAGGACGCCGAGGGGGAACCGGACGTCGATCCCGCGCAGGTTGTGTTCGCGCGCCTCCTCGACGACGAGGGCGCGTCCATCGGCGGGCGGGCGGCGCTCGGTCGGGACGGCGATCGAGAGTGCGCCAGACAGATAGCGTCCGGTGATCGACTGGGGACTTCGTTCGATCTCGGCGGGCGTTCCCTCGGCGATGACCTCGCCGCCGAGGCGTCCCGCGCCGGGCCCGAGATCGATCACGTAGTCGGCGGACCGGATCGTGTCTTCGTCGTGTTCGACCACGATGACGGTGTTGCCCATGTCGCGGAGGCGTTCGAGCGTCGCGAGAAGACGGCGATTGTCGCGGTGATGGAGTCCGATCGAGGGTTCGTCGAGGATATAGAGCACGCCGACGAGCTGAGAACCGATCTGCGTGGCGAGCCGGATGCGCTGCGACTCTCCGCCCGCCAGGGTGCGCGCCGGACGATCGAGAGTCAGGTAGCCGAGCCCGACGTTGAGGAGGAACCGAAGGCGGTCGGCGATTTCCTTGATCGCCTGTCGGCCGATCTCGGTTTCGCGGCGGGTGAACTTCTCGCCCTCGATGAAGGCGAGCGCCGCGCCGACCGACATGGCGCAGAACTCGGCGATGCTCCGGCCGTGGAGCGTCACGGCGCGGCTCTCGGGCTTGAGGCGCGTCCCTTGGCAATCGGGGCAGGGGCGGTCGCTGAGGAACTGACCCCAATGTTCGCGCGCCATTTCGGAATTCGTTTCGTGCCAGCGGCGGCGAATCTGGGGCATCGCCCCTTCCCACTTCATGTTGCCCTCGTAGCGACTCCCTCGATTCGATTCGTATCGCACGCGGAAGGTTTTGCCGCCGCTTCCGTGAAGCAGGACGCGGCGCTTGGTCTCGGCGATGGAGGAGAAGGGTTTCGTCATGTCGACGGCGAACGCCTTGCAGAAGCTGCGGATCTGCTGCGCGCTCCAGGCTGCGCTTTCCTTCTCCAGCGGTTCGCCGCTCTTCTTGAGAAAGAAGCTCGACCAGGGCGCGACGGCGCCTTCGAGAATGCTCTTGGACGGGTCCGGGACGACGAGCGACTCGTCCACTTCGAGGCAGGTGCCGATGCCTTTGCACGTCCGGCACGCGCCGTAGGGGCTGTTGAACGAGAACATGCGCGGCGTGAGCTCGACCAGCTGGGGGCCGTGGACGGGACACGCCATGGCCTGGCTTGCGACTAGCGCCTCGCCGTCCATTTCGCCGCCGCGTTTCACCTTCTGGAACTGCACGAGCCCTTCGGCCTTCTTCAGGGCGGTCTCGACCGAGTCGGTCAGGCGTTGGCGCACGTCGCGCCGAACGACGAGGCGGTCGATCACGATCGACACATCGTGCTTGAGGCGTTTGTCGAGTTTCGGAGGCTGCTCGAGCTCGTAGATCCCGCCGTCGATCAGGACGCGCGTGAAGCCTTCGCGCAGCGCCTGGTCGAAAAGGGCGCCA
The DNA here is from genome assembly GCA_016931035.1 of Candidatus Sumerlaeota bacterium. Classification (GTDB taxonomy): domain Bacteria; phylum Sumerlaeota; class Sumerlaeia; order UBA8349; family UBA8349; genus JAFGFN01. Next base: position 10,580 of record JAFGFN010000192.1, read on the forward strand.
TACTCTCCCTTGCGCCCTCGCACCACCGGGGCCATGACGAGAAGACGCGCGCCGTCGGGCATGTCGAGCACGCGATCCACCATCTGCTGGACGCTCTGGCCTTCGAGCAATCGTCCGCATTCGGGACAGTGAGGGCGGCCGACGCTGGCGTAGAGAACGCGCAGATAGTCGTAGATCTCGGTGACGGTCCCGACGGTCGACCGCGGGTTTTTGCTCACGCTCTTCTGTTCGATCGAGATAGCGGGCGAAAGGCCTTCGATATGCTCGACGTTCGGCTTCTGCATCTGGTCGAGGAACTGGCGGGCGTAGGACGACAGGCTCTCGACGTAGCGCCGCTGCCCCTCGGCATAGATCGTGTCGAAGGCGAGCGAGCTTTTGCCCGAGCCCGAGAGGCCCGTGATCACGGTGAGGGCGTTGCGCGGGATCGAGACGTCGATGTGTTTGAGATTGTGTTCGGCCGCGCCGACGACGTTGAGCCTGCGTTCGCCGCCGCGCTCGGGCCGTTTCTTCGCCGCTTCCTTCATTGCGCTTCTTTTCTCCTTGTCGTCTCCGGGACCGCGACGCCGCGAAAGAGAAATGGTAACAGCCGGATTCCCTCCGGACAAGCGAAAAAAAAGCGAAGACGATTCTTCAACCGAAGACGCCGTCGGGTAGCCGAGGGAGGGTCAAAAAAAAGGAATTGACAGAAGACGTCTGGACGTCTAATGCTGGGGTTTATGAAAAAAACCGAGAGGAACGCCCCGGGTCGAGTTCGCGATGCCATCTTGCGTGTTCTGTCGCCCAGTCCCAAGGCGTTATCGGTGGGAGACATCCGCGATGCTGTGAGCGAGATGATCGGACCCACTCCACAGTCGTCCATCCGATCCTATCTCAGACTGAACACGCCGGGGCTCTTCGTTCGGGAGGATAGAGGGTTCTACCGCGTACAGGAGAGCGCCTACGCCTACCGAACGGAGCTTCTGGAGGAGCCCTCAACCGACGCGGAGACCTCTTTCTCGTTCGGTCGCGCCCGACTCGTTCAAGCCGATTGTTTCGATTGGCTGGGCCGCCAACCCAAGAATAGCTTTCACGGGGTGGTCACCGACCCTCCCTACGGTCTCCACGAATACACGGCCGAACAGCAGGAGAAACTGAGAATTGGTAGAGGAGGCGTGTGGCGAATTCCACCCTCCTTCGACGGTCACACCCGGTCCCCTCTTCCTCGCTTCACTACTCTGAAACCTCAACAGCTGGATGAACTGAGAGCGTTTTTTGTCGCTTGGGGACGGCTTCTCATTCCACGCCTGGTACCAGGAGCCCACGTCATTGTCGCTTCCAATCCGCTCCTGTCATACATCGTTTCCGGAGCGCTGGCCAATGCCGGTTTTGAGAGGAGAGGCGAGCTGATCCGGCTTGTCATGACAATGCGGGGAGGCGACCGACCGAAGTCGGCCCATGTCGAGTTCAACGACGTGAGCGTAATGCCTCGCTCAATGTGGGAGCCATGGTTGGTATACAGAAAGCCGATCGAAGGGCGCGTCTACGAAAACTTGAGAAAGTGGAAAACAGGCGGCTTCCGGCGGCCCGAAGACGGAAAGCCTTTTGGCGATGTGATTCCGTCTTCGCCGACCCACAAGAACGAGCGACAGTTTGCGCCGCATCCCAGCCTGAAACCCCAAGCATTCCTGCGGCGGATCGTCCGAGCGGTCCTTCCTTTGGGAGAAGGCGTCGTTCTCGATCCCTTCGCCGGCGCCGGCTCCACTCTTGCCGCAGCGGAAGCGGTGGGATACGAAAGCGTCGGAGTGGAGAAGGATTCCCGCTATTTCGAGATGGGGCGCCGCGCCATACCTCTCCTCGCGACCTATTCTTCGAACGGCGGGAGTCAGAGCTTGTAGATCCAGTTCTCTCGGAGTTTCTGTATTCCCTCGCGATGAAGAGTGGCCGTGCGAGTGCCCAGCTCGCCCCTCGGGTTCTTCCGGAAATCCTCCTTGCCCACTCTTCCGAGATATACTTCCGAGAACGCCATCGGACTTCGGTCGCACGCGGGTTCGCTTTCCCTGTCGAGGGCGTAGACAAACACGCACATCCACTGATCTCTGGCGCCGTGCATGTCGACCGCTCCTCCCGTCTTGCGAGTTGTCTTGATCTCGATCCCTTCCGTTCCCGCTTTTACGGAGTCTTGCGGGTAGATTCCCCGAACGATCGGATCGGGATGCCCGTTGAAATAGCGATTTTCCGTAAGCGCGCGGGCGTGCCTGGCCAGGCTTGCCGTCAACATGTCGGACAAGACGCCGGACATGATCGCCGGGCGCAACATGTCGTCGAGTCTCTGAAGCCCCTTCCTCGCGAGAAGCGAGTTCACGTCGAAAAAGAAGTCATAGACATCCTGCATCGCGATCTGGAAGTCCTGAAGGCGAAGTTCGTAGGGCAACGACACCGATTAGTTGAACTTCGTCGTATCCACTATTGCGCGCTCGAAAGGCATCGCATTATCCCCCTTTCGACTTTCCCCATGTCCTCTCCCGGCGGGAACGGTGCCGCGACTCGACGGTCAAGCTCCGGTCAAACTCCCCGTTGACACTCCCGGAGAAACGTACCATGATGGCGAAGCAGAGCGCTATGAAAGACTTCGAAACGGGCGAAATCCTCGATGGGCGTTATGAAGTCCTGAGCCTCCTAGGCAAGGGAGGCATGGGGAGGGTTTATCGCGCCCGCCAGATCAACCTGGATCGCACCGTCGCCATCAAAGTCCCCTCCGAAGCGGTCCTCAACAACGAAGAGTACATCGAACGGTTCCTGCGCGAGGCGCAGACGTGCGCGCGCATCGCGCACGACAACATCGTGGCCATCTACGACGTCCACGAAGGGACCTTGCCCTACATCGTCATGGAATTCGTCGACGGGATGCAACTCAACCACTATTTGCACGAGCGGTCGCGCGTCCTGTCGGTGGCGGACCTGATCGAGATGTCGCGACAGATCTCCGAGGGTCTCCACGCGGCCCACAGCCGGGGAATCGTGCATCGCGACATCAAGCCCGCCAACATCTTCATCACGCGCGAGTCGCAACGGGTGAAGATCATGGATTTCGGCATCGCGCGGGTCGAGGGGCTCACCTCGCTCACTATGACGGGCGCGATGATGGGAACGCCGTTCTACATGGCGCCCGAGCAGATCCGCGGGGGCGAGGTGACGGCGGCGACCGACATCTACGCCCTGGCCTGCCTGGTCTATCAGCTTTTCACGGGCGTTCTGGTTTTCGACGGCAAGCTGCCCGAGCTCATTTTCAAGCACGTCAACGAGGAACCGGTTCCTCCGTCCCGAGTCAACACGCGGCTCCCGCGCGCGGTCGACGACGTCGTGCTCAAGGGCCTCTGCAAGGACCCGGCGAGCCGGTACCAGTCGGCCCGCGAGTTCCACGCCGAGCTGGCCGAGTCGCTGAAACCGATCTGCAATTGGTCGGTCGCCGCTCTCTTGGGAAAGTCGGGAACGTCGGACGGGGAGGGGGTCGAGCCGATTCGCCTTCCCGGAGTTCCGGCGGGAACGCCCGGAGGGAAAAGAGGAACCCCCGTCGTCGGCCCGACCGAGCTGTTGATGCCGGGTCAAGTCGAGGTCGGGGCCTCAGCCGCCGCGGCCCCGCCGGGAGGAGCGGTTACGCCTTCCTCTAAGGGAGCGGCGGGAAAGGCGGTCGTCTCTCCGCTTCCCAATCTGCGGTCCAGGCAGACCATCCGGCTAGTGGGCGCGGCTTTCGCGCTGGTGGTGCTGATTGGCGGAGGTTACTTCGCGTGGAACCTCGTGCAGAAACGGAAAGATGCCGGAAAGGGCGTGGCGAGCGAGTCGGGCGTTGTGGTTTTGCCGACCTCGGGCGCCGCCGGTTCGGCGACTGCGCCGGAGCCGTCGCCGCCGCGAGGCCGGGCGGACGACCCGTCCACCGCTGCTTCCGCATCGGTCCGGCTGGATTGGGCCGTTCCCGGGATGACGGAGTGTCTCCCGGGGAAATCGTCCTACCGTCGGGGAGAATACGTGATGGTATGGGTGAAGAGCGACCCGATACCGTCTTCTCTTTCGCCTCTTGTCCGCCGCGTCGTCGTCAAGGAAAAGAACGCGGAAGGGAAAGTCCGGTTCGAGAAACCGAGAACGATTCAAGACCGGATCTCGATTCCCGTTGGGCCGGATTGGCCCGCGGGCGAGTATCGCTTGACTGTCGAGATCGAGCCCGAGGCCGGCGTTTCGGCCAAGCCTCTCGAAGCGGATTTTGTCGTTGCCGGAGACTGATTTCATGACGCCTCGCCTGGAACCTCCTCTTGTGGCCTTGTTGACCGACATGGGCCTGAACGACTGGTACGTCGGGACGATGCAGGGCGTGATTCTCTCGATTTGCCCGAAGGCGCGCCTGGTGAATCTCTGCCACGGCGTCACGAGCCAACAGGTCGAGGAGGCCGCGTTCGTCCTCAACGTCAGTCACGGCTATTTTCCCGCCGGGACCATTTTCCTGTGCGTGGTGGACCCCGAAGTCGGAAGTCAACGCGAGGCGATCGTGGCGCACAGCGAGAAGTACTACTTCGTCGCGCCCAACAACGGCCTCTTGTCGCTGGTCGCCATGAAATCGAAAGAGTGGGAAGTGCGCGCCGTCGAGAATCCCGCGTTCAAACTCGTCGAGCAGAGTCAGACGTTTCACGGCCGCGACGTGTTCGCTCCCGCGGCGGCGCGACTCGCCCAAGGCGAGCCGTTCGAGTCCGTCGGCGGACCGGTCGAGAACATGCGCCGGCTTCGTTTGATCGAGAACGTTCGGGTGCGCGAGAAGGGCATTGCCGGACGAATCATGTATATCGACACGTTCGGGAACTTGTTGACGAACGTGACGCCCGACCTGTTGCCCGGCGAGATTCGCCGCGACGCGTTTTCGCTCGCGTTCAAGTCTCACGTGATCCGCGGCATCACGCCGCACTATGCCGCCGTTCCGTCCAACCATCCCTTGATGTATTGGGGGAGCTCGGGCGTTCTCGAGATCGCCATCAACCGGGGTTCGGCCGCGCGCAAGTGGGACGCGCGTCTAGGAGAATGGTTCGATCTGGAGTGGCCATGATCGTTTTCGATTCCCTCGAAGCGTTCGATCGCGACGCTTTCGGCCGTCCGCGCGCGCTGACGGCGGGCGTGTTCGACGGCGTGCACGTCGCCCATCGAAGGCTGCTTGCGCGAACGGTCGAGATTGCGCGCGGCGACGAGGCGCGCGGGACGGCGATCGTGTTCACGTTCGCCAACCACCCGTTGTCGATCTTGGCCCCGCCCTACCATCCCAAGCTGCTTCTGTCGCGCGAACGCAAGATCGAGCTCATCGAGCGCGCCGGGATCGACGCTCTCGTGATTCAGGAGTTCTCGCGCGATCTGGCGTCCCTCGCTCCCGAGACGTTCATCGACGAGGTTCTGGCATCGAGACTCGGCGTCGATCGCTTGATCGTCGGATTCGATTTCCGATTCGGCGAGTCGGGGCGGGGCGACGCGGCGATGCTCGAAGCGCGCGCTCCGGACCGCGGTTTTGCCGTCGAGACGATTCCCGCCGTGTTGCACGAAGACTGGGCCATCGGCAGCACGCGTATCCGCGAGCTGGTCGAAGAGGGACGGGTCCGGCTCGCGTCCGAGCTGCTCGGGCGTCCTCACGAGCTCGAGGGCCGGGTTGTCCGCGGCTTCGGCCGCGGCGCCCAACTGGGTTTTCCGACCGCGAATATCGAGTTCGATCCGAGGTTCGCCATGCCTCCGTCGGGGGTGTACGCAGTGTACGTCTCGGACGGAGACAAGGTCCATGGCGGGATGATGAACATCGGAAGCAGTCCGACGTTCGCCGGGGCGGTCTATCGCCACGAGGCGTTTCTCTTCGATTTCCAGGGCGAAGACCTGTATGGCCGGACGCTGCGGGTCCATTTCGTCGATCGGATGCGCGAGGAGCGCAAGTTCGCGAGCGAGCAGGAGTTGACCGAGCGCCTGCGGGTGGACGAGAAGATCGCCCGGGCCATCCTCGAATCCCACCCCGCGCGATGGGACGAAGGAGCCTGAGGCAATGGATCGCCCCCTCTCGAAGGAGCTTGTCAAGCGACTGAAGAAGAGTGTGCGTCGGTGGTGGGAGGAACAGCGCGATCATCGCCGGACCCGCACGTATGTCCTTTCCTTCCCCAAGAGCGGCCGCACCTGGTTGCGCCTGATGATCGGCAAGGTGATGAGCGACGCATTCGGCCTGCCCGAGCAGGAAATGCTCGATACGGTCGGTTATGCCCAACGCGCGGGTATCCCTCCGTTCCGATTCTCGCACGACGGTTGCGCGTCGGTCGGCCCGCAGGCCGTGAGACAGACGGAGAGCAAGAGACGGTATCGCGACAAGAAGGTGCTTCTTCTCGTGCGCGATCCTCGCGATACGATCGTTTCGTACTACTTCGAGTGCGTCCACCGGCAGAAGGCTTTCGAGGGGACGATGTCGGAATTCGTGCGCGACGCGACGTTCGGCATCCCGCGCATCTACGGCTTCTATAGCGAATGGGAGAGGGCCCGGAATACGCCTCGCGGTTTTCTCCATCTCAGCTACGAGAAAATGCATTCGGCCCCGGAGACGACGCTGCGCCAGGCGCTCGATTTCCTCGAAGTGCCGGGGGTCGGCGACGATCTCGTTCGCCGGGCCGTCGAGTTCGGCGAATTCGAAAACATGAAGAAACTGGAGCGCGACGGGTTCTTCGGAAAGCGGGCGATGCGCCCGCGCGACGAATCGGACAACGAGACCTACAAGGTCCGCCGGGGTAAGGTGGGCGGGTTCGTCGATTATCTGAGCGAGGAGGACCTCCGCTGGATCGATCGGTTCCGGCGCGAGCGTCCCTGCGCGCTGCTCGACGAGGTCACGCGAGAATGATCCCTTCGATTCCGTGCGAATTCTGCGGACAACCGCCCAGCCGCGCGCTCTTCGAAGTCGACGGCTACCGGATCGTCGAATGCCGCTCGTGCGGCGTCGTTTACGTGGCGAATCCGCCCGGCATCGGGGAACTCAAGGAGGAGTACGACGCCTTTCACGGCGGACGGGTGCCGAACGACAAACCGGTCTACATCGACCGTCGGGCCTCGAAGATCAAGGGCGCGCGGAGACGGATGAAGTGGCTCGAGCAGTGGATCGCGCCGCCCGGACGCTTCCTCGACGTCGGGTGCGCGGCGGGGTTTTGTCTCGACGTGGCCCGCAAACGCGGTTGGGAGGTCCACGGGGTCGAGATCTCCGAGGTCGCGGCCCGATACGCGCGCGAGGAGTTCGGATTGGAGAATGTCCGGTGCGCGCCGATCGAATCGGTCGAGTATCCGGCCGGGCATTTCGATCTCATCACGATTTGGGCGTGCATCGAGCACATGACGCATCCCGCCGCGGCGCTCGAGAAGGCGGTCGGGTGGCTTCGGCCCGGCGGGATACTGGGAATCAACACGTGCAACCGGTATTCTCTCGGGCCGCGGGTGAAGGGGCGGCGGTGGCGGCTCATGACTCCACCGAGTCATCTCTTCTTTTTCTCGCGCGCCTTCTTTGAGCGCCGCCTGCCCGCTTTGGGGCTCGATATCGTCGGCTATGGGACGGGAAACTTCGTGTTTGAAGGCTGGCCGTGGAGGACGAAGAAGATCCGCCGAATGGTCGAGCGGCTGCAACTGGGAGACGTGATGTCGTTCGCCGTGCGGAAGAAGCCTGTCGAAGACGGAGGGGAGTAGACGGCACGCTCGGCCCGCCAGTCGGCGCTACGACGTCTCGCCGGACGGACGCCCCTGCTTGCGCCGCGAGAGATCGACCTCTACGTCGTGTTCCAGCGCCTTGCGTTTGAGGGCGCGGAGCGGACCGCCGTTCTCGAAGAGGAGCTCGTCGTATGCCTCGGCCTCGGCTTCGAGCCCGGCCAGACGATCTTCGACCTCCTGCATCCGTCCGGCGCGCCGGAAGGCGCGGGCGAATCCTTCGGCCGACGTGTTCAGGTCTTTCTGCGCCACGGCGAGGCGCTTGCGCGCGATCAGGGTGTCGCGTTTGCGCCGCGCCTCCTGGACCTTGTCTTCGAGGGCTCGTAAATCGGTCTTCATCTTCTGAGCGCGGGCGCGGGCCTCGACAAGTTGCTCCTCGAGGTGGGTCGCGGCCTCTTCGGCTTCCATCTTCCGGCGAATCACGTCGCGCGCCTCATCGTCGTCGCCGTGTTCGAGCGCGCGACCGATCGTCTTCTCGATCCGGTCGAGTGTCGCGCGATCGACTCGGATGCGGCCTTCGAGCCGTCGGACGGCGGCAATGGCGCGGGCGACCTGTCCGCGGCCATCCTGTATGTTGGCCTCCATTTCGAGGATGACCTGTTTGATCATCTTCTCCGGATCCTCGACCCGGTCGAGCAGATCGTTCAAGTTGGCCCTGATGACGTCGGAGATTCTGCTGAAGATTCCCATGAGATGGCGCCTCCTCGCCGCCGCGCGGACGGGTCGATACACCCAGGGGAGCAAGGGCCGAGCCAGGTTCGCGCTGGCCTCTAACTCTTTAAACATGAGTCCTATAGGATCAATTCGACACCGATCCCGTCTCGGGTAATGGCGATCAGGGCCGACGAGTTGGCGCAAAACGCCAGCCTCGATCTTGTCTTCGGGGCGGGTGAACGCCTGAGCGTCGCACTTTCGAGAGGACTCTCTCGCGAGATCTTTCTGTTCTGGAGTGCGGAACCTTGTCCGCCTGAGGCGGACTGGGTTCCGCTTTCGTTGGCGACCGCACTTCTTTGAGGTGCGGCAGCAAGCTGCCGCACTCCAAAAAGGAACCGGTCCTTCGACCCCGGGGGGCGAAGGACCGGTGAAGTATCTAGCGCCGAATCACTTACGACGCTCCGAATTCCCGAAGCGCGGTGGACTTCATGGCGCCTCGGAGGGCGCGGCCGATGGGGCGGGTTGTTCCGCCGGAGCCGCGGGCGCGGGCTGGGCGGGCGCGGGCTGGGCGGGCGCGGGCTGCTGTCCGGCGGCCGCGGCCTGGGACTGCATCATCATCTGCATCTGGACCGCCATGATGGCCTGGCCGATCGAAGCGATCGTCGAGAAGGGAACGATCAACGTTCCTTCGATCTGAGAGCCGTTCCATCTGGCGGCCGCTTGGATCGGCTGGGCCGAGCTCATCGCCATCACGACCATGTCCATCGGGTTGGGCTGATCGGCGGGAGTCATCCCACGGGTCACCTGCGAGACGATCTGGGCGATTTGGGCCGGACGAACGTCGAGCATGACGCGCGTGTCGTCGCCGTAGATGCTTCGGGCCGCGATCGGCGCGGCTTGCGGGTTTTGTCCCGCCTGGACCGCGTCGACCAGCGAATCCACCGACATCCCGCCCATCGTGATCGCTCCGCGGCTCCCGACGATGGCGATTTCCGAGACCATGTTGTTGAAACCCAGGACTTGGTTGATCTGCTCGGCCGGGGAGCCGGACCCCGTCGAGCCGGTAGGCATTTCCTGTTTCACCGTCCAAAGGTTCACGGGCACGCCGGCGTGCTGCCGAACGTTCTCCTTGAATTCAAACGTCATTTGCGCCCCGGATTGCTGGGCCATGTCCATGAGACCGGCGCTCCGCATCTTCTCTTCCATGTTTCGCATCACATCGAGGTAGGCCGCCGCGTCCCCTACTTCATAGACCGACGAGCCGCTCATCACCGACGCCTGGCCGGGAACGAACATGTCCATGACGCCGCCGGAACCCTTCGCCGCGAACGAGTCTTTGGCGAACTGGATCAACGACTGGCGCTTGGCGGGGTCGACTTGCATCTGCGCCGTGACGTCCGTGATCTCCTTGACCAGGAAATCGGCCGTGGCTTGGGGATTCAGAAAGAAACCGCCGCGCAGGGCGCCCTGGGCGGGAATCATGGCCGCGAGACCCGGGTCGGCCTGCACCGGTGCGCCGAGGAACTGGGCCAGGTTCGAGGCGGCGACGGGTTTGATCGTCTTCTCGATCTTGACGATGTCGGAATCCAAACTCAGGCGCAAGGCGACCGTCTCGACCTGTTTGACCACCGACAAGTACGTGCGGAAGTACATTTCCATGAGTTGCGCCGGGTTTTGCTGAGAGGTTGCGCCCGCCGGGCCGACGGCGCCGGCCATGGCGCCCATCATCGACGTCATCCCCACGATTCCGCTTTCGATCGTCGGACCGTGAACGGCGAGGATACGGGGCGGGTAGATCGTCGCCTCGGCGGTGGGGGAAGCGGCGGCGGCCAGGAGGCCCTTGACCTGTTCGGCGATGTTCTTGCCGATGGATAGCTCCGTGGGACCGTCGCCCGAGACGAGAAGGCCCGAGACCGCTTCGGCCTGTTCGCCCGAAGCCAACGTGGCGTCTCTGTATGCCTCGATCTGAGAGGGCGCGACCTCCGAAAAGAAGACAGCCGAACCGCTGGGGAAGACGACGACAGCCAGGCCCGAACCCGCGGGCATCCCCGCCAAGGTCGGGTCGCCGAAACTCGAGCCGATCTTCGACCTGAGCATCATGCCGTCCATGCCGGGGGCCAGCTGAGACATCAGAACGCCGGCCCGATCGATCAGGCCCGATAGGTCGCCGACAACAACCACCGCGGCGGCCTCGCCGAGACTCGACGGAATCGGCGCGCTCGCGACGGCCGCGCTCGGCGTGGAACCCGTTGCCGGGGCGTCCGCCGTTTGGGCCAGGGCGGCGCCGGCCATCAGCGCCAACACCATCACAACGCAGAACATCTTTCCTGAGGGTTTCATGAACCTGTCTCCTTTCGCAATTCTAAGCGGGACTCCGGATGGTTCCCGCAAAGTCACCCGTGCTTCGCTCAAATGGACGTATTATCCCCATCATAGTCGGACATTGAGGCGGATGCACGGAAAAAGAAGTCGCCGCACGGTGGTTTTCTGGCGGACTCCCGGAAGTGGGTATGCAAGAGCCCTGCCAGAAGGGTGAGGGGATCGGAAGTCCGGTTCCATCAACGCGATGCGGCGATGCAATGCCCTCTCGATCCTTGTCCGGCTCGGTCTATCGCGCCGCTAGATGGCGCTTTTCGCCGGGGTCCGGACCTCGGAAAACTCGTCGTTTCGAGTCCCTCTTTGGGAAAAGGTGTGTCAAGTTCACCGGATTTCATGACGAACAGTACGCTGTAGATAACCGAAGCAGGGTCCAGCCCAGAAGACTGGCCTTGCCTCGGGACGAGGCGTCGCGCGGGGCACACGGCGTCTGACGGTTGAGGATTCCCTGTATGACGAATCGGGGGATCGGTCGGGTCGAAAGGGACAGTATGTTCCCGATCCCCTCCGCATCCGATTTGCGCAGGAAACGCCTTCGGACACAAGAGGCCCCGACCGTGGATACGATGCTAGGAAACATCGATCTCCCTGATCGCTTGTACTTCAAGTTCGCCAACCTGATCTATGGCGCAGCGGGCATTTCGCTGGGCGACGCGCGACGCGGACTGCTGCGCTCGCGGCTCTCGAGGCGCATCCGCACGTTGGGCCTGCAATCGTTCGACGAGTATTGGTCGATCGTGAGCCGGCAGGACGTTCTGGGCGACGAGTTCGTCGAGATGCTCGATGCCGTCTCGACGAACCAAACCGAGTTCTTTCGCGAGGAGCAGCATTTTCGCTTCATCGGCGACACGGTGCTTCCCGCCCTGTCGATTCACGGCCGGACGAATCGCACGCGGCAACTCCGGTTCTGGAGCGCGGGGTGTTCCTCGGGGCAGGAGCCCTATACGCTGGCCATGGTCGTTCGCGAATCGCTTCCCGCCGGAGCGGCATGGCAGGTCCGGATCCTCGCGACGGACATCTCGACCCGAATGCTGCGCATCGCGCGCGAGGGCGTGTACGAAGAGGGCAACATCATGGCCGTCCCGCGACGGTTGCGTCAGAGATACATGGACCGGGAGAAACGGCCGCGTGGGGATTCGTATCGGATAAGAGCCGATCTCAAGAGAATGATCGCCTTTCGACGTCTGAATCTCATGGAGGAGGAATTTCCGTTCTCCGACGAGTTCGACGTGATTCTCTGCCGCAACGTGATGATCTACTTCGACCGTCCGACCCGCGAAAGGGTGGTGAACAGACTCTACGAACATCTCGTTCCGGGAGGCTACCTGTTCATCGGTCGGCGAGAGAGTCTGAATTCGCTGGAGAGTCCGTTCCGTCTGGTCCAGCCGTCGATCTACGTTCGTCCGTAAACAGTGTGGCCCGGTCGCGGACGACCGGGCCACTGGGACACCTGAGAGCGGAGATCCAACCGTCCGCCCCCATCCTCATCGAACGTTATTCCCTTGTCTTCAGGCTCCCGTCGGTTTGGGGAGGCCCTTGATGGCTTTGAGCCCTTCCTTGAGCTGGTCGTCGGTGAAATCGACGTCTTCGAGCCGTCCGCTCAGGAAATTGTCGTACCCGGTCAGGTCCATGAGGCCGTGTCCCGACCAGTTGAAGAGAATGGTCTTCTCCTTGCCTTCTTCCTTGGCTTTCTGGGCTTCGACGACGACGGCGGCCAGGGCGTGCGACGTCTCGGGCGCCGAAATGAAACCTTCGGTCCGCGCCCAGTCCAGAGCGGCTTTGTAGCACTCGTTCTGGTGGAGGGACACGGGACGCAGAAGCTTCTCCTGGACGAGCTTGCTCACGAGGGGCGCCATGCCGTGGTAGCGCAGGCCGCCGGCGTGGATCGGCGCCGGGACGAATTCGTGCCCCAGGGTGTGCATCGGGAGCAGCGGCGTCATTCCCGCCGTGTCGCCGTGGTCGTAGGCATACGGTCCGCGCGTCATGGTCGGACAGGCCGCAGGCTCGACCGGGACGATGTCGATCTCTTTGCCGTTGATCTTGTCGAGGACGAAGGGGAACGCGATCCCCGCGAAATTCGATCCGCCGCCCGCGCAGCCGATGATCACGTCGGGATAGTCGCCCGCCTTCTCCATCTGCTTCTTGGCTTCGAGACCGATGATCGATTGGTGGAGCATCACGTGGTTCAAGACGCTTCCGAGCGAGTAGCGCGTGTCCTCGCGCTGGACGGCGTCTTCGATCGCCTCGCTGATGGCGATGCCGAGCGAACCGGGCGTGTCGGGGGTCTTCTCCAGAACCGAACGGCCAAACGAGGTCTCGGCGCTCGGGCTGGCGATGCAGTTCGCGCCCCAGACCTGCATCATCAGCTTGCGGAACGGCTTTTGATCGAAGCTGATGCGGACCATGTAGACCTTGATTTCGAGGCCGAACATGGCGCCCGCCATCGAGAGGGCGCTGCCCCACTGGCCCGCGCCGGTCTCGGTGGTCAGGCGCTTGATGCCGAAAACCTTGTTGTAGTACGCCTGAGGGACGGCCGTGTTGGGCTTGTGGCTGCCGGCGGGCGACACCCCTTCGTTCTTGTAGTAGATCTTGACCGGGCAACCGAGCAGCTTCTCGAACGCGTGGGCGCGGTAGAGGGGCGAGGGACGCCAGATGGCGAGTTTCTCGAGAATCGGCTCGGGAATGTCGATCCATCGCCGACTCGAAACCTCCTGCTCGATCAGGTTCATCGGAAACACGGGCGCGAGCATCTCGGGTCCGATCGGCTTTCCGTCGGGTCCGAGGGGCGGGTCGAGAGGCGAGGGCAAATCCGCCTGGATGTTGTACCACTGACGAGGCATTTCGTCTTCGGTGAGCACGATTTTCGTAACCATCCTGACCTCCTTGAGCATCATGGGTCGCGCCGGGGGATAAGACCTCGTGTCGTCTTCAAGTCCGCAAAGACGCACTCAATAGAAGCGGTCCCGGTCGCGGGATCCGGGGGAATCATCCACATTCCCCACGAATCCGACGGGCCGTCCCCTCGCGGCGCGCGTTCCTCAACGCCGCCCATCCAATTGTCCGGGTACGGCCCTTCGAGTCCTCTTCCAGAACGCTAACCGATTCTCGGGGAGCGTTCAAGGGAATTTGTGGCTGGGTCAGGGCGGCCAGGGCGGGTCTCGGAGTCCTCGATCCCCACGCTCGAAAAGAGAATCGAACACTCTTGTCCAAAACAGAAAGGCGCGATCTTCGTCTCGATATTGGAAACAAAGGACAAAAATGTCGTGAGCAAATGGGGTCAC
>JAFGFN010000022.1 GCA_016931035.1 Candidatus Sumerlaeota bacterium
CCCTGGGTGAATCCCACGGGCGACTCCGATCGGGGTGTTCGGCGAGTCGGGAGGAACATAGGCCGCCCCCGCGATCGACGGGTTCGCATCGCCCGTGAGAACGAGACACGCCAGCATCGCAACCAGACACAGACTCGCGACCACGTAGCGGGCCTCGCCCAGATAGCGCCGGGCGCGACGAAGCGCGACCGCCGCCCCGGACAGCCCCACCAGGTACATCACGAACGCCGCGGCGATCGGAAAAGCCGCTCGTTGACAGGGATAAGCGGCCCGGCTCGGTTTCGGAATGACACGGACCAGGAACCAGACGAGCGCGCCGCCTCCCGTCAGGAACGCCAACCACGCCGGGATTCGAAACCTCTTCGGCGGGCTCTCGGCGCGCAGGGGTCGCCCGGTGCGCGGGCATACGTTGTCGGCGGGGCCGACTGCTTTCTTGTGCGACATGGCGTTCTGTACCTCCATTTCAATCCGGACTAGCGGGACGACGTTCCGTCGTCGAGAACCGCCAGATCCTATTTGGAAGACTCGCGGGTCGGGGCTCGATCGAGACCCTTGCCGCGGTTAACCAGCTCGATGCCTTTGCCGGTGCCGAGGTTGCGCGAGTACTGCTTGTCCACCGAGTTATTCCAGTGCTCGTGTACGCCCAGGCTTTCGCAGGGGACACCGTCGTTTTCCGGGTCGTACACGGTTCCGGAGGGCGCTTTGTCGGCGAGAGCCGCCTCGTGCAGATAATCGTCGATCGCGCCTTCGATATAGGAGCCGCCCATGTTGTCGCCGAATTCCGCCCGAAGGAAGTCCAGGCCGACCGAATCGATCGCGACCGGGTCCTGCGACATCAGAATCGACGAAGGATAGTCTTCGTTGAAAGGCGGATCCCACCACGTCAGGGGCATCGTGTCCCCTCCGTGGCGCTCGAAGCCCCACAGCCCGTCGAGAACATAGAGCATCGTCTTGCCCCCGAGATCCTTGTACCCCATTAGGTCGACCATCAAACGATAGTGATTGGCCTCCGGCGTGCGGTCCGGCAACAGCGAGTGATGGGGATCCCCCGGCCACGCCCCGCCCCAGCGTCGCCCGCGCCGTCTCTCTCCGCCCGGCCGTTCGCCGAGGCACCCGTACCAGTTCTTGCCCGAGAGGGTGACTCCGGCGCTCATGTGGCCCTTCATGACGCCCAAGTTGACGATATAGGTCGCGTCGACGCAGATCTGAGATACGTGGGAGTCGGGGATCGGGACGGGCGGATCCTGGCTGTTGTCCATCCCGCTGAAGTGAAGCACCGGTTGGGTCGTGCTAGTCAGGGGAACGCGTCCCTCCGTGCCGGGGCCAAGCTGCGGCTCGAAGAAGGTGCCTTCTCCATAGACAACGTCGGGAAACACCGCATGGCAGCGGTCGAAGCACTTGTCGGCGATGTAGCGCGAGGGGTCGCCGAGCGTGATGTCGGCCTGGCGCACGCCGGCCTCGTTCACGAGCTGCTTGAGCAAGGCCAGTTCGATCTGGGGGACGATATCGGCGCGGTTATCGTTGTCGGCGTGCTCTCTCTGATCCACGTGGTTCGTCTTGATGAAGATCTTTTCCCCCGGTTTGTATCCCTTCCGGCCCCTTCCATGCGTCCGGTTGTAGTGCTTGAAGAGAGCTTTCCACGCCTTCTCGTCGGTCTTCTTGTCGGTCAGCCACCGAACGCAGTCCGACATCATCCGGTCGACCACGGTCTGGCTGGTGTGGGCGTCGTCCCAGTAGAACTCCGGCCCTCGGTCGTACCACTCGTTCTCGCCGGTGGTCGCGTCGGGATTCCAGGCCCAGGTCACGCGACCGGGGAAGATGCCGCGGGCCACACCCATGGGGGTATTGGGCGGATCGGGCGGGACGAACCCCGCGCGCGCGGTGGATGGGTTCGCGTCGCCGGTGAGAACCATGCACGCCAACATCGCGACGAGGCACACACTCGCAACCACGTAGCGCGCCTCGCCCAAATAGCGCCGAGCGCGGCGAAGCGCCACCGCTGCCCCGGACAACCCGAGCAGATACGTCACGAAGGCCGCGGCGATCGGGAAGGCGGCTCGCTGGCAGGGATAAGCGGCCCGACTCGGTTTTGGAATGACCCGGATCAGGAACCAGATGAGCGCCGCGACGCCGGTCACGCCGGCCGTCCATCGCGTCAGCAGCCTTGCCCGCGAACGGGCGGCGGGATTTGGACCGGAAGATCGTCCGATGTCGGACGGCGTCCGACCGGAATCGAGCGCTTGCGAATCATACATTTTGCGCAAGGTCGTCCTTTCCCCCAACTCACCGCTTCCGGGGATACCAAGCGAAATCGTTCTTTCGATGGGCAATCGCCCCTCGTGTTCCTACTCGTGAAGCATCCAGTCCACGGCCGAATTGCCCGCTTCGGGGACGATGACGACGGAGTACATGCTCTTGTTCATCGGCATGTCGTCGTCGCGATTGGCGCCTAGAGAAACGGGACCGGTCGGGCAACTCATGTAGAAGAGATTCCGGTTTCCGTCGGTTGTCGCCAGCGGTCCGCCGCCGGGCGTCCAGGAGGAGAGCCAGTCGGGCGGAGAAGAGACCGTGTCGGGAACGGCCACATAGACGGTGGCTGGGGCCGAAACCTCGAACGTGAGGAAATTCAGGCCCGTCGTATTCTTATCGTCATTGAGTGTACGAATGTACGTCTGCCCCTCGAGATCTCCCGGAATGGGATCGGCGAAGATGTACGTCCGGTCGCCGTAGACGCGTTTGCCGGAGAGGAGAACGTCCATCTCGTAACCGGGACGGCTGACGTCGTACACCAAGGGAGTCGGCGTTGCGGTGGGTGTTGGAGTCTCGGTGGGGGTGCCCGTGGGTGTCCCTGTCGGAGTTTCCGTAGGCGTTTCCGTCGGGGTCTCCGTGGGCGTCTCGGTCG
Source organism: Candidatus Sumerlaeota bacterium (assembly GCA_016931035.1). Taxonomy (GTDB): domain Bacteria; phylum Sumerlaeota; class Sumerlaeia; order UBA8349; family UBA8349; genus JAFGFN01. The sequence goes on from JAFGFN010000022.1 coordinate 2,903, forward strand.
GGGTCTCCGTCGGGGTTTCGGTTGGGGTCTCCGTCGGGGTTTCGGTTGGGGTCTCGGTCGGCGTCTCAGTGGGAGTTTCCGTCGGCGTCTCGGTCGGCGTTTCCGTCGGGGTTGGCGTCGGCACAGCATACTCCGGGTTCACGAGTTCGATTCCGATGCCGTTGATCGGGTCGAGATTGCGCGTGTACTCCTTGTCGGTCGCGTTGTTCCAGTGTTCGTGGACTCCGAGACTCGGGCACGGCGTCCCATCGTCCTCGGGATCGTAAACCGTTCCCGAAGGGGCGTTGTAGGCCAGAGCGGCTTCGTGGAGATAGTCGTCCGCGGGCCACTGCTCGCCGCTCGTCTCCCAATACGTATTGAACACCCGGTAGCTGTCGGTGCTGTCGGTGGCGTAGCGCAGAAAATCCAGGCCCACCGAGTCGATCGCGACCGTGTCCTGGGACATCAGAATGGACGACGGGTAGTCGTCGTTGAAAGGCCAGAAGAGCCACTTGCACGGTTTCGCGCCGCTCGATCCGTGTCTTCTGAAGCCCCAGAGACCGTCCAGAACGTAGAGAACCGTCTTCTCGCCCAGGTCTTTGTGGCCCATCATGTCCACCATCAGGCGATAGTTGTCGTAGTCGCGAACCAGATTCGGGAGGAGGTCGTGTTGCGCTCCCCCACCGGCGCCTCCGCCCGGCGGCTCGCCGAAACACCCGTACCAGTTCTTGCCCGTCAGGGTCACACCGGCCGAGGCATGTCCCTTCATCACACCCAGGTTGATAATGTAGTCGACATCGACGCAAACCTGAGGGATGTGGCCGTCCGGAATCGCGCTCGGCGGATCCGTGTATTCGTTCAGGTTGCTGTAGAAGACCACCGGCGCCGTCGTGCTGGTCAAGAGCACCCGCCCGGCCGTTCCCGGATTGTACTGCGGGTTGTAGAACGGACCTTCGCCGTACACCACATCGGGGAACTGGGCGTGACACCGGTCGTAGGACTTGTCGGCGATGTAGCGAGAGGGATCGCCGATGGTGATGTTGGCCTGGGGCACGCCCGCCTGGTTCACGAGTTGCTTGAGCATGGCCAGCTCGATCTGCGGAACGATATCGGCGCGGTTGTCGATGTCGGGGTGCTGACGTTGGTCCACGTGGTTGGTCTTGACAAAGATCGTCTCGCTCGTCGCGTAGCCGACGTCTCCTTTGCCGTGGAGCTGGTTGAAGTGACGAAAGAGCGCGTCCCAGGCCTCGGCGTCGGTCGTCTCACCGGTCAGCCATTGGAGGTTCTTGGAGACCATCTCGTCCACAACGGTCTGGCTCGTGTGATCGTCATCCCAGTAGAACGGAGCGGTGGTGTCGGCCCAGGACGCCTCGCCGGTCGTCGCGTCGGGATCCCAGGTCCAACTCACGCGCCCTGGGTGAATCCCACGGGCGACTCCG
>JAFGFN010000004.1 GCA_016931035.1 Candidatus Sumerlaeota bacterium
AGAAAAGGAAAGGATTGATGTTCTGCATAGAAGGCTTACATTCTCAGACTTAGGACTCGTGGGAAGCGCTTAAGTTAGCGCCATTCTGTCGTGTCCCCGGAATTCTCCGTCTTAGTCGGTCGGGGCAGACCCTTCGGCAAGCTCCGGATCGGGGGGCAGGATCCGCAGCATCAGGCGCGCGGGCGAGTCGGGGCGGTCGGATATCCCTCCCCGACGCTCGACGCCGTAAACCCGAACGTAGGTGCGTTCATTGGGCGCGGCGGACTTGGTCAGCAGGGCAACCGGCGTGACCGAGGCGGGGGCGATCGCCTGGAAATGAACTCGGGCAAAGACTCCGGTGGGAAAGACCGTTTGCCCTCCATGGTGGGCCATGGCGTAATAGATCCGGCCGAGCAAGTTGTCGGCTCGATCGGCAACCAGGACGTCGAAGGGATAGTCTTCGTGAAAGGCGCCGTCCCAGACGTTCGTTCCGTCGGCGATCCAGTTGCCTTGGTCCTCGTCGACGACCTGGAGAATCTTGGGATCGAAGCCGACAACGGCTCCGATGGACTCGATGGGGAGTTGGCGGGGATTCTGGAGGACCAAATCCACCCAGAAGTCCTGGTCCTGGGTCAAGAGGGTCGACTCGGGCGGCTGCAGGGCGAGCCATGCGGTCTCCTGGTTCTCGGACTCGGGCGTTTCGCCCCATCCGGTTTCCGTTTCCCCCAAGTTGAGCGCGCTCACGCCTTGAGGGCGAGGCATGAGCGACTCGGTTTCGTCGGACTCGGGGGCCGGCTCGACGATAACGAGAGCGTCGACCACGCCGTACAATCTCTGCTTGGGGTGACCGACGACGTTCGCCCCCTTCGAATACACGGCGGACACGCCCTCGGGCGGCGTGAGGAATCGCAGGGCCGTGCGTCCGACGGCGTCGCGCGCCGTGAAACCGAGAGTGACGAGATCGAGGCGGTTGCCCACCGGCGCGAGGGTCAGGGTCGACGAGAAATCCAGTCGGCCGACGCTCCGTCTGACCGTGAAGTCCTTCTGGGGATCGGCCAGGTGCGGGAGCAGGGTCGAGGCGTCGTACCCCTCGAATTGAAGCCGTTGCGGATCGTAAGCGATCGAGACGTCGAATCCGTCGGCGCGAATCCCGTCCTGGTTGCTGAAGACGACCTCGACGGTGAACGATTCTCCCGTGCGCAGGGCGACGTCGAGCGGACGGAAAAGGAGCGAGGCGTGAAACGTGTCTTGGGGAAGGACGATCCTGGGAGAAGCGCCGGAGCTCTTCGATCTGCTTGCGACTGGCGGAGGCGGCACCGCGCGGGTTCTGGGCGCAAGATCGGGTCTCGGTCGCCGGGCTCGTTCGGGCCGTTCGCGCCCACGTCGGGGACCGCGGGGAGCGGCCTGGTCGGGAGGCGGAGCCTGGAAGATGTCGCCACTCGTCTCCTGCGAGTTCTCTTCTTTGTTCTCGGTCTCCTCCGAGTTGTCCGACTCGTCCTCGTCCGCCCGGGCCGAGAAGGCGAAGGCGGCGAGAATCAGGCCGACGACCAATGCGAAGACACGCATTGACGCAAGAAACCGGAAGCAAGAGAAGATGCGTGCGTTCCTCGGGGTTTGTCCTGTCATCGGTTCTAGTCCTTCGTCAGGTAATGGCACCCGACGCTCGTATGGTTCCTCTGTGCGGCGAAGAGGATCGCCAGGGCGGCCGTCACGCCGTTGCGCAAACCGATCACGGCGTCGGTCGGCCGGGCCCTTTGGTAAAAGGAGAGGACCTCGTACTGGAGTTCGCGCAGGATCAGCATCGCGCGCGACAGCCGTTTGGGCGTGCGGGTCAGGCCGACGTAGTTCCACATCGTGTATTTGATCGTGAGCCAATCTTGACGGACCAGAGCGGGATCGGCCGGCTCGCGTTCGGCGATGAACGGCTCGATCGGCGGGATTTGGACCCGTCCCGGCTTTTCTCCCTTCACGACGCGCGCGGCGTCGGTTCCGGCCTCCCAGCCCCAGAGCAGACCTTCGAGGAGCGAGGTGCTGGCCAGGCGGTTCGCCCCATGCACGCCGGTGCACGAGACCTCGCCTACCGCCCGCAGGTTGGGGATCGTCGTACGGCCCAAGAGGTCGACCGCGACGCCGCCGCAGGCGTAGTGGGCGGCGGGGACGACCGGGATGCGCTGGGTCGCGATGTCGATCCCGTGCTTCAGACAGTTCTTGTGGATGTGGGGGAATCGCTTGCGAACCCACGACGGATCCTTGTGGGTGATATCCAAGTAGACGCAGGGGATGCCGGACTCGAGCATCTCGATCTGGATGGCGCGAGCGACCACGTCGCGCGGGGCCAGAGTCCCCTGCGGATGGTAGCGTTTCATGAACTCCTCGCCCTTGTGGTCGAGGAGGAGGGCGCCCTCGCCGCGGAGCGATTCGCTGATGAGAAAGCTGTCCGCGTCGCGGTGGAAGAGCGTGGTCGGATGAAACTGGACGAATTCCATGTTCAGAAGGCGCGCACCGACACGATAGGCCATGGCGACGCCGTCGCCTCGGGCGACGCGGGGGTTGGTCGTGTGAAGAAACAGCTGTCCGAGACCGCCCGTGGCCAAGATCGTCTGCTGCGCCGTCACGGTCATGACCGTATCGGTCTCGACGTCGAGCGCATAGGCCCCGACGCAGCAGTCCGGCCTGTAGATGTCGAGGCGGTTGGCGCTGCGCGCCGGAAGGCTGAGAAGGTCCACGGCGACGGCTCCGGCGCGGAACGTGACGTTGGGGTGGCTTCGAACCGCCTCGAGCATCGGCTCGATGATGGCGCGTCCCGTCAGGTCGTCGGCGTGGAGGATTCGAGGGAGCGAGTGCGCTCCTTCTTCGGTCATGTCGAGATCGCCGCTGGCGCTACGGTCGAACGACACGCCCAGCTCGGAGATAAGAAGACGTTCGAGGAGGGGTGCGGCGTTGCGCGCGAGATGTTCGACCGCCGTGGGATCGCAAAGGCCCGCGCCCGCCGTCAGGATGTCGTGGGCGAGCAACTCGGGCGAATCGCCCGGAGCGGGGCCGATGATGCCGCCCTGTGCGTGGGCGGTGTTGCTCTCGAGAGGATCCGTGGAACCGCAGAGAACAAGCACGTGCGCGCCTTGGCGCGCCGCCGCCAACGCAGCGGCGCACCCGGCGACGCCGCAACCGATTACGAGAACATCCGCGTTGAGTTCCATTCGGGAGAGATTCCTAAGAGGATTGCGCCTCGTCCTCGATCTTCGACAGGCGGACTTTCGTCCCGTTGTGGACGTGCTTGAACTGAGTGGCGTCGCCCACGACGCGGCCCAGAGGGATAACCGGGCTGGCGGCCCGGATTTCCTCGCCGACGCTCGCCGGAGTGGGGCCGAAGAAGATGCAGAACGCCCCGCCGGGAGGCCAAAACGCGAGTTCGCCCGATTGGAGGATTTCGCGCGCGTTTTCGTCCGCGTGCGAAATCGGGACGCCGAAATAGATCTCGTCTCCCCACCGGTTGCCCCGCGCCTCGATCGGCAGAGCGTCGAAGAGCGCCTGGGCGGTCCGGGAATCGTTGAGATTCGCCGTCATCGAGACGTTGCCGGCCTCGATCCGTATCTTTCCGACGCTCGGAGCCCTCTTGGGTTCGGGCGTTGCGGTTGTCATGAGATGCCTCCGGTCGTCTCGGTGGAGAAAGCGGGGCGACAACAAGCCCCTGTCCGCCCTATCTTCAGGATTTCCCGCCCTTTGCGCAACGCAATTCGTGTGTCTTGCCCGTTGCCGGGCGCATCTTGATTAGGCAACGTTGTCCAGTTCCCAGATTTCGTCCCAGTCGTCGTTGCGGCGGGCGAGTTCGAGTTCCACGA
>JAFGFN010000193.1 GCA_016931035.1 Candidatus Sumerlaeota bacterium
CACGGAACCGCAAACGCAAGCGCCCTGGGAAAAATGCGGTGACCGCCACGTCGGTCTTGACATTGCCTTCTCATGGAAGACGCAAAGCCGCAGAGGAGAAGAGAAAACGCCGATAGCGCGTTCTTTCTTTGCGGCTTTGCGTCCTGGCGTTTCAGAAGATCTTCTTCCGATTCTTCGGAATGACCATCGGAATGAATGGAATCCTCTTGCAAAGCATCGATCGCAACCTGGTACTAGCGCAAGAGCAACCTGAGGGTTGTACTCTGAACTCCTCGTTTCGAATCTGACAGACCGCTAGGGACGCGAAGAGGCCGGGGACGACTCGCCTTCGGCGCCCTCGCTTTGAAGGATCTGCTGGATCTGGAGCTCGTCGAGCTGGTCTTGCTTTTCCTGGCTCCAGCCCGCCGAACGGTCCGGCGTCGCGCCGCGGCCGTCGCCCTGGAGACCGCCCCGGAGACCGGGCGGAATCCACGAGCCGGTCGACCAGATGAATCCCCCCAGCCACAGGGTCTCGACGATCAGGACGATCCACAAGAGAAGACGGCCAACCGAGAAGACGCGGCGCGGGGACGAGGCGGATCGGGCGGTGGAACGGGTTCTTCTTCGGGCCATGGGGTGCTTGAACTCCTTCAGAGGCGATCTCGGGAAGAAAGACGGCGGAAAAGGGAACCTACGGTGCGCGGCGCAGAGCGATCGCCCGCCCGTTGCGCTCGGGCAGATACTTCTCGGGGTCGGTCGCGATCCCCTTGTAACGGACTTCGAAGTGCAGATGATTGCCCGTGGAGCGTCCCGTGGCCCCGACCAGGGCGATGGGGTCTCCCTTCTCGACCATTTGGCCGCTCGCGACCAAGACCTTGGAGCAATGGCCGTAGAGGGTCGAGAAACTGCCGCCATGGTCGATCACGACGAGATTGCCGTACCCGCTGCCGCGCCACGAGCCGCTGAAGAGCACTTTCCCCCCTTCGGCGGCGAAGATTCGGGTTCCACGCGGCGCGGCGATATCGACCCCCTTGTGGGGTTTGGGGCCTCCAAGCGAGAAGCCTCGAACGTACCGCCCCTCGGCGGGCCAGCTGAAGAACAGATTGGTCCGCTGGGGAGGGGCGTCGGCGACTTGCGGACCGGCGTCGCGCTCGCGTCCCAGGAACGGGACTCTCGATTTGAGATCGAGTACCGACTTGACTTCGAGCAGTCTGCTTTTCTGGGGGGGAGCCGTGGAGAGCGAGGTTTGGGAGAAGACCGAGCGGTTCTTGAGATACTCGGCTGGCTTGGACTCGGTCCGCGCGCGCCGACCGCGCGCGTCGCGCGTGGCCTGAATGTCGGCAAGGCTGAGAACGCCCGACCGAAGGATGCCATCGTTGTTGTCCGGGGGGATGTAGAGAAAATCGCCTTCGTGAAGGAGATAGGGCGAGCGCAGCTGATTGAGATACACGAGCAGACTGGCATCGCGCCGGTAGTACTGACAGATCATCGACAGGCAATCGCCATCCACAACCCGGTGGAGCATGCCGCGGCTATAGTCGATCTTGGGGTCGGGAAGAAAGGAGTCAGGCGGTGCGCTATGACAACCAGCGACTAATATGGATACCAATAGGCATAGTACCCCAGGGGTGGCCAGAGAGGCGACGGGGAAACCTGTGAGAATGCGAGTCGGGCGCGGGACGTGAGAGGAGCGGTGCATATCGCCGTTACTCGTGATTGGAAGTCGGCCTCTCCCGGAGACGCGAACACCGCCGTACGCCCGGGAGGAGCGACCCACCGCGCGCCGAACGCATCCTGAGGCTTTGAGTCCGGGGACCCGATTCGTTCTGACGCGAGCCCGCGGAAAGAAACTCGGGGCTCGCGCGACAACCGAGAGACTTTGGAGCGGGAAACGGGGTTCGAACCCGCGACCCTCAGCTTGGGAAGCTGATGCTCTACCAACTGAGCTATTCCCGCCCGCCGCGCCGGGCCAAACGCCCGGCCCCCAATCTTCTATTTCGGGTCGCGCGAAAGTCAAGCGTTTTGTCCTCCGCACTTTCCGCTTGCTCCTTTCGGCTCTCTCCAACAGGATGGTGGCCTGTGCGGTCGAATCGTCGCGGTCGGTTCCGCGCGCGAGCCGAACCGATGGGAGAAACGAGACCATGTTCAGGAACACCGATGCGGCATCGATGAAACCCGTGCCTTTCTTGACCGGATGGTGCTTGGCCGCTGTTGCCGTCGCGGCGCTGGTTCTCTTGTCGTCGCCGGGGCGGGGCGAAGAGCCGGATCCGCTCGCCCTCATCCCCCAACTGAGTGAGATCGAGTCGCTCTATCTCGCGCCCGCCGGGTCCGCGCCCTCCTCTGCATCCGGCGTTTCTCCCGCCTGGCTCGGCGAATCGCCTGCGGGCGGCGCGTCCGCGCTCCGAATCGAGCATCGGCTCCATGCGCTTCCGGGATTCAGGAAGTACGATCTCTCGCGTCCCCCGGTCCGCCACCATTGGCACAACATGGTTCTCTACGCGGTCGGGGGCGCTCCCCGCGATCTCATCGACATGCTCTTCGGCCTGGCGGGGCGTGTCCCGATTGTGAACATCGGCATCACGGGCGCGATGTACGAGGTGGTCCCCAGTCAGGTGTTGTTTCGCCACTGGGACAGTTGGCACCGCTGGCCGGGCCACGCCAACCGGCATGGCGAGGGGTGGATCGACGCCGAATGCTGGGGCTTCTTCTCGAACTTGCGATACATGACGTTCGCCTCGGTGAACAAGCGCAAACTCGAGGCCTGGAGGGCGTACGACGCCCGGGTCGACGAGGCGATGGCCAAGCGCAACGCCGAGATCGAGAAGGAAAACGAACGCGCGATCCGCGCGCGGTCCGATCTTCTGGAAACGACGCTTCCTCTTTATCGATCGGGCAAGTACCAGGCCGTGGTCCAGAGGCTCGCGCCCTATGTGGAGATCGAGCCGTCGGACCGCCGGGCGCGGGCCATGTTGGCGGCTTCGCTGGCGGCGCTCGCCCCGAGAATCGCGGAACGCCAGTGGGCGGAGGAGTTTCTCGGCGAACAGATACGCTCGGCCTCGAAAGAAATACTTGTCGCAATGAAAGAGGAATTGAAAACATTGGCCAAGCGCGATCCCGCCCAGCCGGAGCCGCTCTTCTGGCTCGTGTGGATCGACACCCGACTTCGCAGCTACGGCGAGGCGATCGACGCGGCCGAGCGCCTCGTCGAGACGGCCCCCGGCAGCGTGACATGGCTGCGTCTGCGTTTCGAATCGGCCATCGAGAGCGGCGTGCCCAAGTGGATCGAGGAAGCGGCGCGCGCCATCGAGGAAACGGCCGGACGCGGCGCCGAAGCCTCGGTTCACGCCCGAGGCCGTCAAGCCTTGGCCGACGGCCGACCCGACGAGGCCATCGCCACCTACGAGCATCTGACTCGGACCCTCCCGACCCACGGGCGCTATCACTACCTGCTCGGAATGGCCCTCATCGAGAAGGGCAAGCAGACCGGACGCTATGAAAAAGGCCGCGCGTTGAAGGAACTCAAACGCGCCAGGAAGTTCGCCGCCTCCGACGACGACCGGGATCTGTATCGTCGGGCGCTCGAAGCGGCGCGGGTGTTCCGGCCCTCGAAGAAATGACTTGGGGCGGGTATCCCCATGCGGCGGCGTCTCGACGTTGTCCGATCGAAGGATGAAGGGGGGGGGCTCGAAGGCAGGCTGAAGCCTGTACTCAGAACGAGTCTTGAGTCCAGGCTTCAGCCTGTCTCCCTCTTGCTATCCCAGGGCAACCACGTGTTGGGAGAACTCCTTTTGACCTACGACTTCGACAGAGCCCGGCTTGTCCCTCCTCCCGACGGTTTTCCTCCGGCGCTGGTCGGTTTGGTACAGAGTCCCGACGGCGTGACGCTCTACGCCTATCGCTACCCGTGTTGCAGTGTGTCGGCGACGGTGGTCGTGCACGATCTTCGGCGCGACGCGTTTCTTCTCGTTCGCCGCGACATCGATCCCTACCGGGGCGAGTATTCCTTCCCGGGCGGATTCATCGAGGCCGGCGCGGAAACGATCGAGCAGACCGCGGGGCGCGAGGTGAGAGAAGAGACCGGTATCGAGATCCGACCCGAGCATTTGCGCCTGATAGACGTCCGGTCGGACCTCGACCGCGACCCGCGCGACCAGGTCGTGGACGTGGGTTTCGTGGCCGAAGCGGAATTCGCGGAGGGCGCCCCTGTTTCCGAGATCTCGGAGATTCGGTGGGCGACCGCCGAGGAGATCGAGACGATTCCTCTCGCATTCGATCATCGCCGTCTCTGGCGAAACGCTCTCGCGGTTATTCGCTAGACCGCCTCGGGCGCGGTTTGCGATCGGGTTCCCCGCCTGCTTCGGGTCGTTGAAGCGGCGACGACTCCTTCTATTCGCGGCTAATGAAACCTTTTCGCCGTGCCGATTCCAATAGAGTGTGAGCGCCGAGGAGTGTTGTTCCGTATCCTCGTCGACGGACCCTCTTTCGGTCGGCGGATCTCGATGCCGGTCGAAACGCGCCCGCGAGGCGGCGTAAGGACCAAGCGGTTCAGATCGATCTGGAGGAGCCATCCTAATGGATCTTGCTTCGATAGTCGGCGTGTTCTTGGGAGTGGGGATGATCGTCCTCGGGCAGATTCTCGAGGGAGGCAACCCGGCGTCGCTCCTCCAGCTCACCGCCGGGTTGATCGTCCTGGGGGGCACCACCGGGGCGGTTCTTCTTCAGTTTCCGCCCAAAGGGCTGATCAGTGCGGCCCTGGGACTGAAAACGGTCTTCCTGGGCGAGAAGACGGACCCGGTGGGCTTGATCGGACAGATCGTGGAGTTCGCCCGGCGCGCGCGACGCGAGGGAATCCTGGCTTTGGAGCGAGAAATCGGAAACATCAAGGATCCCTTCTTCGCCAAGGCGTTGAGCATGGCGGTGGACGGACTGGAGCCCAAGACCCTGAATGAAACGATGGAAACCGAGGTCGGCACGATCGAAGAAGAGTGGAAGGAAAAATCCGAGGTGTGGGAAGCCGCCGGCGGTTATCTCCCCACGATCGGAATCATCGGCGCCGTGATCGGCCTCATCCACGTGATGGAGAACCTCTCGGCCGGCATCGACGCCGTCGGCGAGGGCATCGCGGTCGCCTTCGTCGCCACGGTTTACGGCGTCGGGTCGGCCAACCTGATCGCCCTTCCGATCTCGGGCAAGCTCAAGGCGGCCGGGGCGCGCGTGGTGAAGATCCGGGACATGACCCTCAAAGGCGTTCTCCTTATTCAGGAAGGGATCAATCACTCGATCATCGAAGAGGAACTCAAGAGCTACCTGGACGACAGGAGTCGCGCCAAGATGTCGTCGGGCGAACCGGGCAAGACGTAACGGGCAGCGGGCAGTGGACGACAGTCCTGAGGACCGCGCGAAGAGCCCCAATTGTCCATTGCCGGTTGTGGAGAAGGTCATGGCAAGGAAGAAGAAGCCCGACAAACCTCCGAATCACGAACGCTGGCTCGTGTCGTATGCGGACTTTATTACGCTGATGTTCGCGTTCTTCGTGGTCATGTTCTCGACGGCGTCGGAACAAGATCCCGGCAAGCAGAAAGCCGTGGAACAGGCCTTTCGCAAAGCCACGGGACTGATGAGCATGTTCAGCGCAGGTACGGCAAGCGGGGAACGAACGATCCTGACGCCGAGCGCGCCCGGCGGAGCCGACATCACCATCTCGGTTCAACCCAGCGACCAGGGACTGGCGCCGGTTCTAGCGCCGGGGAACGTCCAGACCGAGAGTCCCGACGACTTCGAGGCGCGCTCGCCCGACGAAAGCGACGAGCCGTTTCCCGGGCAAACAGAGGGCGGGGATTCCGAGGGAAGCTGGCCGACGCCGCCCCCCACCCCGGTCGAGACTCCCCCGCCTCCCGAAACACAGGCCCCAACGGAAACCCCTGGATCGGGACCGGGGCCCGGAGGCTCCGAGAGCATGGCGTCCATCTACGACAACCTGAGGACCGCCCTGACCGAGGAGTTGGCCCAGAATCTCATCGAAATCAAACAAGAGCGGCGCGGGATCGTGATCAGTCTGAGCGAAGCGGGCTTTTTCGACTCGGGCTCGGCCGTCCTCAAGCCTCGTTCTCTCCAGACCGTGGACCGGATCGCCCGCAAGCTCGCTTCGTTTCGCCGACAAGTCATGGTACGAGTGGAAGGACACACCGACAACGTGCCCATAGGCCGCCACTCGCAGTTTCTCGACAACCGCGATCTGTCCTCCGCTCGCGCCAACACCGTTATCCGCCACCTCGAGAACCTTCACTTTCCCGAACCCAACCTGATCGCGGCGGGATGCGGCGAATGGCGACCCGTCGCATCGAACGACACCGAGGAGGGCCGCGCTCGAAACCGGCGCGTGGATATCGTGATCCTGAACGAGGAATACGCGGCCCTCGAAGCTTCGTCCCGCCGACAGAACTGACATTCAGAACTGACATTCAGGCGCCCACGGACACTCCGAGAGCCCCTGCCCTCCCACTCCCGGTCACCGTTCCGTCGCCTCTCTCGACACCGTCTCGACGCGGTTGCCTCAGCGCTTACGTCGTTTATCCAGAGGACTATGCGGCGCCTTGCGATGCTGCCGTCGGGGAAGCTTACTCCCCGGAACTTCCTTCTCGCCCACACGCAATCCGCTCCGCGTGCGTTTTTTCGTGCGCCGCATGAATGAAAACGACGTCCATAGCGCGTGTCGGAATTCTGGGTCGGTTGACGGGTCTCGATCCTGGAAAGACCCGGCTCCTGACCGCAGAGAGAAGTGCTCTGGCTTCAGAGCGATATGGCGCCGGAACAGACAGGCAAACTCGATATCCAAGCCGTATTCGGGGTCCCCAATCGCTACGGACTTCTGACAATCGCTCTATTGTTACTGAATAGAGAGGGAAGGCGGGACGCGCGCCCAGAAGGGGGGAACGTCGCGGCGTCGCGCTCCGCGAACCGAAGACCGAGAGCCCTGGAAGACCGCGACGAGGAACCCTCTCTTCCGACAAAGGTCTTCCGGGCGCGCGAAGTCGAATGGAGTTGGGCGGAAGAGACATGAGAGGGCGGCTTTCCGCCCGCCGGCGAGGAGATCGGAGAGAGATGGCGCGGAACCTAGAGCGACGTGGCCCTATGGGGGAAATCCGGGGCGCAAAAAAGTCCGCCGCCGAAGTCTCGGAATCGTTTGACTTTCCCCGACTTCGTAGGTTAACATCGGACCGAGTTTCCCGGGGTGTGGTGCGTTCCGTCCCCGCGCCGGGCGGCGTGTTGTGTCCGATTCTCACCGTCTTCAACGTTGCCGTCGGCTCTAAAGCAGAACATTGCTCCACATCGTCGTTCCACATCCATCTTGCCTATCTGCCACATTGCATCCCGAAGCAGGGGGACATGACGCCAAGGAGAAAATGAGATGAAACGAACCCTTCTGTGCTTTGCCATCCTGATCGGTTGCTCGGGCGCAATGGCGCAGACCACGCCGACGGGGCCGACGCTCGAGAGTTTCGCTCCCGTCCTTCGAAAACCCGGGCGCGCGACGCTGTTCGGCCCTTCGGTCCGTTACGATTATCAACGCAAGGGCGTCGCGCTGCGGCAGGACATGGCCCGAGTCGCGGTGGAGCTCGCCGACGACACCAGAGGCTTGAAGATCCGCGCGAATCGCGTCTTGCGACGGCTTCCCAACGCCGTCTTTCCCTTGGACACGCACAAGGACTACGTGCGCTCGCGTTTCATCCTCGAGTGGGACGACGAGACGCTTGCCTCCTCGTCTCTGGTGCGGGCCGTCGCATCGTCTTCTTCGCCGCCGACGACACAGGAAGACATGGTGGCCGAGTGGAACAGCCGGGCCGAACAGCTGCGCCTGGACCCGGGCGTCAAAGCCGTGTGGCCGGTCTATGTCTATCCGCCGACCGGGATCAACGTGTTCTGCCCCGGCGAGGTGGCGGTGAAACTCAACGGCGGCGCGACGTCGGCCACGCTCGCGCGCGAGGCCGCGGCTCTAGGCCTGGAGATCGATCGAATCAACCCGTCGATGCCTCAGCTCATAACGCTCCGACAGAAAGACCCGACCAACGGCGAACCGTTCGGACTCGCCAGAAAGCTGGCCGCGCACAAGAACCTCGTGTCCTGGGTCACACCGAACCTGACGCAACGCTACAAACTCGCCAGCAACTGGGTCCCCTGGCCCACGGACATGGACCCGAGCGAGGCGTACCAGGGAACCGACCCTCTTTTCGCCCAGCAGTGGAACAACATCAAGGTCGGGTACGAGACCATCAATGCCGAGCTGGCCCAGGGGCAATGGCCCGGACCCGGCGAAATCCCGGACCCGACCGAAAGAGATGGCGCCCCCTACCCGATTTGGCAGCTTTGGCGTCCGCCCGCTTTGGCCATCGTCGACACGGGATGCGACTTCGAGAATCAAGACCTGGTGCTCAACACCTGGGTCAACTGGGGCGAGTGGCAACACGAGACCATGCCTCTCGACGGGTTCGACAACGACAACAACGGCTACTACGACGACCTGATCGGATGGGATTTCTTCGAGAACGATTACTGGCCCCAGGACGAAAACGGCCACGGCACCGCGTGCGCCGGGATCGCCTGCGCCCGCGGCTACAACGGCGTCGGCATGCGAGGCGGAGGCGCCTTCATGGGCCACATGGTCTGCCGCGCGGCCAATGCCGAAGGCGTGTTCCCCAGCGACGCCATCTGCGCCGAAGCCATCATCTACGGCGGACGAATGGCCCGCGCCGTCTCGTGCAGTTGGGGCGGGGGCGCGCCCTCCGAGGTCATCCACGAGGCGATCCTCTATTGCCTCACGTTCGGCAACGGCGGGCTGTCTCTCTACTGGGTGCAAGACCACCCGGATGGCGAGCAACATGGATGGTGGCCCCAACAACGCGGCGCGGGCGCGCTGTGCTTCTTCGCCGCGGGAAACGAATGGGACAACGAACTCTCCTTCCCCGCTGCCGACCCTTGGGTCATCTCGGTCGGCGCCACCCTGCAGAACGACACGCGAAGCGAGTACAGCAATTCGAGCGGCCCGAGCGCGCGGTTGGACATCGTGGCGCCGGGCGGCAGCCTGGCGGGCGACATCACGGCCACGGACATCCGAGGCGCCGGGGGTTACTCGGCCACCGACTATACCTCCAACTTCAACGGGACGTCGGCGGCCACGCCGCTGGCGGCCGTGACCGGACTCCTCGCGCAGGTGTACAACCGCAAGTCGTTTCCAACGGAGTACTTGCGCGATCGCTGGTACATCACGCTCTGGAAGCGACCGGACGACGTGTTCAACGACTACGTCGATCCGCGCCGCTACACGGCGGGCGAAATCGTCCAGGCCTTGCTCCACGGCACCGACAAGGTCGACCCCGACTACGGGATCTACGACGACTACGGCTACAGCCTGCAGTACGGCTGGGGACGCCTGAACGCTCCGGCCGTGATGCACGGCGTGGCGCAGGGCCTCGACGACGTCTATGAGCTCGCCTCGGACCCCTCCAACCCGGACGACAATCCGTACTTCAACCACGATCCGGCGACCGGCCTGCCCAATGCGGCGTACAGACCTAGATATCTGCGCCCGGGCATCCACAAGCATCTCCTGGCGCGCGATACCGACTACTATTTGATTTCGCTCGAGCCCGGGACGGGATCCCCGTATTACTTGGACGGCTCGTCGGCCCGAATCACTCTGACCTATCCGCGATGGGTATGGGGTTGGCCGAACGATTGGAATTGGCAGACTCGGTACGCCGCCATGGCGGACCCCTACGGCGGCTTCGCGGACGAGACGACGTCGCCTCGCCTGAGACTCGACATTTGGCCGAACCCCGACCCCTTCGACCCGGCCCGCCACGACGCCGACAAGCAGTTCAACGGAGAAGGTTATCCGATCCATCCTCTTCCCCAAGCGATCGGAATCGTCAACGCGGGCGACGGCAACCGAATGGAAGACGTCGTCGAGGCCAATCTTCGCTTCTACGAATGGGCGAACGCTTCGGGGACCGGTTACAACCCGAACCAATCGGTCCCGCCGCGTCCTTATCTTCGCCCGGGGTGGAGCGAAGACGAGGAGGACTACCGGAAGGCGTTCTACGTGAAGGTTCAGCGACTTCCTCAGTGGCCCTGGAACTACGAACCCGGTTATTTCCACTCCGGTCAATTCGGCGTTTATAGCCCGATCAAGACCCATCTCGATATCGTCGAGTACACCCTCAACTTCGAGTACTGCCCGCCAAGCAACTGGGACTACTACGCGGACGTCCCCATGTACGCGGATCCGGAGATCCGAAAGTCGTTTTCCTACTCGCCGCTGTATCGGTACACGATCGAGGCGGCTCTGCAGGAAGACCACTACGCGGGTATTTACAATATCGGTCACAACGGCGTGCAGGCCCTGGACGTCGATGTGCCGATGGACTACAAAGAGCACTACAACAGCATGATCACGTACAACGGCCAGATCTCGCAGACGGTGAACCAGCTCTGGGAGATGTTCCCCGTCCTCTCGACCGAGAAGATGGGGCAGGGAATCGAGGACTCGGTCGAGATCTGGAGTTTCCAGGCTCACCGGCAGGATCAGTTCACCGCGGAAATCTGGACGCCCAACTCGTTCCTGAACGACTACCATGTCGGGGCGCACTTCAGCATCGTCGAAAACGTGGGCGGCACGGGGTCGCCCGATGTTCCCGTCGAATTCACGGCCCCGGTCGTCGCTCCCAACCTCAGCCTGCTCGAACGCGACTACTACCCGTTCGAATACTTGACGAACCTGAACAACGGGACGAAGACCTACCGTCTGCAACTGGACGCGATGCAAGGCGCCCGGATCACCATCGCGGAAGAATACATGGCCTGGCCCCTGTTGATCGAGGTCTGGGACGAACGCGGGAAACCGTTCGCCTGGGAATTGGACGGCGGCCGGACCAACGCCGTCACGATCGAGCCCCAAGACCGCGCGACGCAGTACACGGTTCGCGTCGGGTTCTACAATCCGACGGGTATTATCGTTCCGGTGGGGACGAAGTTCCGCTACCAGCTCGCCGTCGATCGCTACCACATGGGAAGGCTGCACCCGACGTACGATCCGGCGCCTTTTTCCCCGGCGGAATCGATCGGCCTGGGAGCCATCGCCTACGCGGATTTCTCCGTCGATTCGTTCTCGATCGGCCCGAATCCGGCGAGCAGCCAGACACCGGCCGAGCTGAACTGCTCGATCAGCAACCGGGGCAATCTGACGACCACGTGTACGCTGACCCTCTTGATGGCCGATGAGGGAGCGAGGGATACCGGGTCGTTCTTCGATTCCGATAACAAACTCACGACTCTTCCCCTGCAGTACGGCCCGGTCCGGATCGGAGCGATCGCTCCGGGCGAAACGAAGACCTTCCTCGACGTCAATCTCAACAAGAAGTTGCCCGAGGGAAAGTGGGACTGGAGGCTGATCGCATCGGCGCCGGCGTGGTTCGACGAATACGACCTGACGAACAACGTTCGAGACTATCGGACCGACGTCGTGGCCCATCTCCCCGATCTGTGGGTCGAGTCGCATTGGCCCTACCCGCCGGGAGAGCCCACCGACGCCGATATGATGATCATCGGCTTCAACACGCGCAACGGCGGCACCGACGCACTGACCACGAACACGGGGTATACGATCGAGCTCGAAGGCATCGCCACACAAAACGGCGCCGTCGCGGCTCCAATCGCCGCGGGCTCGGTCCGCGACACGCAGCACGCGTTCGTCTATCAGCTCCAGCCGGGAGACAGCGGGCTGCGCCTCCTGCGAATCACCGTGGACCCGGGCAACGTCATCGCCGAACTGGACGAAACCAACAACGTCTACGAGAGGTATATCAACATTCAGCCCGCTCGACCCGATCTTCGCATCGTTTCGTGGTCCACGTCGCCCGCGCGGCTGTTCACCTCGTACGACACGCACGTGCTCCTGACCATCGAGAATGCGGGAACGAACGTGGCGGGAGCGACCACGGTGGATCTGGCGCTGCAAGGCGGCTCGGCGTTCGCCTCCAAGAGCGTGCCTTCCTTGGCTATCGGGGCGCAGACGGTGGTGGACTTCAACCTCGGGAAAGTGAACGCCGGCACGTTCAACCTGAACGCCACCGTCGATCCCGCCAACGCGATTGTCGAGGAAGACGAGGGCAACAACACCACTCCTCTGAGTCTCACCGTCGATATCCTGGGCGTGCAGTCGCCGTGGCAGATCTACGAGTAAGTCGCCCGCAACGGACGGCGAGTCCGAGCCGATCGGACTCGCCGCCCTGGCTCCGGGCGCAAGGCCCCTCGCCTGGGTCGTTCGACCCGCGGTTTTCCTAGAATGAAGCGTCGCGACGATGCCCGACAAACCACCGCTTCTCTCCATCTGCATGATTGTTCGCGACGAGGCCGAGCGTATCGCTGCCTGCCTTGCGCGTCATAAGGACTTGGCCGACGAGATCGTCGTGGTGGACACCGGCTCGACCGACGACACGGCCTCGATCGCGTCGCGTTGCGGCGCCGCGGTATCGAGTTTCGAGTGGCGCGACGACTTTGCCGCCGCGCGCAACTTTTCTCTGACCGCCGCCTCGGGAACGTGGCTCCTCATTCTCGATCCCGACGAATGGATCGAACCGGGCGACTTCGGTCGCCTTCGGCGGTTGTGCGACGAGACGGTCCCCTCGGTCGCCTTCTCGATGACGACTCGAAACTACAGCAACGACTCGTCGCTGATCGATTGGATCGCCGATCACGACCCGCCCGCGCCGGCGCGCGACTATTTCGGCTATTATCCCTCGAACAAGGTGCGGCTTTTCCCTTCGCGCCGCGATATCGAGTTCGAAGGGGAGATTCACGAAATCGTCGAGACCGCGCTCGTCCGTCTTTCTATCCCGATGCGGTTCCTGGACGTTGCCGTTCACCACCTACACGAGCGGCCCGACTCGCCCGAACGCTCCGCCGCGCGACGCGAGAGATACCTGCGTCTGAGCCGCAAGAAGTCGGAGCGTCTCCCGAACGACCCGAAAGCGCTGCACGAGCATGGAATGATCGCATTCGAATGCGAGCAGTTCGCCGAGGCCGCCGACATCTTGCGCCGCGCCGCCGCCTTGGCGCCCGACAGCGAAGACATCGCGGTTCTCTCCGCCGCCGCCGGTATCCGGCTCGGAGATTTCCAGGGAGTCAAGAAGCGGCTCGAGTCGCGCCGCAAGAGATTCGCCCGCTCGCCGCGACTTCACGCGATCTTGGGCGAAGCGTACCAAGGACTGGGCGATCTCGCGCGAGCCGAGAAATCCTACGTCCACGCGCTCCAGATCAAGCCCGACTATCACCACGTTCTCATCCTCTTGGGCAACCTCCTGATGGCGACCGAACGCGAAACCGACGCCCTGGCGTACCTCGAACGCGCGATTCGCCTCGATCCGCTCAACGAAATCGCTTTCACCAACGCGGGGATGATCCTGGCCGCTCTGGGACAGTACGGACAAGCGAGCCAATACCTGAGGATGGCGACTCGAATCGATCCTGGCGTCTGGATACCGCATTTCTACCTGGGGCAGATCGCCCAGGCGCAGGGACGTTTCGACGAGGCGCGCGAAGATTTCTGCGAAGCTTTGAAGATCGATCCCGAAAACCCGCGCGTGAAGGAAGCGCTCGACGCGCTGGGATGACGCCCCGGATCGCACCGAATTGGGGTGGGGAACGCGGGCTAGGCCGTCTCGCGACGCGAGACGAGAAGCCGTCCGTCCACAAAGAAGAACCAGACTCCGATCAGAATCACAACGGCCGAGCAGGCGAGGATCAGTCCCCGGTAGACGCCGTCGGTCAGGAACCGGCGACCCGTGACGATGAGGAGAGCGACGAGGGCGTACCAGGCGTAGTCCGCGGCCTCGTGGCCGAGAAAGAACGCGAGGTACTCGGCCGGTCTGCGCGGCGCGGCGTGGGCGAGTTGGCCCGCGCCGATGGTCGCCCACCATCCGACGAAGTACGGATTGACGCAGCAGACCGCCGCGCCCAGAACCATCAGCTTGTACCACGGAAACGCCGCGTCGGCCTGGGCGGCCGTCGAGAGCGAGGGACCCAAGGCGTGGCGCATCATGTCGATGCCCATCCATACGAGCGCCGCGCCGCCGACCAGTCCGATGGTTCCGCGCACTCTGGGCCGAGCGATCACGGCCCGCAGACCCATGACAAGAAGCAGTACGATGGCGAGTTCGAGCACGGCGTGGCCCGTAACGATCCAGATCGCGGCCATGAACCCCTTGACGGCGGTTTGCTCGATCGTCGCGACGAGGAGGGGACCCGGCATGATCGCGCCCGAGGAGGCGGTGACGAACGAGACGAGGGCCAGACGCCAAAGGGAGGGGCGGGAGTGAGATGCGGTGGACAAAGCCATCGTAACGAGAGTCCCATCAAGGATCTTGGCGCCAGTGTGGCATCTTTCGGTGGAACGTTCAAACGCAATTGCACTGCAATATTGACTCAAATCCACGCTTGAAATGCGGGGAGGATTGTGGTGGGATAATCCTGGCCCCTCAGGGACGGGCGTCTTGTGCCTGCTATTCTGTGGAATTCATGCGCGCCGCGTAGAAGGCTCTTTCCCCTGGGACTGCGCGTGAACCACTCCATCCGAATTCGGTCGCCGTTGTCCGTTTGAAACATATGGAGAAACCGGGGAACGAGATAGGTGCCAATGGACACGTTCAGCCGCAAAGAGCGTTCCCGTATCATGGCTCGTGTTAGGTCTTCCGGGAACGAATCGACGGAGAAGGCCTTGATATCCGTGTTGCGCACGCGTGGGATCACGGGATGGAGAAGGTCTTATCCGCTCTTCGGGAAACCGGATTTTGCCTTCCCGAAAGCGCGCGTTGCCGTTTTTGTGGACGGCTGTTTCTGGCACGGGCATCCCGAGAAGTGTCGCGTACCCCAGGCAAACCGCGCATACTGGTTGGAGAAGATCAGTCGCAACGTGAAGCGAGACAAGTTGGTGACTCGTACCCTTAGGGAGAAGAGGTGGAAGGTGATCCGGATTTGGGAAGACTCTGTCAACAAGCCGTCTACCTTGGCAAGACTGCGCAAGGCGTTGGGATAAACTGGGACACGGATGAGAATCGACCGAACAGTGGCAGAGTTCTTCGCAGGTATCGGGCTCATGCGGATGGGCCTTGAAGAAGACGGCTGGCGCGTTGTTTGGGCCAACGATATCGACAAAGACAAGATGAGAATGTACCGCGGTCACTACATCCATGATGAGGCCGAATTCCTGCTCGGGGACATTCATGAGATTGACCCCGACGATATTCCAACGGTTGGGCTTGCAACGGCATCCTTCCCATGCAACGACTTGTCCTTGGCTGGCGCCCGCCGTGGTCTTTCAGGCCGGAACTCGGGCGCTTTCTGGGGATTCGTGGACGCCGTTGAGGGGATGGGAAGGCGACGGCCTCCCTTAGTGCTGCTTGAGAACGTGGCGGGGTTCCTGACCTCGAACGACGGGAACGACTTCAGGAATGCGTGCCTTGCCCTGAACGAGCTCGGTTACGCCGTAGACGCGTTCATCGTCGACGCTGCGCTATTCGTGCCACAAAGCAGACAGCGACTCTTTGTGGTCGGGAAGCGAGAGAGACGGAAGCCCCATCGCGTCGCCGAAACGCCGTCATTCTACGAATCCCAGTGTCGGCCTCGAGCGCTAGCCGACTTCATTCTGCTGAACCCTGACATCCGGTGGTCTGTGCGTGACATCCCTCCAATTGTCGTGAAGACAAGAACATGCTTGTGTGACATCCTCGAGGATTTGCCGACGAATTCGCCCTGCTGGTGGAGCAGGCAGAGAGCCGATTACCTCCTTAGCCAAATGAGCGACAGGCATCGGGTAATTGCCGAACAGATGATTCTTGGCAAGGAAGTGTCATTTGGCACAGTATTTCGTCGCGTGCGTCACGGACGTTCGATGGCGGAGTTGCGAACGGACGGCCTCGCGGGTTGTCTGCGGACACCGAGAGGCGGAAGCGGTAGACAGATTCTTCTGGTTGCCGGCAAGGGGCGATACGCGGTTCGTCTGTTGACCCCCAGGGAGTGCGCCCGTCTTATGGGCGCCGACGGTTTCAGCATCTCAGTCCCCCTGAATCAAGCCCTTTTCGGATTCGGTGACGCTGTTTGCGTCCCGGTGATACACTGGATCGCGAAGCACTATCTGACCCCAGCTTGGAAGGAAATTCATGCCAGCGAAACGATCAGAGAACGCTACATTGCGAAAGCGGTCTGATGTTGTCGGTTTGCCCGAGGACGTCGCGGCGATTCGCGCCGAGATCAGAAAGTTCTTCTCAATGAAGGACTCATACGGCAGGCGCATAGGCAGCTACAAGCACGGCGTCTACGCCTTCTACGACTACGATGGAGAGCCGATCTATGTGGGGCAGACGGAAGAGAAGTTGAGCGGACGGGTCAGTAGGCATCTCACGAATCAGAGGACCGATGCAGTGGCAATGAACGTGCTCGATCCCTTCGAGGTCGCGTACATTGAGGTCTGGCCCCTGGATGGCCTCGTAAGCCAGTTGGCGAGCAAGGAAAAGAAAGCCTTTTTGGACAGAGCTGAGTACACGGTCTCTCAGAAAGTACTCAGAGAATCCGCCCTGGGCGCCGTCCTAAACGAGAAGGAAATGGCCCCTCGTAACGCAATCGACTTGCCCCAATCGCACCGCCAGCGGATCATTCCCGAGGACATCTACAAACAGAGAAAGCACCCGGATGTCCGAATAGCGCGCCGAGCTACTACTATAGCCAACCTCGCTCGCGTCATCAGCGAACGCGAGGTATCTGGCGGACTTCGCAGGACCCTCTTAACGCAAGCGAGAAGGCTTGAGAGGCTCGCGTCCCAACGAGTGAAGGAGATGGGGATCACGGCCGACTATAAGAAGAAATGATCGCAAGTCAGTGATCGGTTGCGGTTCGGTTACGGTAAGGCGCCGCAAACGCAGCGACCAAGTCGCAAGAAAAGAACTAGCACTGGATTCCTATGGTTATGAGTTTGACGTTCTGGAAACTCAGCGGAGCGGGTAACGACTTCGTCGCGCTCGACAACATGCACGGGGTCGCGCCGCCCGAAGGCAAGATTCGGGCGGAATGGGTCCGGGCCATCTGCGCCCGGCGACTCGGGGTCGGGGCCGACGGAGTTCTTCTCGTCGAGCCGTCCGAGAGCGCGGATTTCCGCATGCGCTATTACAACAGCGACGGAGGGGAGGCGGAGACCTGCGGCAATGGGGCGCGATGCATCGCCCGGTTCGCCCATCTCCTAGGGCTCGTGGGTCCTTGCATGCGGTTCGAAACCCTCGCGGGCCCCTACGAGGCGCGAGTCGAGGCCGACAGCGTGCGAGTGTCGATGGGCGATGCGCACTCGCTCGAACTCGATATCGAAATCGACGTGCCCGGTCTCTACCGCGGCCGCGTCGATTTCGTCAACTCGGGCGTCCCCCACGCGGTTCTGTGGGTGGACGACATCGAGGACGCGCCGGTCGCGGATCTGGGGCGTGCGATCCGACGGCACCCGCGGTTCGCCCCGGCGGGAACCAATGTAAACTTCGTCGCGTCCGCCGGCCCCGACCGTTTCGTCATCCGGACGTACGAACGAGGAGTCGAGGACGAGACTCTAGCTTGCGGCACCGGATCCATCGCGGCGGCCGTTGTCGCCGCCCATCGCGGTCTGGCGAACTCTCCGGTCCGCTTGACGACTCGGAGCGGCGCGGACCTGTCGGTCCGGATGACGCTGTCCGAAAGCGGAGCGTTCGACGTGAGTCTGGAGGGGGAGGCGCGGGTC
Source organism: Candidatus Sumerlaeota bacterium (assembly GCA_016931035.1). Lineage (GTDB taxonomy): Bacteria > Sumerlaeota > Sumerlaeia > UBA8349 > UBA8349 > JAFGFN01. The sequence goes on from JAFGFN010000193.1 coordinate 17,786, forward strand.
GTCTACAACGGCGAACTGCGCGAGGTGGCTCCGAATTGGAGTGGCGCGGGCTCTGAGCCCGCGGATCGCGGACGGGAAGCGCGTGCCGCGTTGGGAGTTTAGCCGAAGGAGCGGGCGATGAGGAAGCGAATCGATTTCCTGCGCTGGACGATCGTGCCGACGATCTTCGTTCTGTGCGCCGGCGCCGCGTTGGGCCAGTTCGACATCGACATGGTCGACGTTCCCACGAGCACGTTTCTGATGGGCGATCCCTGGAGCGAAGGAAGCGCCGACGAATTGCCCGTCCACGGCGTCGCCGTCGATCCGGGCTTCCGCATCGGCCGTTTCGAAATCACCAACGGAGAATATGCCTCGGCGCTCAACTGGGCCAAGATCTCCGCCTCGAGCCTGCCGCCCGAGGAGCGGTTCACCGATTCCGGAGGCGGAGCGTACAACGGCGGCGCCTTGTACGTCAACGGCCGGTTGGCAATCGACCTCTCCCACCCGGCTTGCGACATTCTCTACGATTCGGTGGGTCCGCTCGGGCTCTTCTCGGCGCGAGTTCGTCAAGACACGGGCGGCAACGACCTGTCGATGGCGGACCATCCCACGGTCATGGTTACCTGGTGGGGGGCGCTCGCCTTCTGCAACTGGCAGAGCCGACGCGAGGGACTTCCCGTCGCCTACGATCTGACCGGGTTCCAGACGCTCGATCCCGACGCCTTGTCTTTCAACCGCTCGTCGGCGGTGGGCTACCGTTTGCCGACCGAGGCGGAATGGGAAATGGCCGCGGCGTGGGACAGCTCTCGAGGCCATCCGATAGCCGACGGTCACTGGCGCTACGGTTTTCCGAGCGACACGGCGAGTTTCGCTTGGGCCAACTACTATAACGGTATCGACTTCAACAACCCGCTTTCGCTCGCCTTCGCCCCCTATACGTCCCCCGTCGGGTTCTTCGACGGCGTCAATGCGGGACGCTACGGCGCGACGAACGACGCCGTGACCTCCGCGGGCTGTTACGACATGTCGGGCAACGTCGCCGAGTGGTGCCAGGATTGGTATCACGTGGACTATACCGGCGCTCCGGCCACCGCCGACCCGTGGGAAATACCGGTCGGCACGGAGCGGGTCCTGCGAGGCGGCAGTTGGGTCTTTGGAACCGATATCCGATCGGCCGCGCGACTCTCCGACACTCCCGCCGCCGCTCCGGCGCCGGGGTTCTACGGTTTCCGAGTGGCGATGAACTCGGCCACGGTCGCGCCGACGCCCACCCCGACGCCCGTTCGCCCGCACCTGGATTCGCTCACGCCCTCGCTGACGACCGACGACAGCGTGATCGCGGGACTCACCGTGCGAATCGCCGGCGTGAACTTCAGCTCGGTGGACCTCGAGAACACCGTTTACCTCGACAACGGGTCCACCGTGATGAACGTCAGCACCTCCGGCGCGAACGGGACGGGCACGAACGTCGAATTCGTGGTTCCCGCGGGTATTCTGCCGGCCTTGGAGAGCGACTATCCGGTCAGCGTCGACGTCCTGGTGGATACGAACGGCACCACGAGCGACAACGTGCTTGTTCTCACGATCAACCTGAAGACCGTGGGTCTGGAATTCGTGCGTGTCCCGGCCGGATCGTTCCTGATGGGGGATCCGTGGAACGAAGGGAACGCGGACGAGCGTCCCGTGCATGAAGTCGAGTTCGATCGCGACTACTTGATCGGGAAGTACGAGATCACGAATCATCAGTTCGCCGACCGGCTCAACTGGGCGCATCAGAATTACCTGTTGCTGCCTCCCGAAGAACAGATCGCCAATTCGACGGGCGGAGCTTACTCCGGCGGTCCCGTCTATGTGAACGGCCGCTTGGCGATCGACGTGGACGATTCGAATCATTTCTGTCAGATCTACTTCTCGAGCGGAGAATTTCTCGTCGAGGTGCGCGACGGCGTGTCGATGATCGACCACCCGGTCTGCATGGTGACGTTCTACGGCGCCCTGGCCTTCTGCAACTGGCAGAGCCGCTATGACGGGATGCCCCCGGCCTACAACGCGGCGGGATTCCAGAGCAACCTTTCGTCGGCCCTCTCGTTCAACCCTTCGTCCGACGTCGGCTATCGTCTGCCTTCGGAATCGGAATGGGAACGGGCCGCCGCTTGGGACCCGGCTCACCAGGCTCCTACGGCGGGAGGACACTGGCGCTACGCTTTCGTGTCCGACGTCATCGACTTCACGCGAGCCAACTACTACGACTCCGTCATAAGCACGTATTGCGACCCGGCGGGACTTCTCACGCAGCCGTTTACGTCGCCAGCCGGCTTCTTCAACGGCGACAACGTCGGCTCGCACGACATCACGTACATGAGCAAGAGCTTCCACGGTTGCTTCGACATGTCGGGCAACGTCTACGAGTGGTGTCAGGACAACTACCATTCGAGCTATTCCGGCGCCCCCGCCGACGGCAGTCCGTGGGAGACGAGCGCAACCACGGGCCGCATCGTTCGAGGCGGCGCGTGGAACACCGACGGCGCGCTCTGTCGGACGGCCAATCGCGAGTGGAGCGGCCCGTACATCCGCTACCACACGATCGGCTTCCGCATCGCCCGATCGACCGACGATGTCACCGACCTCTCGACCTCGGCCGAGAACTGGACGCTGTACGAGTGAGAGGGTAGAAGTCTGCCAATACGCAGTCGGTATGCTGCCCAGTGAGTTTCGGCGCTCTCAGGCCGAAAGCGCTGCCAAGGTGGCGAAATGCCGATCGGCGTGTTCGAGTTCCACGCCATGTCTTCGGGCGCAGGCCGCGATCGAAATGTCCGTCGCGGGAATCGTCTTGCCCGTTCGCCGGGCCGATTGCGCCAGAGCGTTCGCTATCGTCCAGACCGGCCCGTCCATCTCCAGCTCGATCGGATCTTCTTCCATTTGCTTGATGACGCGCCGCTCGTGATCGCCGCGTGCGCCGTTCCACAGTTCCAACTGAATCATCGGACACCAAGACGCCTCGCCCGTTTCCAGCAACTCGCGCACACGCGACGCGACCGCCGAATCGCCATCCGCCCGAAGCGCGTGAATCCAAGCCGAAGTATCGATCAACCGCATGACGGTCAGTCCGCTTCCCGCATCTTCGACAGTTCTTTCGCCGTCATCAGGTTCTTGCACGTCCCTAGGTGCCGAGTCAACGACGCCATTCGATGACGCCGGTTGAAATCCCGCATCGCCGCAACGACCGCGTCACGCTTGCTCTTGGCGCGCGAAAACCGAATCGCCTCGGTCAGCATCGCCTCGGGAATGTCTATCGTCGTTCTCATGATCTCTTCGCGCCTCCTGCTTTCCTTCGTCCTTCGCTCTTCTCTACGACCGCACTTTACCGCAGCGGATCGGCCGAGACATCTGTTTTTCAGCCCCCCGGATCGGAGTTGGATTCGCGGTCTCGGCGACGCCGTTCCAGCTCTTCCCGAGAAGCCGGGAGGCCTGGGATCCCGCTCCAGATGCGATACGCCGGGCCGGTCTCGCCCGTACAGCATGCGCTCATTTGTGGGGAACTCCCAGCCGTCGGGCGCGCCGCGTGTCCCCCAAGGTCTTTCACCGCCTCAGCCTCTGCCTCAACCCGCTGAATCGTCGCGCGAGGTCGGCCTTCTTGATCGCGATGGCGAGGGCCTTGCGCGTCCCCACGCAAACCACGAGTTTCCGCCCGCGCGTCACCGCCGTATAGAGCAGGTTGCGCTGGAGCATGACGAAGTGCTGCGTGTGGACGGGCAAAACGACCGCGGGGTATTCGCTCCCCTGGCTCTTGTGGACCGTGATGGCGTAGCTCAAGACGAGCTCGTGCAGCTCGCCGTAGGCGTATTGCACGACGCGCCGGTCGAACCGCACGCGGACGAAGTGGTCCACGCGATCGATCGACGCGACGACGCCGATGTCGCCGTTATAGACGTCGCGGTCGTAGTCGTTTTCGGTCTGCATCACCTTGTCGCCCACCTTGATCGAGAGCGAGCCGTGGACGAGGGTGCGCGGGTCGTTGTTCAGCGCGGCCTGAAGACGCTGGTTGAGGTTCGCCGCGCCCAGGACGCCGCGATGCATCGGCGTGATGACCTGGATGTCGCCGATCGGGTCGAGACCGTGAGATTTCGGAATGCGGTCGCGGACCAGTTTCACAATGGTTTCGAGCGCCTCTTCGGGTTCGTCGCGATCGACGAAGTAGAAATCCGGTTTGCCTTTCGCGTCGGCCTCGGGATCGACCAGCATCGGGAACTCGCCCGAGTTGATCTTGTGGGCGTTGAGAACGATCAGACTGCGCCGCGCCTGGCGAAAGATGGTCTCGAGCCGCACCACGGGCATCGCGCCCGAGTCGATCAGGTCGCGCAGAACGTTGCCGGGGCCGACCGACGGAAGCTGGTCGACGTCGCCCACCAGAAGGAGCGACGCCGTCGGCGGCAGCGCCTTGAGGAGCTGGTGCATCAGCGAGACGTCGAGCATCGACGATTCGTCCACGATCACGTAGTCGGCGCGGAGCGGGTTCGAGGCGTTGTAGCTGAAGCCGCCCTTCTTCGGGTCCCACTTGAGCAATCGGTGGATGGTCGCCGCCTCCATGCGGGTCGTCTCGCTCAGGCGCTTCGCCGCGCGACCCGTCGGCGCGCACAGAGCGACCGCGACGCGATGGCGACAGAGACCCGCGATCACGGCGCGCACCGTGGTGGTCTTGCCCGTCCCGGGTCCGCCGGTCAGGATCGTGACGCCGCCCCGGAGCGCCAGCCGGACGGCCTCGCGTTGATGCGGGGCCAGCTCGAAACTCGCGTCCTTCTCGAATCGTTCGATCTCCGACGGCGCGTCGATCCGGGGGATCGACTTTCCCGTTTCGAGAAGACTCCGCAGATATGCCGCCACGTTCTTCTCGGCGAAGTGGAGACCCGCCAGATAGACCGCCTTGTCCCCCTCGGGCAGCTTCTCGGCCACGGCGTGAGGCCCCCCCGCGCGAGCCGCCGCGCCGCCCAGGTCGGCCAAGTCGTCCTCGCCCTCCTTCTTGCAGAGCTCGACCGTCGCCTGACGAATCCGCGCCGGGTCGTCGATCCCGAGAAGTTCCGTCGATTCCGCCGTGAGATCGTCGAACGGATAGAAGGTGTGTCCCTTGCTCGCCGACTCGCGAAGAACATGAAGCACCCCCGCGCGCACGCGCTCGGCCGAATCGTGCGCGATCCCCGCGCTCTGGGCGATCTTGTCGGCGCTCTTGAATCCGATGCCGCGCATGTCGATCGCCAGACGATACGGGTTCTCGCGCATCACCCGGACGGCGCCGTTTCCGTACTGACGATAGATCCGCGACGCCCAGGTGGCCGAAATCGAGTACGACTGGAGAAACGCCATGATCTCGGCGACTTCGCGGTGCTCGCGCCAACCCTCGCGAATCGTCTCCGCGCGTTTCGGACCGATCCCTTCGACATCGAGGAGCCGCCCGGGCTCGGAGTCGATCACCTGGAGCGTCTCCTCGCCGAACTTCTTCACGATCCGCGCGGCGTACTCCTTTCCGATTCCTCGAATCATCCCCGAGCCGAGAAACGCGCGAATCCCGGCGCGCGTCGCGGGCGGCACCTGGCGGAACGACTCGAGGGCGAACTGCGCGCCGAACTTCGGGTGGACGGTCCACTGCCCGACCAGTTCGAGCGAATCGCCCTCGGTCACCCCTTCGAGCGTCCCCGTGACGACGATCTTCTCGCCCTTGCGCGCGCCGCCCTCGGTCTCCTCGGGTTCGAACTGCGCGATCGTATAGCCGTTCTCGTCGTTGCGGAACGTGAACTTTACGATCGACCCGCGCAACGTCCGCTCCCCCTGGGGCGGGGGCGAGGACGGTTGCGGCGGGAGGGCGCGGCGGCGCTTGAAGTACGGGTTGGGCATAGCGACGCTATCTTATGCCACCGCCGCTCGCGCCTCAACGGCAAAGGCGAATGTGTGGCGCGGGCGTCCCGCCCGCGATTCATGGGCAGGATGCCCATGCCACGCCCGCCGACCCCACCCAAATCGGTCTTGCCCTGACCGGGTTGTGTTCCCTATGATCCTAGCGGGGAAGCGACCGTTCTCACCGCCCACCCAAATCGCCGGAGGCGAGGATGACCGAAGAGAAGACACCGCCCGGTCTTGGAGACCTGATCCGCGAATGGGCCTGGGAGAGATACGGCGTTTGGGGTCTCCTCGTAATCGCCGCGATTGTGTTCGCAGGCTTGGTGATCTGGAGATGGGAGCACGTTCGCAAGCACCCAATCCTTGGACTCTTTTCCAATCTCTTCTCCCGTTGGAGGATCCCGAAGGCCGATCCGGATCGTTACTCCGTCCTCGTCGCCCGCCTGGAGAACGACCCAAACCGCGAACACGAACGTCGAATCGCCGATACGATCGCCCGAGAAATCGAGGGCGTCCAGGTTCTCCGGCTCGACCGGATCATTCCGCTGGAAGGTCCAAACCTGGAAGAGATGGAGAAGCGCGGGCAGGCCCGAGCTCGAGAGTTTTTGAGGCGAAGCGGCGCTTCCGCCCTCATCTGGGGCGCCGTTGTCAGCCGCGACAACAAGACCGCGCCCAGCCTGCGCTGGACCGTCGCGGGCGGAGAAGGGCCGAAGCCGAAACTGTACCACGAGGCGAACCCCGAGAAGCCGTTCGCGCTCCCACAAGTGTTCTGGTCCGACCTGAAGGACACGCTTCTCCTCCTCGCGGCTCAGGGCGACGCGGAATTCAGAGCAGAGGAGGGGCATTATGTCGCCGATCGATTGCCCAAGTTCATCGACCGGGTACGCGCTCTCTTGGCGGGGAGCGGCAGAGGTTCGGGATGGGACACCGACGCCCGGGGCAAGACCCGTGTTGTTCTTGCCGACGCCCTCCAGATCCTCGGAGGGCAGACGGGTCAAAACGCACCGTTGGAAGAAGCCGTCGCCGCCTATCGCGAGGCGCTGAAGGAGCGAACCCGGGAGCGCGTCCCGCTCCAATGGGCGACGACCCAGAACAACCTGGGCAACGCGCTTTTCCGACTCGGCGAGCGCGAGAGCGGGACGAAGCGCCTCGAGGAAGCCGTGACCGCCTATCGCGAGGCGCTGGAGGTGTGGACCCGGGAGCGCGTCCCGCTCCAATGGGCAACGACTCAGAACAACCTGGGCAACGCGCTCGCCAGGCTCGGCGAGCGCGAGAGCGGGACGAAGCGACTCGAGGAAGCCGTGACCGCCTATCGCGAGGGGCTGAGGGAGTTCACCCGGGAGCGCGTCCCGCTCGACTGGGCGATGACCCAGAACAACCTGGGCAACGCGCTTCGCGCGCTCGGGGAGCGCGAGAGCGGGACGGAGCGACTCGAAGAGGCGGTTGCCGCGTATCGCGAGGCGCTGAAGGAGCGAACCCGGGAGCGCGTCCCG
>JAFGFN010000194.1 GCA_016931035.1 Candidatus Sumerlaeota bacterium
CCTTCGGCGCTCAGATCGAAACCTGCAAGAGCCTCGGAAGGCGACAACTCCTCGCGAAACAGGCATTTGCATCGTGCAAACCGCCGAGCGCGAGCGACCCGCCTCCGGTGAACCGACTATAGCGCTTCTCGAAAGCAGTGTCCGCAAAAATGGGTCGCGATCCGCGAGACCTGGGCTGTCCCCAAAAACTCAGAACACGTTTGGCTTCAGAGCGACAGGACTCGTTTGGAGAACACCGTCGCGATTACGAACGGACGACGCCGATGGAAGAATCGGACAGTTCTTTCGAGGGTCGCTCTATACACAGCGGCGAAACGCCCGTCAACTTGGCACGCGGCTTGTTCTTGGCCGGAACGGAGTCCCGGGTCGCGCGCGGTTTCCCCTCCCCCCTCCCACTCCTGCCGCGCGCGGCCCGGGGAACACCAAAGGAGGTGTATCTCATGCCGACTCGCCATCGATCTCTTCGCGGCGGTTTCACGTTTCTCGAAATCATGTTGGTCGTCGCCATCGTCGGCATCCTGCTCTCGGTGGTTGGCATCAAGATGGTGGGCCGGGCCCGCGAGGCCAAGGAAACGACGACGCGGCTCGAAATGCACAACGTCGAGAGCGCGCTGGAAATGTACGAGATGAAAGCGGGCGACTATCCAACGACCGAGGAGGGTCTGATCGCGCTGGTGCGCCGCCCGACGGGGCAGAGCGAATGGCGGCAATGTCTGAAGGCCGAACCTCGCGACGCGTGGGGCAGCCTGTATGTCTACCGTTGCCCGGGCGAGGACGGACGGGAGTTCGACCTAGTTTCGTGCGGGAGAGACCGGAAGACCGGGACCTCCGACGACATTGTGTTCTCGTATGAGGACGAGACCGCCCAGCCCGTCAGGGATTGAGTTTTCGCGGTTCGGCCAACCGTGGAATCTCGATCACTAGCCCGCCAAGACGATTCCCTCGTCGGAGGAGAAAGGGCTATCCCCTGGTGGGGTGCCTGTAACTCATTCAAAATCAGTTAGGCACGTGAGTCTTGCTCGTCGCATGGACCGCTTCGGGGGTGGGGATCTCGCACCCTACGGATTGGCACTTGGCAACAAAGTTGCCTCGGAGTACTCTGAGGGGTAGGTGTGCGCAGGGGTGGTCAGGCGTGCGCCGAGGGGCGAAGTTCCGCTCTGGGGGCGGCAAGTAAGGAACAACGGGACCATGATCAGTCGCAACGAGAACATGAAGCTGGGCCGTATTCTGGTCGAGATGCGTCTTCTGGACCCCGACGAGCTCGAGCGCGCGTTGGTCGAGCACCACAAGTCGGGCGAACGGCTCGGGTCGCTTCTGGTCAAGATGGCGCTTGTGACCGAGGAGCAGCTCTTGAGGGCGATCGCGCGCCAGATCGGCGCGCGTTTCGTTCGCATCAACGAGATGGACATCGCGCCCGACGTGATCGCGCGGATGCCGGCGCGTCTCGCCACGCACTTCCAGGTGCTTCCCGTAGGGGCGGGCGACGGGGTGCTCGAGGTGGCGCTGAGCGATCCGCACAACATCCACGTTCTCGACGATCTGCGATTGAACCTCAAGATCGAGATCGAGCCGGTGGTCGCTCTTCCCAAGGACATCGCCGACGGGATCAAGAAGTACTACGGCATCGGCGCCGACACGATGCAGGAGATGGTGGACGATAGCCAGGAGCAGGCCGTTTCGCTCGACCTGTCGAAGGTCGAGGATATCGAGACGATGGCCGCCGACGCCTCGATCGTCCGGTTCGTCAACCAGATCATCAAGGAAGCGGTGGCCGACAACGCCACCGACATCCACGTCGAGCCGATGGAGGACGATTTGCGGATTCGTTACCGCATCGACGGCGTGCTGTACGAGTCTCCGGTGCCGCCCAACATCAAGCGCTTCCAGTCGGCCATCATATCGCGCATCAAGATCATGTCCGACATGGACATCGCCGAGCGCAGGCTCCCGCAGGACGGCAAGATCAAGATCAAGATCGGTCCGCGCGATTTCGACCTGCGCGTTTCCACCGTGCCGACTCCGACGGGCGAGAGCGTCTCGGTCCGTATTCTGACTCGCGACGAGGCGTTCATCAACCTCGAGCGACTGGGATTCGACGAGCACCACTTGGGTCTGTTCCGCTCGATGATCCAGCGTCCCCACGGCATCATCCTGGTCAGCGGCCCGACCGGTTCGGGCAAGTCGACCACGCTCTACGCCGCGCTGCGCGAGATCAACACGACCGAACGCAAGCTGATCACGGTCGAGGACCCGATCGAGTACCGGATGCGCGGGGTGACTCAAATCCAAATCACGCCGTCGATCGGGCTGACGTTCGCCCGGTGTCTGCGGTCGATTCTGCGCCAGGACCCGGACATTCTGCTCGTGGGCGAGATCCGCGACGGCGAGACGGCGCAGATCGCGATCCAAGAGGCCTTGACCGGCCACCTTGTCTTCTCGACCATTCATACCAACGACGCCTGCGGCGTCGTCACCCGTCTGATCGACATGGATATCGAGCCGTTCCTCATTTCCTCTTCGCTCGAGGGGCTGATCGCCCAACGTCTCGTGCGGCTTCTTTGCGCCGAGTGCAAGGTTCAGTTCGATCCTCCGGCGGAACTTCTCCGGCGCGTGAACGTGACGAACGAGTTGGCGGCGGCTCTCAAGATTTTCCGCCATCGAGGGTGCGAGCTTTGCCGGTATACGGGGTACAGGGGGCGGACGGCGGTATACGAGATGGCGCGCATTTCCGAGACGTTCCGCCGGATGGTGGTGGATCGGGCCACGGCGGGCGATCTCAAACAGGAGGCGATGCGGCGAGGCATGAAGCCGATCCGTCACGACGGATGGAACAAGATCAAGCGGGGCATCACGTCAATCGAAGAAGTGCTGAACGTGACCATGGACGACGAGACGGCGATGCTCGGCCAAGGCGAATAGTCGCGAATTGCGCGCGACGCGTCGCCCGTCGCCCGCAACTCGCAACTCCTAACGAGGAAGAAGATGGCCAAGTTCACGTACATTGCCCGCGATCCGAAGGGCGAACGCATCGAGGGGGCGCTCGAGGTCGAGGACCGTCAGGCCGTCGTGACGCGTCTTCAGTCGATGGGGTACTTTCCCATCGAAGTCCGCGACACGACGCCTCGGGCCGGCGGAATGAGCCTGGCCGCGCTGCGCGGGAAAGTGCAAGCCGGCGATCTGGCCAACCTCAACCGGCAGCTGGCCGACCTGGTCGGCTCGGGCGTTCCGCTCGTCAAGTCGCTGGGCATCATCCTGAACCAGATGCCGGAGTCGTTGCTTCGCGACGTGGTTTCCGACATATGCAAGAGCGTGCAGGGAGGCGACACGCTGGCGCGGGCCATGCAGCGCCACCCGAAGGTGTTCAACGCCCTGAGCGTCGCCATGGTGCGCGCGGGCGAGACGGGCGGCATGTTGGCCGACGTTCTGCAGCGCCTGGCCGACTTCGCGGAAGGCGAAGAGGAATTGCGTGGCAAAGTCTTCGCCTCGCTGGCTTATCCGTTCGTGATGGTTATGGCCGGATCGGTCGTCATCTCGATCCTGGTCACCGTCGTCATCCCGAAGATCACGAGCGTCTACAGGGATTTGAATCAGACGCTGCCGCCGATCACTCAGCTGCTGATCGCGATCACGGACGGAATCGCCGCCTATTGGCCCGCGGGATTGCTGGCCCTCGCGGTCGGCATCGTCGCGTTGCGGCGTTTTCTCCGAACCCAAGAGGGGCGGATGCTCTACGACACGGTCGTTCTGCGGATACCCGTTCTGGGCGAGACGATTCACCGGCGCGAGCTGGCGCGTTTCTCGCGAACGCTGGGAAACCTTCTTCACAACGGCGTGCCGATTCTCTCGGCGCTCGAGATTACGGAACACGTGGTTTCGAACACGTTGATCCGGCGCGAGATGGCGAAGCTGCCCGAGGCGATTTCCCAGGGTTCGCCGATGGCCGCGTCGCTCGGCGAAAGCGCTCTGTTTCCTCCCACCATGGTCAGCATGGTGGCCGTAGGCGAGGAAACCGCCCAACTCGACAACGTGTTGATCAAGGTGTCCGCGACGTTCGAGAGACAGGTGGACCGGTCGCTCAAGACGATGACGTCGATGCTGGAGCCGATCATCATTCTGGCGCTCGGAGTCGTGGTTGGATTCATCGTGATCGCCATGATGCTCCCCATCATGTCGCTCGATCCGACCCAAGGAGAGTAGAGATTGCGGATTGCGGAATGGAGAATGAGGGATTTGGAATGCTGAATGTAGGATTCGAAACGCGATACGAATATGGCTGGTGTCGGACCGCCCGGTTGCCGCGAGTCTTTCCTAATTCCGCAATCCGCAATCCGCAATCCGCAATCGTCCGCGGCGTGACGTTCATCGAGATCATGGTCGTTCTCCTGATCTTGGGGGTTTTCTCGATGGTTGCCATCCCGAGCATGAGGGGATTCCATCGCCAAGGGAAACTCTCGGCCGCGGTCCGCGAGTTCGTTCTCACGGCGCGTTACGCCCGCCAGCAGGCCGTCTTGCGCAACCACTCGACCGAGATCTCGATCGATTCCAAAAGCGACACGTATCGTTTCGTCGCGGAACCCGACGAGCGAAGGACCCACGCGACGAGTCGCAACAACCGCTCCGAGATGGAGCAGGTGCGGAAACTAGGCGGGACGGAGAAGAACCGGATCCATTTCGCAACGGTCGAGATCGGGACCGACCCGTTCGGGCGCGGCGAGTCGGCGTGGCTGCGGTTTCGCAAGGACGGCTCGGCTTCGGCTTGCACCGTCGTGGTGGCCGACGCCACTGGTCAGTGCGTGACGATCGTGATTGCCGGGGCGACCGGGGCGGTCAGGACCTACGCGGGCCCGCCTCGCGAAGAGACGATCGAAATCCCGGAGCCGGAAGACGCCCCCCCGGAGACCGACGGAGAGCAGACCCGATGACCGGCCCGAGGAGAATCGTCCGTCGATTTCGGGCGCACGCGTTCGTGTTGCTCGAGGTTCTTGTTTCGCTGGCGATTCTCGGGATTGCGCTGTCCATGGTCATGAAATCGCTGACCACGTCGCTCAAGGCGGCGAAGTGGAGTCAACAGATCACGACAGCGACCGTCTTGGCGCGAGGGCTGATCGAGGGATGGGAAATCGAGCCGCCCGTGCCGGGCGACCTCTCGAGCACTTTCGCGCCGGACCATCCGCGCTATTCCTACGAGGCGACCTATTGGCCGGAAGAGATATCCTACGCCGACAGGTCCGACCTGGCCGACCTGGATCCCGTCAGCCCGTTGCGCCGGGTATCGGTCCGGGTCTACTTCGGTTCCGACGAATCGAAACGGGGCAAACGCCAGGAAGTCCTTCGGTTCGAGACGGCCCTCATCGAATCCGAGGTGTTCGACGTGGATTCCAAGTTGCGCAACGGCCTTCCGTTCGAGTGAGCGGCTTGGGCGAAAGGATCGGCGCAAGGGGGCGATCGGCGAAGCGACGATGAGACGAGCGAAACGAGATCTTCCGAGTTCAAGCGCGGGCGCTCGCCCCGGTTTCGGGGCGGGCGGGTTCACGCTGCTCGAGATGTTGCTCGCGACGGCGATCTTCTCGATTTGCATGTCGGCCATCTACGCGAGTTTTCGCACGGCTTCCAGGTCCTTCGAGGTGGCGCGCCGCTCGGCCGAGGCGACCCAGTCCTTGCGGTTTACGACCGACCGGATCACGCGCGATTTGCGGACCGTGTTCTTCGAAACCGGCTACAACCAGCGCTATCTCGATTTGTGCGGCGAGATGCAGAAGCGCGAGAACGAGATTCTGGAGAGCCTCGAGGACAAGGGAACGATCGATTTCGAGATCGGGGGTTTCCCGCCCGAGGGCGATTCCGGACGCGACGACGAGGAGGTTCCGTTCCTCTGTATGCAATCGAACCTGCGATTCCTCGGAGACGCTTCGAAGATCGGCAGTTCCATCGAGTTCGCGCACTCCCTGCCGAACGACGGCTCGTTCGAGGACTCGTTCATGGGGGTGGAGCGAGTGCGCTATTTCCTCGGAGGAAGGGAAGGGACGAATCTCTATCGTCAGCGTTCGCGGGTGGTCAGCTATCTGGAAGTGAATCCCGACTTGGAGGAAGAGATTCTGCAGGCCCGCGAGGCTCGGGCGGAAAAGAAAGCGGCTCAGGAGAGACGGGACGCCGGTTCCGGCTCTCGCGTCCGGAGCCCTCTGGCGCGTCGCAAGGACGAAGATCGTTCCAAGGCGGACTTGCCCGATCCGGACGAGCCGGAATTCGACGTCGACTACCTGATCCGGGTGCCCGAGGAGTCTTTTCCTCCGGAACTTCTCGCCGAGAACGTTGTGGAGTTCCGGCTCTTGTACGGGTACTTCTTCGGCGAATGGATCGAGGCCGAGACCTGGGATTCGGAGGGCAAGGAGCATCGGACGGCCGCGTTCAACGTTCCGGAGGACGATATCGCTTACTTGAACAAGCTCGTCGCCTATCGCCATCGCACTTTCGACCTCCTCCCTTCGTACGTCCGGGTGGAACTGGCGGTTCGAGACTCCGCCGGCTCGAAGAAAAAGGCCGCCCAATACGGCGCCGAAAAGATGGAGAGCACCGTGTGGCTTCCGGCGGCGGTGGAGAACTATGTTCCGAGCGACTCGACCTTGTTCGAGCCGACGCCCGAAAAGGAAGAGGACCGGTGACCGTGTGGGGTTTGAACCGACATCGCTCGAAGCGTTCGCGTCGCCGCGCCGTGATCCTGGTGCTGACCCTCTGGATCGTGCTCGTCCTCACGCTGATGGCGCAGTCGCTGGTGTTCGAGATGCGGGTGGAAATGAAGCTGAGCGGGGTTTACCGCGACCAGCTGATCGCCGAGCAATTGGCGCGCATCGGGCTGGCGCGGGCCGTCGCCGACCTGCGCAACGACTACTTCTTCGACCGAGTCAAGGGAGTGACGGAGACTCGCCCGCCGATCGATACTCTGGCCGACTGTTGGGCCTTGGGCGGGGAAGAGCCCTTCGAGTTCGAACCGACTCCTCACGAAGGCCGGCGTTCTCTCGGGGTCTGCCGCGTGATGGTGATCGATGAGGAAAGCAAGATCGGCCTGAACGGATTCGAGAGCACGTGGGTGCCTCTCATGACCAATCTTCTGAGGGTTCTCGAAGTCGACGAGAAAGACGCCGCGGACTTGGCCCAAGCCATGTGGGACTGGAAAGACGCCGACGATTCCGCCCTCGGCGTCGAGGGCGAAACCGAACGCGAGTTCTACGCGGAAAGGGCCGCCGAACTGGAGATGCCGTCGCGCAGTTCGGACCCGGAACGTCCCTTCTACTTCAAGAACGCGCCGTTCGAGAGCCTGGACGAATTGTCGCAGATTCCCGGCGTGACGCCGACCTTGTTCTACGGCTACGATCCCGAAGAGACCCCCGACCCCGAGTTCTTCCCGCTGCGTTCATTCGAGGAGGGATCGGACCGCCGTCCGGGCCTTCGCGACCTGGTGACTTTGCGAGGGAGCTCCCTCAACATGAACACGGCGAGCTACGAATGCCTCGCGGCGGTTTGCGCCTACGCGATGGACGACTTGGACAATGGATGTTCCCTGGCCCAGCGAATCGTCGAGTATCGGCAAGGCAAAGGGCAAATGCACGCCGACGAGGAAGACTTCTTCCGAAGGGAACGCGACTTCGAGAAAGTGGAAGGCTTGATCCCGCCTGTCCTGGCCAAAATGAAACAAGTGGTTCGCTTGACAACCTTCTCTTCTTTCTTTACGATCTACAGCGAGGGTCGGAGCGGGGCCAAGAAGGAGAGCTTCGCGAGCTCGTTGCGCGACCGCCGCTCGGCCCGGCCCGTCACCCGCGCTCGGATCGTTGCGGAGTGTCTCCGATCGGGAATCTCGCCCAAGATGCAGGACCTGCAGGGGACGCTGTCGGAAGAAGTCTTCCAGAAGGTCGTCGACAATCCCAATTTGGAAAAGTATTCGATCGACCGCAAATTCTGCATCCCGGCGGTCTACTTCAAGCGTTGGGTTTCCTATTGAGAGGGCCTCATGCCGCCTCTAAGCGCCGTTTTCGAGTTTCAGGAGCGCGTCTGTCGGATCTGCGTGTGGCAGAATCTCAAGGACGCTCATGTCCTTCGTTCGGTCCTTCACGTTCCTCTGGCGAAGGCGGCTCTCGATGCGGGCGAGAGCGGAGTCGAGGCGAGCGTGCAGGCCAACGCCGCCGCCATTCGTCAGGCGCTCAAGAGCGCCGATCTGAAACTCCGCGAGGGTTCGGCCCTGATTCCGAAGCAATGGGTCACCCTGCGGATCGTCACTCTGCCCTCGGCCGATCCGGCCGAACTCTCCGAGATGGCGCGGTTCGAAGCCGAACGTCATATTCCGTTCCACGCGGAGCGACACGTCGTTTCGCACCACGTGCTTCGCGTCGAAGGCATCCAGGGGTCGCAAGTGTTGATCGCCGCCGTCGACGGTCCGCCCGCCGTTGAAATCACATCGACGCTCGAAGCCGCGGGGATACAACTCACGGCCCTCGACGTCTCGACCGCGGCGCTGGCCAACGCGCTTCTCTATAGCGGGCGGTGGGACCCGGAGACGGACCCGACGGTGTGCCAGATCGACGTGGGGCTCGAGGCGATCGATATGACCATCCTCCACGACGGCATTCCGATCTTCGCCCGCAGCATTGCGTTGGGGATCGACCGGGTCGTCGCCTCGCTCCTGCCCGGCGAGGTCGCGGAGAATCTCTCTCCGGGCGACATTCGCGGCTTGGACCTTCTCCAGATGCGCGATTCGGACAGAGGCGAGGAGTCCCAGGACGACTCTTCGTCCGCCGCGTCGGCCGCGCGCCATCGCCTCTGGCACGAACGTCTCGTCCACGAGATTCGCCAGACGTTCGAATTCGCCCGAAGGCAATTCGATTGCCATCCTCTCTCAAAGATATTCCTTTCCGGACCGGGCGCCGACCTGGGCGGACTGGAGCGGATTCTCCGCACGAGCCTGGGCGTGGAACCGGTCAAGATCGATCCGTTCGACCGGCCCGACGCATCGAGAACCGGCGGGCGAACGGGCGAGCCGCAGGCCCTCGGGATCGATTCGAATGCGGGTGCGTGGATGGACGCCCCCTGGGCGCTGGCTTCCGCGGCCGGAGCGCTTCTGCGCGAGACGTGGGGGCAGGCGATCCGAATCGATCTTCTTCCGCCCAGCTACGTGAGCAAACGGATCGGGTCGCGTCGCCGCCGGTCGCTCTTGACGACGGCGGGCCTGGCGGCGGCGCTGGCGATTTCCCTCTGGGTGCTGGCCTATCAGACGATCGAACGCCGCCAGAACTTGCTCGAGTTCTACGCGGACCGGATCGAGCGCAACAAGCCGCGCGTGGCCGAAATCGCGTATCGCCAAACGGTGGTCAAGATTCTGAAGGAAAACTCGTCCCGCAAGGACTCGGCGCTGTCCATTCTCAACACGTTGAGCGGGTGGGACGATTTGTTCGACGAATCGGACATGAAAGTCTCGATCGGCCGGTTCGACTACGACGTCGGCAAGGGACAAGGGTCGCTCGTGATCTCGTGCAGGGCGCGAGGGTATCCCGAGCTCTTCCAGTTCATGCAGAAACTCTACGAGACCGGTTACTTCGCCGGCCAGCCGACACGCGACGATCCGCGTTTCGAGACGGTGCCCCACATGCGGAGCGTGCAGGTGCTCTCGTGCAAGGTTCGATGCCGCTTTTTGTCCGAGGGGTCGAGGACTCAGCGACGGTAAGACCGGAGCGCAGTGCGATGCAACTTCTCAAGAACATGACTCCACGCGAGCGCGTCATTCTGGCGATCACCGTCTGCGTGGGCCTGGGGACGTTGCTTTACCTCGGCCTGTTGGAAGGAATGATTCAGAAATACGGGGAGATCTCGGAGAACCTGGCAACGGCGCACAGCCTCTACGAGGCGCAGAAGGAACTCCTTAAGGAAGGCGAGCGCGTGGACCGGGAATACGAGGAGTTCTACGCCATGATTCCGAGCGGGCGCGAGGGCAAGCGACCCGAGCGGGTCTTCACGGAGGAGATCCAGAATCTGTGCAGCAGTCGGGAGATCCCGCTGCCGGTCGTCGGACAGAAAAAGACCTTGAAGATCGACGGCGCGCCCGGGTTCTCGTACCTGATCCTGCCCATTCCCTCGCCGGGCATCAGCGCTCCTCTCCCAAGACTCTACGACCTTTTGGCGGATCTACAGAGTCGGGGTTTTATGATCCGCAGTCTCCAGATCGACGCCACGGGGCAGGACGAAAGCGCTCAGATGTCGCTCGACGTGGCACAGATCGTGCGCGACGAGGAGATCGAGGCCAAAACCGCGCCGAAAAAGTGATCGGCCCGCGTCCGGCCCAAACCGGCCGGGCGACGAAATCCGAGGGACTTCGCAAATGACTCAGACCCGAAAAGAATGGCTCGTCAACGGCGCGCTCGCGGTTGCGATCGCGCTCGTGATCGTTCTGATCGGCGGTCAATCGTTTGCGCCCCTTCCCGACGAACCGCCCGTCCGACTCGCCGATCGAAGGCCGCCTATCGGCGACACGGAGTTCTCCGAGACCACGTACACCCGCAGTCGTCTCTTCGAGTCGCCGACGGACAATCTGGCGCGTCGCAACGTCTTCCGCGCTCTTGTCACGCGGTCCCCGTCGCCGACTCCGAAGCCGCCCACCCCGACGCCCACGCCCGATTTGTCGAAGGCGGTCGGCGAGTGGAAGTACAGCTATCCCGTCCGTCGCACAAACACGTTCGTCTTCGCGGACAAGAACGGCAAGGAGATTCAGATCCCAGCGGGAAAACCGTTCATCGTCGAGGAAGGTCGCCAAAAGTTCGAAATCACCGTGGAGCCCTCCGGGCGCTACGACGTGATCATTCGCTACGGAGACCAGATGGTCAAGAAGAGCATACGCGACTAGACGCGATCCCGAGTTGGAGAGAACATCGCCCATCACCCCGGTCCAAAGGCAATCACCATGTACCAGCGAACTTCACTAGCAGCGATCCTGATATGTCTGGCGGTCTTCGTGGCCGCGATCTCTCCCGCAACGCTCGCCCAAGACGAAGAGGCCGAGCCGCCCGAGGCGGATGCAACCTCGGTTGCGCCGGTCGAAGCGGAGGACGCATCGCCGACCGGGGGGTTCGAAACCGAGATTCGCCGCACCGCCGAGGGCGTTCCACTGGTCTCGACGCCCTTCATCAAGCCGACGCCCATCATGATCGTTCTGGACGATTTCCGAGCGCAGACGGGCCTGCGGGTTTCGGTTCAGGGCAAGAAAGTCGCCGAGGCCCAGGTCACGATCAGCGGCGAAGACCTGACGCCCGAGGAGTTTCTCACGCTCCTGGCGGCCCAGAACAACCTGCGTTGGCGCAAGAAGGGCGACGCGTACGAAATCATGGACGAGGAATACTGGAACACCGTCGCGATGAAGGAGCTGACCGAGACCAAGATCTTCATTCCCGTACACGTCACGGCTCTCTACTTCAACGACGCTTTGGGGAAAGCCGGTGTTCTTTCGCCCGTCGGCTCGGCCTCGCTCGACGAACGCAGCAACCAGGTGATCGTGACCGATCTACCCGAGAAACTCGCGATGGTTCAGGATCTTCTGAACTTGATCGACGTGCCGCAAGTCCTGCGGGTGTTCCGGGTTCGCTACGGCGACATCAACAGCATTTCCGCCAAGGTCCAGGAGTTCCTGTCTTCCGCGGGCAGCATCGAGACGGACGAACGCAACCGCATGATCGTGGTCCGCGATTCGCTGGCCAATATCCAACGCATGGAGTCGATCGTCGAGCTGCTCGACGTTCGGCAGCTGCGCAAAGTCTACAACCTCAACATCTCCAAGACCCAGGACGACCTGAAGGCCCTCCAGGACGTCTTGGCCTTGATCGCGACGCCGGGCGAACGCCGGTACTATATCGACGGCTCGCGAGGCATGCTCTGGCTCGAAGATACGCCGGAGGTCCATCTCGAGGTCGAGAAGTTTCTCCAGGTGTTCGACAGGCCGGTCGAGCAAGTCCTCATTCAAGCCGAATTGCTCGACGTCAACCAGGGCGATCTCCTCAGCTACGGCACCGAGATCTCGTACAGCGGGGATCTCGCGGCGGCCGTTCAAGACCACCTGATCAGCAACTACCCGACGATCGGCGGCGCGGCAGGCTCCTCGTCGGGCTCGCCGTATGGATTCATCGACTACCGCAAGGAGTTCCCTCTAGGCTCGATCGGCTCCGGAGGTCTCGCGGTCGGGTACCTGAGCCGACACGTCAAGGCGCAGCTCTCGGCCGCCTTGACCAGCAACAACACGCGCGTTCTTCTCAAACCGCGGTTTCTCGTCAAGAGCGGGGAGGAGGCGAAGATCTTCTCCGGTACGCAGGATCCGGTTCCCGACGTGCAGCCCCTTTCCAGCGACTCCAACCAATACAGCGTGAGTCAGAGCTACGTCGAGAGCGGTCTCACGGTGTCCATCACCCCGACGATCAGTCCGACGGGCCTGGTCACCATCAAACTTCGGATCGAGAACTCGAGCGCGGAACAGGTTTCGCTGGCCACGGGGGTGACCAACATCCCGACGTTCACGGGGATTCGGAAACTCGAAGACTCCGCGGACACCGTTCTCATGATCCCCGACGGCGAAACGCGCGTGATCAGCGGTCTGATCCGCCGCAATCGGAGCGAAAAGATCACCGGCGTTCCCTTCCTGGTCAAGATCCCCTGGATCGGACCGCTTCTGTTCGGCGCGAACGAGAAGAACGACAGTGTCCGCAACCTGCTCTTCTTCATCACTCCCACGATTCTGCGCGAACGCCCCGCCGGCAGTCCCGTGGCCCTGAATCTCGACGACACCGAGCCGCTCGGCCGCTGGATGGAAAGAGACGAGACCCTCGGCGCCCCGCCCAGTTTGGAGGGTGAGAGTCTATCGACCGGTTCGCTGACCACGTCTCCTCTCTTCTCCCTGCCTTGGGACGCGAACGTCGTGGCGCCCGAAGCGGTCGCCGAACCCCCGGCCGAACGCTTTCTGGTTCCCACGCCCATCGCCGAGCCCGAGTCGACGATCGAGGGAATGGAATCGATCCTCGAGCTCCCGGAAACGGAAAGCGACGAGGAGACGACGACCGAAGAGGGTCGACCGACTGCCGACGAGTCCGTGCCGGACTCCGAAGAAGGTCTCGCCCGCTTCCTGACGGGAAGAGAGGCGACGTCCGGAGCGGAGGGCGCAGCGGGCGCCGAAATAGAAGAGGAACTCAAGGGAATCGGCACTCTGCGGATCGGACCTTCGACATCGAGAACCCCGCCCGAGGCTCCCCCTTCGGATGAGCCCGGCGATTCAGGCGAGCAAGAGGAGGCGCCACAGGAGGAAACCGCCGAGCAGCCGGCCGGCGACGCTGCGCAGCCGGCCGCGCCGACTCCGCAGCCGACGCCTCAGGCCACCCCGGCTCCGGCCCGAACGCCTCAGGAGTCGAGCATCATCCGACGCAGGACGAAAGAAACCCCCACCCCGACGCCGACGGGGCCGGCCTTCCTGAGCCGCTGAGCGCGTCGACCGTTGGGCGGAAAGAACCGCACGGAGACAAGAGAGCGCGGGGGTCGCAAACGACACCCGCGCTCGATTTGTCTCGCCCGGTCTTTCCCGCCGATTCACACCGACTCCGGAACTACTCCGTGGGTGCGCGCATCGCCCTCAGGTCCTCGGCGACTTGAGGCGCGAGGGGAGAATCGGGATAGTGCCCGGGAAACTCCTCGAGGAGCCGGATCGCGCGCTCCCGATCTCCCGCCTGATAGAGGAGTTGGGCCAGGGTCATCTCGACCTCGGGCGCGAACTCGCTTTTGGGAAAGTCGGCGAGGAATCGTTCGGCCGCCTCCACCCCCTTCTCGGGCGTTTCGGGGTTGAGCGCGGTCATCAGATCGAGGTAGACGGCATTGTCCAGGTAGCCCTCGCGGTTCTCGGGGTCCGCCTTGCGAATGCCGTCGAGCGTGTCTTTGAGATCGTTCGCGTTCTTGTCGCGCGCGTACTTCTTGGCGAGCAGCCACCGCGCTTGCACGTCCTCGGGATTCCTCGCGATCTGTTCGACCAGCTCCGAAACGGCCTGCTTGGGATCGATCGCCGCCTCGAACGTGGCGAGGAACGCGCCGACGGGAAGGAACCCGCCGAACCGGTCGTACTCCTTGCCGTCGGAATCGAGGATGACAAACGTGGGAAGCTGCTCGATCTTCGTCTCGCCCGCGCGCTCGGGACTGGCGTCCGGATCCGCGACGACGGTTTCCACGGAACGCAACGCGCGGCGAACCCGCTCGTCGGACAGGACCTCGCGCGCCATCGCCAGGCCGGGCGGCGCCCAGGGCGTCGTGAACATCTCGACAACCGGCTTGCCCGACCGACGGGCGCGCTCGAGCGCGGCATCGAGGTCCGTTTCCCAACCCAGGGCGATCGCCTCTTGGACGGCGTCGGTCTCCACTTCCGCGTTTGCGCTGTCGTACACCACGGCGGAGGGGGCGTCTTCGTCCGCCGCCCACGCGGACGACGTGCCGACGCCCACGATCGAGCAGACGGCAATCAGAGATCCTAAGACAGCGGATAGAAGGAAAGTCCTCTTCATGAGAGTGTGTCCTTTCTTCGACGATGCGCGACTGGGCGGTCCCACGGGAGAGAAAGCGGCCCGAAGACGCGCGCTCCGCCCTTCCCGATCCGCACCCGTCCGTCGTTCGTCGCCTATAAGTGTTGTTCGTATCCTTTCTCGCGCAAGGCGGCGAGGACTTGCTTGATGTCCTGCGCCCGGTCGCGATGACAAACCAGAACGGCGGACCCGGCGTGGACGACCACCAGGTCCTGGACCCCTAGCGATACCAGAAGGGGCGGCTCCTCGTCCGAAGTCGCCCCCGTCTTGTTATAGAGAATCGTGTCGGCGGTGTCGAGCGCGAGGCATCGGCCGATCTCCAGGTTGCCGTCGGCGTCGACGGGGCGCGTCCGGGCGAGGGCGGTCCAGGTCCCCACGTCGTCCCATCCGAATTCGCCCGCGACGGCGCGGACGTTGCGCGCCTTTTCCATCAGGGCGTAGTCGATCGAAATCTTCTCCCAGTTCTCGAACACCTCGCGAAGAATCGTCCGATATTCGTCGGTGCCGATCGACTCGGCGATGCGCGCCGCGCCTGAGGCGATGGCGGGGGCGTGCTGCTCCAAGCCTTTGAGGAGCGTCGCGATCCGCCAAAAGAACATCCCGCTGTTCCAGAGGTATTGGCCCGACTCGACGTAGCGGCGCGCCGTTTCCTCGTCTGGTTTCTCGCGAAACGACTCGACCCGGTGCGCCGTGCCGCGCGGATCGCCCTCGGGCGAAACGGCGGGGCCGATCTCCAGGTAGCCGAATCCCGTGTCGGGGTGCGTGGGGCGAATGCCCAGCGTGACGAGGACGTCCTCGCGCTCCGCCGTCTCGAACGCCAAGTCCACATTTCGGTCGAACGTTTCGAGATCGCCGATCAGACTGTCGGCGCTCAGGACCCCCATGACCGTGTCTGGACCGTATCGCTTCGCGATGACGACGGCGGCGAGGGCGAGACAGGGGGCGGTGTTCTTGCCCATCGGCTCGATCACGAGATTGTCCGAAGGCAGAAGCGGAAGGACCTCGCGGATCGCCTCTTCGAGATGCGGACCCGCGACAATGAACAAGTTCGACGCGCCGACTAGATCGCACGCCCGCTCGGCCACCTCGGCCAGCATCGGTTTGTCGGTCGCGAGGGCGAGGAGCTGCTTCGGGCGGCCCTTGCGGCTCAGCGGCCAGAACCGTTCGCCCGACCCTCCCGCCATGATGACGACGACGCGCATGCCGACTCCTTCCTCGGACCGCGAACGACGGTTTGTCGTCCCTCAGCGTCCGGCGTCTCGATCTCGCACGCCCCCAACTCCCAATCGTATCCTTCATACTTCCTGCGAGAGATTATATCGCCCCTGAGCCGACAAATCCAAGAAAACAGACGCCGCCCGCCTCGGATTCGTTCCCGGGGAAGTGGGAGGAGAGAAAACTCGATAGAGAACGGGAAGACAGGGAGGCTCTCTATCCGCATGCATCAGCGTCGATCCGCGGCGCACTTCTTTCAGTGGAAATCTCTTCAGCCGCCGATACACACGGAGACACTCTTGTCCAAAACAGAAAGGCGCGATCTTCGTCTCGATATTGAAAACAAAGGACAGAAATGTCGTGAGCAAATGGGGTCACC
>JAFGFN010000195.1 GCA_016931035.1 Candidatus Sumerlaeota bacterium
CCTCGCTTGCTATGGAATCGAACCCCTACTACCCAACTTCCGGACTCAGTTTCCCTCAATTCTCGGTGCTCAGTCAAGATGCGCCCAGAGGGGCGGAGGGGCGTCGCGGCTCCCGCAAAACGGCTCGGGCAAGGCGGTGTTGAGAGAATACCGGGAGCGACGCGTCGGTTTGGGGTGGGTGTTGTTCGCGCGTTTGGGTGGGGCGCAGGTCCGGCAGGCTTGAGGATTTGAGTTTCGAGTCAGCGGGGTGAAGGCCGGTGGTTGGGACTCCACCCGGGCGTCTCTCGATGTCCGGGGACCTTTCTCCAAGGCGTTAACCCTGCGTTCTCGACAATCTATAGCGTTTCTTGGATGGCGCGGGCGCGCATCCTGGGTCCGGCCTCTGCAATCTCGGTCGAGCTCGCCGAAGTCGGCGCTAGCAGGGAGTCATGTAACAGGTTCTACTGCGTCTTCTCGCGCAGCTTGGCCAGATCGTCGTTCTTGCCCAAGAGAATGAGAATGTGCCGGTCGGTAATCACGGTCGTGGGGTCGGGGATGAACGTGCCTTCCTTGGGGTCCAGACTCTTGACGACCAGGATCTGACAGCCGTATCGCTTGCGGAACTCGAGTTCGATCGGCGTCTTGCCGACCATCTCCTTCGAAGGGATCAGCTCCGTGATCGAGAAGTCCGCCGTGAGCGGGACGTAGTCGGCGATGTTCGTTCCGTGCAGGGTCGAGGCGAGGCGTAGCGCCATGTCGCGTTCGGGAAAGACGATGCGGTTCACGCCCAGGGCCAGAAGAACGCGGGCGTGGTCTTCGGACAGGGCCTTGGCGACCACGTGGCGCGCGCCTAGGTCCTTGAGGTGCAGCGCCGCAAGGACGGCGGCCTCGAAGTGGTTTCCGACACTCAAGACGACGCTGTCCATCTCGGGGAGATTGAGATCCTGGATGACGCGCTTGTCCGAGATGTCGGCCACCACGGCCTTGGCGACGTAGGTCTTGACCTCGTCGATGACGGCCTCGTCCTTGTCCACGACGAGGACTTCGCTCCCGAGCTCCGCCAACGTGCGGGCGAGATGATAGCCGAAACTGTTCATTCCGACGACGGCGATCTGTGGCATGACAATCGCGCTCCTTAACCGATCATGATTTGTTCTTCCGGGTAACGATAGCTGCGTTCGGCCGCGCGCGAACCGATGGCATAGACCAGGACGAGGGGCCCGACGCGCCCGGTGAACATCGTCAGGATCACAATCAAGCGTCCCAGGTCGCTGAGATTCGGCGTCACGCCGGTCGAAAGCCCGACGGTGCCGAACGCCGACACGGACTCGAACAAGATGTCGAGAAACTCGCTGTGCGGCGCGTCGGTGGGCTCGGTCGCGAGCAAGAGAAACGTTACGACACAAACGAGCGCTCCGGCCAGAAGAATCAAGACGACCGCCCGTTCGAGGTTCCCCCGGCTGATCGACCGACCGAAGATCGAGATCGAGCCCATCCGCTTGAAGCGCGAGTAGACGACGATGAGGACCACGCCCAGCGCGGTGACCTTGATGCCGCCGCCGGTCGAGCCGGGCGCCGCGCCGACGAACATCAGACACGCGATCAAGAACAGACTGGCGTTCGACATCGCGCCGATGTCCACGGTGTTGAAGCCCGCCGTGCGGGCCGTGACCGATTGAAACAGCGCGCGCATCGCCGCGCCCGAGGTTCCGCACGACGCCAGGGTCGCGCCGCGTTCGAGCAGGAAGATCAGGATCGCCGGCGCCACGATCAGGACCGCCGTCATTCCGAGGACGATCTTGGTATGGAAGCACACCCGGCGTCGCGCGGGATCGGGATGCCGCCGGATCGTGTCCCACAAGTCGGTGACGACGAAGAACCCGATCCCTCCGGCGACGATGAGCGACATGACCACCGCGTTGACGATCGGGTCGTCCGCCCAGCGCACGAGGCTGTCGGAGAAGAGAGAGAACCCGGCGTTGCAGAACGCCGAGACGGAATGGAAGACGGCGAGCCACAAGGCGCGGCCCGCGCCGTACTCGGGCCACCATCGCAGGAACAGGATCGCGGCGCCCGCGCCCTCGAACAGGACCGTCATGAGAAGGGTGAGTTTGAGCAGTTCGCGCAACGAGTAGCGGCGCAGTTTGAGGAACGACCCGCCGACGGCGTCGCGCACGTTGATCGAGGCGCGGCGTTTCATCACGAACAGGATCATGGTGCTGAACATCATGATGCCGGAGCCGCCCGCCTGGATCAGGACGAGGATGGCGGCTTCGCCGAAGAAACTGAACCGCGTGGGCGTATCGACGACGATCAGCCCGGTGACGCAAGTGGCCGAGGTGGCCGTGAAGACGGCGTCGAGAAACCGCAGCGGCTCGGTCTCGGAGGCGATCGGAAACGAGAGAACGACGCCTCCGAGCAGACACGCCAGCGCGAAGCTCAGCACGCCAATCTGCGCGCTGTTCAGCCGAGTCCAGAGTCGTTTCAAGAAGCGTCCCATAACGAGCATCAATCCTCGACTTCGATCCAGGCGTTGTCAATGGGTTTCAGGACCAGGAGTTTCCCCAGTTTTCGGGCGTCAGGTCAGGACGAAGCCGAAAAGATCGGGTTGCGATGAAGGGGGAGGCGGTTTGAGCC
>JAFGFN010000196.1 GCA_016931035.1 Candidatus Sumerlaeota bacterium
GGCTCAAACCGCCTCCCCCTTCATCGCAACCCGATCTTTTCGGCTTCGTCCTGACCTGACGCCCGAAAACTGGGGAAACTCCTGGTCAGTTTCCTCTTGATTCTTGGGTGGCGTTGCATTAAAAAGACGGGCTTGTCGCCTGCGGGGGTGTAGCTCAGTTTGGTTAGAGCGCCGGCCTGTCAAGCCGGAGGCCGCGAGTTCAAGTCTCGTCACTCCCGCCACTGCGCAGAACAATCCAAGGCACGGCCCCGGCCGTGCTTTTGTTTTTTTCTCCCCCCTTCCCCCCCTTCGTCTCGAGAGCGACACAGCCGTCCTGAAGTCTGGGCAAAACCATGGGAACGCCGAGCGCCAGCTCGGCACGGGCGGAGAACAAGAGAAGAACCGAGCCGGCGCTCGGCGTTCCCAGGGCGCCGTTCCGATCCATTCCGGGGCGAAGCATCGAGCAGGGAGGCAAGGCTCTTCGGGATCGCAGAACCGCCGAACGGGAGTGACGGGAAGGTCTATGCCGCTCTGTATCCTGCCGGAACAGGCGGAAAGGGCCGCGATGTTGGTGTTTTCGACCATATTCGCCATCCTTCCAGCCGAGTAAGAGCCGCAAAATCAGGTATCCGTATCTGTGGCACATCGGTTGCTCATCCTCCGAGTAGGGCGGGGAGTCGCCGCGCCATCGCGCGCGGGATACTCGCGCCGCCGACGGCCCAGTCACCCTTAGAGACGGCGCGCAAACGCAAGGGGGGCGTTTTGGAGCCGCGAGGCTTGACGCGGGCGAGGCGCCTGTGGAAAATGGCGCAGGCATTTCGCACGCGTTCATCGAGTCCTGTCCCTTCGAATGGGGAGGTGATCTACTATGTCTGAGTACTTCAACCCAATGAGCGGTCTCGACAAGGTGTATCTGTTCTGCGCCTTGGTCGGAGGGCTTCTGTTCTTCATCCGAACCGTTCTGCTTCTGGCCGGATTGGGAGGCCACATGGACGGCGATCTCGGCGGGCACATGACCGCCGACGTGCCCGACCACGGCGACGCGGGAACTCATCACACCGATTCCGACGCCAGCTTCAAGTTCCTGACGATCCAGAGTCTGATGGCCTTCCTGATGATGTTCGGCTTGGTCGGATTGTCGAGCCACGGCTCGCTGCGCATCTGGGGGCCCGTCTCCATTCTTATCGCGACGGCGGGTGGCGTCGCCTCGGTCTGGCTGATCGACCGCGTGATGCGAACGATGCTCAAACTGCAATCGACCGGGACGGTTTGCCTTCAGAACGCCGTCGGCCAGGAAGGGACGGTCTATCTCACGATCCCCGCCGAGGGCGTGGGGAAGATCCAGGTGACGTTCCAGGGGCGGTACCGCGTGTGCGACGCCACGTCGCACGCCAAGGAAGAGATCAAGACGGGCGAGCGCGTCCTGGTGGTAGACGTTGCGAACAACGTGTTGGTAGTGGAGAAGTACTGAGCAGCAGACAGTAGGCAGAACGCTGCAGACAGAATGCGGTTGGCAGACGGCGGTATGCAGTACGCAACAGGCAGTGCACGGCAAGCGGTCTCGAGGCTCTTCTCTGCCTTCTGCCTTCTGCCTTCTGCCTACTGCCTACCGCCTACTGAATCACTGAGAGGAGATAGATCCATGCCAGGTTTGACCCCGATTCTCATGACCGTGATGGCGCTAGTGGCGCTGATCTTCTTCGGCGTCGTGTTCTACGCCTCGCGTTACAAGCGCTGCCCGTCGGACATGATCCTCGTGATCTACGGAAAGGTGGGCGAAGGCCAATCGGCGCAGTGCGTCCATGGTGGCGGCAAGTTCGTCTGGCCCATCATTCAGGACTACCGCTACATGTCGCTGACGCCGATGACGATTCCCATCAGCCTCAAG
Source organism: Candidatus Sumerlaeota bacterium (assembly GCA_016931035.1). Lineage (GTDB taxonomy): Bacteria > Sumerlaeota > Sumerlaeia > UBA8349 > UBA8349 > JAFGFN01. The sequence continues at coordinate 1,868 of JAFGFN010000196.1, forward strand.
AGCGCGCTGTCGAAACAGAATATCCGCATCGACGTTCCGAGCGCGTTCACCGTGGGCATCAGCACCGAAGAAGGCGTGATGACGAACGCCGCCGAGCGGCTCCTCGGCCTTGCGCCGCGCGAGATCGAGCAGATGGCGGGCGAAATCATCTTCGGCCAGCTGCGTCTTACCGTCGCCTCGCTCACCATCGAGGAGATCAACCAGGATCGCGAGCGGTTCCTCGAGGCGATTCGTCAGAACGTCGAGCCCGAGCTCAACAAGATCGGTCTCTACCTCATCAACGTCAACATCACGGACATCACCGACGAATCGACCTATATCGAAAGCATCGGCAAGAAGGCCGCGGCGACCGCCGTCAACCAGGCCAAGGTGGACGTGGCCGAACAGACCAAGATGGGCGCGATCGGCGAATCCGCCGCGGTGCGCGAACGCGAAATCCGCGTGGCGGAGAACATCGCCGAGGCCGAGAAGGGCAAGAAGAAGGCGCAGGCCGACCAGCGCGTCTACGTCCAGCAACAAGAGGCCTCCGCCGTCAAAGGCGAGAAGGAAGCCGAGGCGGGTCAGCGCATCTACGTGCAGCAACAAGAAGCCTCCGCCGTCAAGGGCGAAAAACAGGCCGAAGCCGACCGGCGCGTGTACGTTCAGCAACAGGAGGCGCAAGCCATTAAGGGCGAGAACATCGCCAAGGCCTCGATCGCCGACGCCGACGCCGAGCTGGCCATGAAACAAGCCGAGGCCCTGCAGCGCGGCGAGGTCGCCAAGCGCAAGGCCCAGGCCGAGATTCAGAAAGCGGAATACTCCGCCGAGCTCGAGCGCCTCAACGCCGAGAAGGTGGTGCAGCAGGAGATCGCCAAGCGGATGACCGAGATCGCCGCCGACGCCGAAGCCGAAAAACGGCGCCGCGTGGCCAAGGGCGAGGCCGACGCGATTCTCCTCAAGTACCAGGCCGAGGCCGAAGGCTTGCGCAAGGTCCTCCAGGCCAAGGGACAAGGTTATCAAACCCTGGTCCAGAGCTGCGCGGGCGACGCCAAGGCCGCCGCCACGCTCCTGATGATCGAGAAGATCGAGGACATCGTTGCCCGACAGGTCGAGGCGATCCAGAACCTCAAGATCGACAAGATCACCGTCTGGGACTCGGGCGCGGCGAATGCGGAAGGGGGCTCGAGCACGGCCAACTTCCTGTCGAGCTTCATCCGCAGCCTGCCGCCGCTCCAGGACATCTCGAAGATGGCTGGCGTCGAACTGCCCGAATACCTGGGCAAGATGACCGACGCGGGCAAGGCGCCCGCCGAACCACCGACCTCGGGTCAACAATAGGAATTGGGGAGAGCAATGGAGCCGGTCGCGCAGAAATCTCAGAAGGTCCTCGGCGTCCTGCGATTCCTCAACCGCAGGGCGATCGGAACATCCTATCGGAGATCGGCGATCTACTTCGCCCTGGCGATTGCGGCGTTCGCGCTCTTCTACTTCCTGGTTCTGGCGCGCTAGCACTCGCGCCGATCGCAACGCTCACCCCATCCCCGGGGACACCGTGCTATCCGTGCGGCGTTTCCCGGGGATGTCGCGTTTTGTATTCGAAGTTCGAGAGCCCCCCAGGCGGGCTCAGGAAGCGTCGTTCCGTTCTGGACCGAGTCCATCCGATATCGCGATACGCAAACCTGAGAGAGGGGTACAGGCAAGAAACCTCTCCGCGCTCGTTCTTGCCTTCTGCCGACGGCCTCTCCCTGTCGCCTGCTGTTCACTGATGGCAGATCCCTGTTGACTGACGACGGCCCCCTGCCTATCCGAGTCGTTCGTCGGAAAGGAAGCATCGGCGAAGGAGAATGGCCTCGGGAATCTGGCCGCGCAGGACGCAAGCCGCGGCCGACAGGTCCTGGCCCTCGGTTTCGGCGAAGGGCACGGCGACGGCTTGTCCCACCCCGGCGGCGCGGATGGCGATGAGGCCCGACTCCGAGTCTTCGAATCCGACGACCGAGGGCAGGTCGTCGTGGCCGAGTCCCATCGAGTGGAGGGCGATGCTGTAGAGATCGCGATGCGGCTTGAGGCGAATCTCGGACGAATCGCTCGCCGTGACGATCGCGTCGTAGAAAGCCGAAGGGGTCGAGAAGCGACGAACGATCCCGTCGCGCCGCTTCGCGCCGAGGGGCCACGCGGCGATCTGGTCGCGAAGAACCGCGAAGACCTCGTTCAGGACGATGTCGGCTTCGTATGCGATCGACGAGGTGACGACGGCGACCGGAACGGGATGGTCGGACAGGTAGCGGCCGAGCGCGGCGAGGCGCGGTTTCAGGAGGTCGAGTTCGGCTCGCGCGAGGTTCGGATTCTTCTGAATGACGTGGTCGGCCAGGGAATCGTGGAATCGTTCGAGATCTTCGCCCAGCAGACCTTTGAGCGCCGCCAGGAAGACGCCGATCGACGGCATCGGCTCGATCAGGCGCGCACCCGCTCGACCCAGGACCTCCTCGCCGCGTTGAGCGCCTAAGCCGTCGGCCAGGTCGGCGAGAATCCGATGGTATCGCGCGTAGTAGATGTCCACGGCGGCGCGGACGCGGTCCGAGAGCCGTTCGGTCCGGAAACGCGGCGCGAGCGCACCGGCGAGGCGTCGGGCCATTCGTTCGGCGGGCTCGTCGCTGTAGGCTGCGCGTTCGGAAAGACGCCCAAACTCGGCGTCTTCGAGGAGCGACTGGAGGCCGAGCGCGGGGACGTTGACCGCGACCTCGCGGCGGCGCCCTTCGTCGCGACCGAGCGAAAGGGTCCAGGCGCAGGCGAGGACGTAGGAGCGCAGGAACGCCTCGGGCCGAATCTCCTTTTCGTACGTTGTGAGAAGGTACTCGACGTGGCGGGTCGTCGAGTTGCCGATGATGTTCGGATAGTCGCGCTCGCGGTCCAGGCCCGGCCAATCCGTGCCCGTCCCGCCCGCGCCTTGGCGACCCGCGATCCGACCCATGGTCCACCCAAGCGAATGAAGACACAATGGCTCGGTCGTGGTGGTGGTGCCGTCCATATCCATGACGATCCCGGCCAGACGGTCGAGCGGCGCGGTCGGACGCGGGGCGAGAGGATAGACCTCGAGCGGAGAGTAGATGTAGGAGGGATTGCGGACGAGGGCGACCTCGTCCGCGCCCAGGTCGCGGAGAGTCTTGTCGAGGAATCGCGACGCGTCGCGCGCCGCGGTCTGTTTCGGGATCGAATCCATCGCGCGGATGTCTCTCGTTCCGTCGAACGGCGGGCGCAGGGCGGTGCCTGGCTGATCGACTTGCGAGAGAATACCACACACACTGGGCGAAGACAACTTCCGCGGAGTCGGTCGCGTCCTCTTGTGGCGCGTCGCAGGATCTTGAAAACCGGGCGTCTTCTCCGGTAGGAAAGGCAGATTCCTTTTCTCTCGCTAGCACCGGGCTCTCACTACAACCAGGCTCTCATTAGCACCGGGTTTCAACCCGGTGTGGGTGTCAGAGCGAGACCCGGAAACCGTTTTAACGGTTTCGAGAGAGATGAAAAACCGTTGAAACGGTTCCTCTTCTTAGTTGCCGCCGATTCACCGGGTCAGAACCCGGTGCTAATGAGAGCCCTCCGACGCAAGACTCGCGATAGGGGACATAGGTCGGATGCACCTCTGTTTCCAATGGATCGGGACGCCCCCGCCTCCTACCGAATGCGCTCGACCTTGAGTCGGACGCTGCCGCGGTTGTTGTCGTAGAAGTTCCACGCGTCGTTGGCGAAACAGTGCAAGTATCCCGGCTTCTTGGGCGAAAAGTCGTCGAGCCCTTCCTTGATCCGGAACGTCTCGTGCGGCTCGGGCGTCCCGTCGGGCTTCGGGTTCCCGCCGTTGGCGACGGCCCCGATCAGCTCGAACCAGTAGGCCTTCTCGACCCGTTTCGTGAGGGGGAAATCGGCCGCCTTATTGCCCGTGGCTTTCTTGAAAAGCTCCTCGACCTTCCCGACGAGCGATCCCATCAGATGGGCCACCTCGCCGGGCTGGAACTTGCCGTCGCGAGTCCCCTTGGGACCGCACGCGATGGTGCGGTCGAGCCATTGACCGCTCGCCTCGAACCGATACGCCGCGCTCGATTCCAGGTAGATGCCGGTCGCGTTCCAGGGGTTCACGGCAAAGACGTCGACCTCGGTCGAATCGCCCACGTCGAGCAGGGTGGTGGGACGATACGGCGCTTGGGCAATAGGCGGACGCGATTGTCGATCGAGCGCCGAGTGGTGGACCGGACTGACAACGTTCGGCTTGAGGAGAGGGATCGCCCGCGGCTGACTCTTCAGAACCTTGAAAACGCCCTTGCGCGAGTCGTGAAGAACGTCGGTCGGGTTGGGATCGATCTGGTCGCACATCACGGGGTCGAATTCGAGTCCGGCCGCCGCCGCTTCGTCGATCATCCATTTGAGCGCGCCGTCGGAAAGGCCTTTCTCGGGGTAGCCGCCGCCCACGTCGCAATGTACGCCGGGGAACCAGACTTCCTTCGCGGACGAATGGCTGTGGGCGTTGGACCAAAGCGTCGGGGAGAAACTCGCGCGCATTTCGTCGATCGCGACGGCGTGACGCGCGTGTCGGACCGAATCGCCCAGCCGGGCGCTGCGGAAGACGTAGTCCTTGCGACGATCCAGGAGATTCAAGAGCGCCAGGTCGTCGGGGATTCCGAGCGCGCCGACCGTGTCCCAGACCCCGAGGAAGTAGACTCCCACGTCGCCCCCGCCGTCGCGGCCGGGCGAGTGGAATCGCCAATCGGGTTTCGTCCATCTCGACCGGGTCTCCCGGGTGGCCGGACCCTTGCGATACCCCTTGGCGTGGGTCGTCTCGACCCGCTTCCAGATCTCGTTGTCGGACAGGCCCGCGATATCGAGGAGGCCGCAGGCGTCGATCATCCCGGCCACGCTGCGCACCGTGTAGGCGCCTCGGCTGAAGCCGATGAGGAAGACCCGGTCGCCCGGCTCGTAGTTGGCGGCGAGCCACTTGTAGGCGCTCATCACGTTCTTTTCGAGGCCGACGCCGGCGGCGCCGCCCGCGAGTTTCTGCCACCAGTGCCCCTCGGTCCCGACGCCGGGGTGGTAGTATCGGACTTGTTCGTTCCCCTGCGAGTCCTTCTCGGCCAACGCGTTGTAGAATCGAACGACGTTGGTCGGAGTCGGGACGCCGTGTTCTTCCCGATCGGGGGTGTTCCAAGTGCCGTCGCAACAGACGACAAGGTTTCGCATGGTCGGGTTCTCCTTGTTTAAGGGAATTGTCGCCCGACTCGCCGCCGGCTTCCCACGAGGACGAGCGGGCAAACGGACGGGCGCGGCGCCCACGGAAGGTCTTGAAAACCTATTGCGCCAACAACCCTAACGCGCTTGGTTGGGGCATGTCAAGCCCTTGATCCTTCATCATGTGGATTAAGATTATGATAACTATTTAGTATACACACGGGGAGTCTTGTGGTATCTTGACTTAGCGATA
>JAFGFN010000197.1 GCA_016931035.1 Candidatus Sumerlaeota bacterium
AATCGCCGTTCCACCGGCATAAAGCCGGCGGAGACGTTTCTCTTCCGAAACGAGGACGTTCGTCTGAAATGCCGGGTTGCACCCCCCCAGAGGGGCCGGAATTCAATCTTGGAAAGAGGCGTTCCGCGCGATCACGGAGACGCTTTGGTCCGCGATCGCGGAGGCGGATTCAACTTGAGGACTCGGGCTTCACCCGGATCGAGCGTTAGGACCACGCGCACGGCGTCTTGGAGGGTCTCGAACCGCAGGGGGAGAGGTTTGCCGTACGTGACGTCGAAGACGGCGGAGTATTTACCGCCCACCTCCACGCGAGACGAAATCGCGCGGGACAGGCTCGGGTTGAGAGCGAGGAGGAAACGTTCGCCCCGATCGCTTTGGCGCAGGAGGAGCTCGATGTCGTCCGCCTCGGCCGAGGCTCGGAGGGGCGGCACGGGGAAGACGAACGCGGCGGTTCGCGACATCTTGCGGGCCCACTCCGTGCTTCGATGGGCGTTGCCCAGCGCCACGAGGAGATGTCCATTCTCTACCGGAATCAGAAGGATGTTCGGCGCACCCAACGCGTCCGTGGCTAGGATCTGGATCTTGGGATTCGGCTGAACGCCGCGCGCAATGGTCCATTGCCCGGGCGAGCCCGTCACGTGCGCGGCCCCGACAAAGTCGAGGAAGAGCGACATTGCCTCGCCATCGGGCGTGAAATACCCGACCGGGTCCGTCGTGAACAGGATCCCGCCGTTCTTGACCCACTCGAGCAGACGGTTCGCCGTCGAGTCGGAGAGAACCAGGGGTCCGGGCGCCGCGAGGATTCGATACCCGTCGAAGACACTTCTGCCCTTCTTCGCGGCGGGGCTCTCCTTGGCTAGGAGCTCGCGAGGGACCCAGAGAGGGGCATAGCGCTCCTTCTTGAACCATTCGAGCCAGGGCTCGAGGGCCGTTTGAGAATCGCCGCCCTGGCCGGTCCAAACGCCCGGTTCGAGAAGGGCTATTCGTTGATCGGCCACTCGGGTCTTCTTGAGGACTCCTCCCAGAACCAGGAGGGAGCGTTTGAGAACGGGGAGTTCGAGCATCGCCTCGCGCACGAGGCCCGCATCGACCGGACCCTCGAACAGGGCGGTCTGCGTCGGACCCGGATCGAGAACGATTCCCGTCAAGCCCCAAAAAGCCGTGCGTGCGAAGTCGCGCCGCAGTCGCCCCTCGGCCGCCGCGCTCTCCTTTTCGACGCTCTCCAATCGGTACAGACTCTCCCATATCGGTCGTCGGGCGGGATCGAATCGCGAGAGGCTGTGGGCGTAGGCCAAGCGCGCCGTGTCGCCCTGCGCGGCCAGGCCGAATGCGGGGAAGCCCGTCTCGGCGAGGAGACCGTAGCCGCTCAGCCCCGCCGATGGAGCGGGACTCTTCGGACCGAGCTTCGGCGACGAGAAGAGGCCCAAACGCGGCTTGTTGCCCGCCACGGAAGCCAACGCGCGACTGTACGTCTGGAAATGCGAGGAGAGAGACTGCTCCAGGAACCGGTCCCAGAGGATTCTCTCTCGCAAGGGAGACGTTCGGAACGTTCTCCCCTGGATCTCGGCCGCGGGCAGCGTTCCGCTCGACGGTTGTTCCGAAGCGGCCCGCGGGGCCTTGGGGGCGCCGGAGGCGTCCTCGGCGCCCAGCCGGAAGAGGTCCCACGCGCCCCGGAGCGCGGGGCGGTCTTCTCCCGCCGAGGCGGCGTTCTCGGGCCCCAGGTCGATCTCGGCGTTGGGCCAATAGGCGAACCCGAGCACCGGCACGGATTGGGCGAAGGCCGGGTAGGTGTCGTTCACGTAGGTCTCGATGCCCGACGAGCAGTCCGCCCGCCAGAGATCGGGCAGAGCGCGGGAGTCCGTCTCGCTCAGATCGAAGTCGCGTCCGGAGTTCCACTCTCCGCGGAACGGGGCTTCGCGCGAGAAGATGCACCAGATTTCCCGGCTCTCGAGTCTCTCGAGGATGCGGGGGTTGCCGGCGAATCGGAGGTCGGCCATCAGCGAATCGATCCCGAGAACCTTGAGAAGATCCAGGTACGTGTCGCCGACGTCGATCTGCGACGTGCGAAGGACGATCCAGGGGAAGTCCTCGAACGATTCGCGACGCAGCGCCTCCTGCATCGACACGCGGTAGTTTGCGGGGTCTAGAACGACAGGGGATACCTTTTTCCCGCGAACGGCAGTCAGTTGTCCCTCGACGCCGTTCAACCGGCTTGTCAAGTCGTCCCTTCGCGGCGCCAGCGACTCGGGTCTCTGGTCGGCGTAGACCTTCGCGTAGTCCCGGTGCAAAGCCATGTAGTCCGCGCGCCACTCGCGCATGTAGCCCGCCAAGGGGCCGTCGAGGGCCGCGATGTGGTTCGCGAGCGTTGGATCGGCCGTCGGGGTCGGGACGGAGACAGCCGCTCTCTTCTCTTCCCTCAGGAGTTGAAGAAGCATGCGGCGCTGGACTTCGAGAGAGGCGTAACGCGCGGCCAACTCGCGGAGTTTGAAGAGAGGCTCCGAGATCACGACCGCTTCGAGAACGCCGCCCGAGTCGCAACGGATCGACAAAGAGTTTCCCGATGCGAAAAGCGAATCCGTTCCCGCGTAAACGACCGATCGCCTGTCGGCGCCCGTCGGTTTTTGGCGGGGCACGAAGACCTCTAATCCGTCCAGATCGAAGACCATGGGTCCCGTTGGGCCCCGCGTCAGGAAACAGACGGCGTAGTCTCCGGAATCGAGAAGATCGAAGGAGGTCTCGGCGGCGCCTCCCGTCTCGGGGAATTCGAGGGCGCCGCGTTCCTTGTTCGTCTTCGCGGGGGAATCGGCTCGGAACGAAGATCCGGCCAACCGGTAAACGGGACCGATGTCCGTATGGACGATTTGGGGCCGCGCCGAAGATTCCGCGGAATCGCTCTCCGGCGCGTCGGCGGCGGACGCGCCGGGACACGTGAGTCCGAACAGAACAAGGAAGACCGAGAACCGGGCGACGATTCGGCCAAGGGTGCCGGATAAGGGTATGGCGAGGGGAAAAGCGGTCATGAGCGGGAACCTATGTCGATCGAGTCTGGAGCGGAACTGCTTGCCGGACGCCGGGCGGTGGCCCGCTCGCGTCGCCAAGCGTCGCGAACGGGTGCAGTTTCCTTTTCTGTCACATCCCCCTCCGAGACTCAAGGCAAAACGGACCCCTCGCGGACCTCAGATTCGGCTTGACAGCGCGGGTGGAACGATGCTCAGCTATGTGCCCCTTATCCAGCCCCGGAACAGAGAGGGAACGGGGCTTCACAATTCGCACGAGGAGGGCGAGCTTCGATGGCTGAATCCACGATTCCGAGAACGACGGACGGTTGGATTACTTACCGGCCCGAGATCAAGGTCCACGATTGCACGATTCGCGACGGGGGTCTCATCAATAACCACCTGTTCGAGGACGGCTTCGTCAAAGCCGTCTACGACACGTGCGTGGCCGCCGGCGTGGACTATATGGAACTCGGCTACAAGGGGTCGAAATCCATCTTCGTCCCGACGGAACACGGCGCTTGGAAGTACTGCGACGAAGACGCGCTCCGCCGAATCGTGGAAGACAATCCCACGCCTCTGAAACTCTCGGCCATGTGCGACGCGGAGAAGACGGACTATCGCACCGACGTTTTGCCCAAGGACCAAAGCGTTCTCGACTGCCTGCGGATCGCCACGTACATCCACCAGATCCCGACGGCGATCGACATGGCCAAAGACGGACACGACAAAGGCTACGAAACGACGATGAACCTGATGGCGATTTCGGCCGTTCCCGAGCACGAGTTGGCGCCCGCTCTGGAAGTCATCGCCCAAAGCCCGGTCAGCGCGCTTTATATCGTCGACAGCTTCGGCGCTCTGTATTCGGAGCAGGTTCGGGACCTGACCGAGATGTACCTTCGGGCGATGAAGCCCGCGGGCAAGGAAGTCGGCATGCACGCCCACAACAACCAGCAACTCGCTTACGCCAACACCGTCGAGTCGCTTATATGCGGCGCGACGCGCCTGGACGCGACGATCGACGGGATCGGCCGCGGCGCCGGGAACTGCCCGCTCGAGCTATTGATCGGATTTCTCCACAATCCCAAGTTCAAACTCCGCCCCGTCCTGCAGTGCGTGCGCGACCTGTTCGTGCCGCTCCGAAGCGAGATGGACTGGGGCTACTCGATTCCGTACATGATCACGGGGCAGTTCAACCAGCACCCCCGGGCGGCGATCAAATTCCGCGCGGGCAAAACGCCCGACGACTACGTCGCCTTCTACGACGAGATGAGCGAGGAAGAATAGGAGGCCCTTCCGGGATTCTTGCGGAACGACGGATTCATTGGCCAACTGAAGTTGGAACAACAAACGGACGATCTCGATCCATTCGGGTTCTTCGTTCGTTGTTCCGACTTCAGTTGGCCAGAGTCGGCGACAGATCCAAGGGAATGGCGCGGGCAAGGGATCCTCTCCGCCTTCGGGAGTATCCCCAGGCTTTTCCAGAAGGGCTGAATGGAAGAGAGACTGGGCCGCCGAAGCGCGCGCCGGCGCGTCCGGGCCATCGAACGTCCTATCGAGAAGACGAACAGAGGTGAGCGCTATGCGGATGAGGGCGATGTGGGGGCTGGTTGTGGTGGCGGCGGTGTGTCTCGCGGCGGCGGGATGCGCCTCGCACGGCGGCCCGAAGACCGAGGAGGAGGAGTTCGCCGCCTACCTCGAAAGCCAAAAGTCGCCCGAGTTCGAGAAGGAACGCCTCGCCAAGGCCGAGGCCTATCTGCGGAAACACCCCGATCTGTCCAACGCGGTCCGCAGGGCTATTCTCGACGGCAAGGTCATCCTGGGCATGTGTCCCGAGGATGCTCACGCCGCGGGAGGATGGTGCAACGTCTCGTCGTTTGTCCCCGACCCGAAGTGGGATCCCAACGCTCATCCGCTCGATATCTCCCTGGCTCAACGCGACCATCCCGATTCGAGCCGGATGAAGTTCACCTTCCACAACCGCACCCAGTTCGACACCGACGAACCGATGGGCTTCGCCGTCGTTTTCGAGCAAGGCCGAGCCGTCCGCATCGAACGTCCCGAAACCGAGTGACGGCGCACCGAATCACTCTTTCCCATCCACTACTTCGCGGAGTTTCTGGTAGCCGTAATGCGCGATCAGATGGTCGAGCAGGATGAGCGACATATAGCTTTCGGCCACGGGCCAGATGCGTCCGACGATGGTCGGATCGCGCCGCGTGACGGCCGAGAGGACCTTGTTCTCTTTCGTATACTTGTCGATCGTGTTTTGTGCCTTGCCGATCGTCGGCGTCGGTTTCACAACCACCCGGGCGATGACCGGTTGACCCGTTGTCAGGCCGCCCGTGATGCCCCCGGCGTTGTTGCGGTCGAAGACCACGCGGCCGTCCTCGGAATGGAGCGGATCGTTCGACTGCGAGCCGACCATGTCTTTCACGGCGAAACCCGCGCCGATCTCGACCGCCTTGACCGCGCCGATCCCCATCATGCGTCCCAACTCGCCGTCGAGTTTGCGGAACACGGGTTCGCCCATCCCGGCGGGAAGCCCGAGGGCCGTCACCTCGACCACGCCGCCCGATGTGTCGCCCTCGGCGTTGATGCGGCCGCAGGCTTCCAGCATGGACTGCGCCGCGTCGAGGTCCGGACAGTTCACGACCGGGTCGACGCCGTATTTGGAGCGCACTTCGTCGTGCGAGAAGGAAATCGCGCCTCGAATCGCGTCGATTTCCTGTTCGACCTGGGCGAGGACCGCCGCCTTTTCGAGAAACCGCATTTCGGGACGAATCCGGCCCTGAACGTAGATGTTCTGGTAGAACGGATCGGTGTCGCGCCGCATTTCGCGGAAGCGCTCGGTTTGCGCGAACGCCTTTTCGTGTTCCATCTCGGGACAACGGACCCCGGCCGCCTCGCGGATGAAGGCGAAGACGCGAATGCCGTTCATCGCCAGGATCTTTCGGGCGATCGAACCCGCCGCGACGATCGGAGCCGTGTAGCGGCCGCTGAAGATCCCCGCGCCGATCGCGTCGTCCGATGGACCGTATTTCTGGAACGAAGCATAGGAGGCGTGACCCGGACGAGGGGTCCGGTTCGTGTCCTGGTATTGCTGAACGTGGATGAGGTGCCGGTCCAGGTTCGGGATCAGAACGGTGACGGGAGTCCCGTTCGTGAGGCCCGCGTTGCCCGCGCCCGGGACCGTGTCGTCGCAGTTGGTTCCGGTATAGATCAGGGGGAGGTCGGGCTCCTTGCGGGGCGAGGAGAGTTCGTCGGCGCCCGGTTTGCGGAGAAGCAGATCGCCGTAGATCTCCTGTTCCGAGAGCAGAATGCCCGGCGGGACACCTTGGAGTACGGCGGTGAGGCCTTCCTGATACGACCCGCCGGACACGGTGACCTGGAATAGCGTTCCGAGATGACAACCGAACATGAGTGCGTCCCTCCCCGATTTATGAGTGCGTTTGTGTTTGCCTGTCTCGTCGTTTCCGCCCCGGCGTCCGGCCGGAACGCGAATGGCTCGCTACATGTGAGCGTACATCATACGCAATTCGCCCCCCCCATGCCAATCTCGAACGACCCGCATCCAGGATCAGGACCTCTTGGGTCCGCATCATCCCTTTAGGAAGCGTCGGGTGAGGGCGGGGACAATCTGTTTGACGTCGCCCACGAGGCCGTAAGTGGCGAGTTTGAAGATCGGCGCCTCGGGATCGCGGTTGATCGCGACGATGGTGTCGCTCGAACGCATTCCGACTTGGTGCTGGATGGCGCCGCTGATGCCGCAAGCGACGTAGACCCTGGGCTTGACGATCTTGCCCGTCTGACCCACCTGGTGCGAATAGGCGATCCATCCGGCGTCGACCGCGGCGCGCGACGCGCCGACCACGCCCCCTAGGGCGTCGGCCAGTTCGCGAATCATGGCGAACGCCTCGGGTCCGCCGATGCCGCGTCCGCCCGAGACGATGACCTCGGCCTCGGTCAGGTCGACGGCGTCGCCCAGCTCGTCGACGCTGTCGAGAAACTTAGTCCGGGGCGCCGCGTCGTCGGGCAGGCTGTGCGCGACGATTTCGCCCGCGGGCGCGTCGAGTCGCGCGGCGGGCTCGAACATGCGAGGCCGCACGCTCGCGATTTGGGGACGGGCCGTTTCGGTCAGGACCGAGGCGAACACGGTGCCGCCGAAGGCGGGACGGGTCTGGACGAGATTCTGCTTGGCGTCGTCGAGCGCGACCTGGGTGCAACCGCCCACGAGTCCGGCGCCGAGCGCCAGCGCGACGGCGGGGACGAACGAACGGGTGACGTTGCTCTGTCCGACAAGGAGGATCGCGGGTTTGACCTGGCGCACGACGGCGACGAGGGCCGCTGCATACGGCTCGGCCTGGAAGTGCTCGAGCGCCGCATCGTCGACGACGTGAACCCGGTCCGCGCCGTAGTGTCGGACTTCCTCGGCGACGGGCCCGACCCCGCCGCCTAAGACGACGGCGTGGAGCGGCTGGCCGAGCGCGTCGGCCAGGCGGCGCCCTTCGCCCAGGAGTTCGAGACTCACGCTGGCGAGTTTGCCGTGGCGCTGCTCGGCGAAGATGCAGACTCCGCTGCAATCGGCGGGAGCGAGTGTTTCGGGATCGTTCGTCAGTTGCATCGAATCGGTTCTCCTCGGTTGAGTGGCACGGGCGTCTCGCCCGTGTCTTCGTCTTCCGCTCTTCTCTTCCCACGGGCGGGAGGCCCGTGCCACAACGACTCAGCCCTTGAGCGCCGCGAACAGCTTCTCGGCCATCTCGTCGGGCTCGCCCTCGATCTTCACGCCGCTCGGCCGCGGTGTGGGAGGGAACGTGCGCACGACGCGCGTCTTTGAGCCCACCGCGCCGAGGCGCTCGGGGGCGGCTTCGGGCAGGTCGGCGACGCCGAGGGTCTTGGGCGCATACTTCTTCGCGCGCATCTTGCCCTTGAGGCTCGAAATGCGCGGCTCGTTGATCTCTTTGATCACGCTCATCACGGCGGGCAGAGGCGTCTCGATCCGGTCGTATCCCTCTTCCATCGCGCGCTGAACGATGGCCTTGCCGTCGCCGATCTCCTCGATCTTCTTGACGAACGTGACGCACGGAAGGCCGAGGCTCGCGGCGACCGCGACGCCGACCGAGGCCGTCGCGCCTTCGAACGACTCGGCGCCGCAAAGGACCAGGTCCACCTCGCCCATCGTCAGGACGGCGCGCGCCAGAGCATGGGCCGTCGCTTGGCTGTCGGACCCGGCGAGCGCGTCGTCGCACAGATGGACCGCTTCGTCGGCGCCCATCGCGACGGCATGCTTGAGGATTTCGACCGCCCCGGCGGGCCCCATCGTGAGGGCCGTGACCGTGCCGCCCAGCTTCTCCTTGAGGCGAAGCGCCTCCTCGACGGCGTACTCATCGAGCGCGTTGATCGTCGCGGGCTGACCCGCGCGGACCAGAAGGCCCGTCGCGGGATCGAACTTCCCGTCGTTCGAATCGATCACCTGTTTGACCAAGACCACGATGTTCATGGAACCCGTCTCCTATGGGGTGGCGGTTTGTATCGCATTGGTTCTTAATAACTTATCCCGGCACGAGAGGCCTCGCGGAGGGACCTTCCGATCATTCCCCCGCCCTCTCCCGATCCGAGTGCAAGTCGGGGAAAAATACCCAATCGAGGGCAAAAGTGCAAATGCAATTTGCGGGCGCGGGCGGATCGGGCGTGTCTGGCGGTCGCAGGATTCCGAGCGCTTCTTGGTTCTGGCGGGACCTGCGAGCGGCGGCTCCGCTCTCGATCCCGAAGTTTCGAGGAAAACGGGGACTTGACACAGGGCCATCGCTTCCTGTAATTACTTGTCCTTGGTGGGCATAGAAGTGAAGCGACGGTGGACTAAACAGTGTATTCAGAATGCTATAAGGCGGACAAGAATGAAGACATACGAGAAGACACACCATTGGCTCAGATTCGAGATGGACCTGAGAAAGCTGGACCACACGATCTGGCTTCTCGTCGGAGAAGCCGCGTCCAAGGTCGAGCACATCGCAGGAGTGCCCTTGAGTCCTGAGGCGGCCAAGCAGCTTCACAAGGTGTACCTCGCCAAGGGCGCCCTGGCCACGACGGCGATCGAGGGCAATACCCTGACCGAAGAAGAGGCGCTCCGGTTTCTGGAAGGGAAATTGGAACTTCCCCCCTCTCGACAATACCTGAAGCAGGAAATCGACAACATCGTCAGAGCCTGCAACCGCATCGGGCGCGAGATTCTTCGAGAGGGCGGCCGAACCATCTCGCCCGAGCAGATTCGGAACTACAACGCTTGGGTTCTGGACAAACTGCCTCTTGCCGAGGACGTCGAACCCGGCGCACTTCGAAAGCATTCCGTTACGGTTGGCCGGTATCGAGCCGCTCCCGCGGAGGACTGCGAGTACCTTCTCGACCGGTTTTGCCGGTGGTTGAACGGGCTGGCGCTCCCGAAGGGAGTCGAAAAGGCCTACTCGATACTGGCCGCCATTGCCGCTCATCTGTATTTCGTCTGGATTCATCCGTTTGGAGACGGCAATGGCCGCACGGCGCGGCTCATCGAGTTTCGATTCCTTCTCCAGGCGGGATTCCCGACTCCCGCGGCTCATTTGCTCAGCAACTTCTATAACCAGACTCGGGCGGAATACTACAGGCGGCTCGACCAGGCCGGTCGCCTGGAAGGCGAGATGGCGGGTTTCATCGCCTACGCCGCCCAAGGTCTCGTGGACCAACTACGCGAACAGATTTCCGTGATTCGCAACCACCAGTGGGAGACGACCTGGCAGAACTATGTGTACGAGCGCTTCGGCAAAGCCAGCGCGGCACAACACCGTCGGCGGAGGCTCGTCCTGGACCTGTCGAAACAAACCGCGAATCGAGGCTGGGTGACGCTGTCCGATCTCCCGGAGTTGACCCCGCGTCTCGCTCGCGAGTACGCCAAGAAGACCCAGAAGACGCTTTCGCGGGACCTGAACGACCTCATCCAGATGGGGCTGGTTCAGCGCAGAGGCTCGAAGGTCAGAGCCAACAAGGGCCTGATACTCGCTTTCTTGCCCGAGCGCGCTCTCGCCGACCCGGAGAGTCCGATCCCCAAAGATAACGAGCGATTCGAGTAGCCGAGACCGGGACAGAACTGAAAGGTCGTGTTGTTCCTACACGGCGGAAAGCAGGCGAGGGCGGTTCAGCGCGTACCGCCGAGGAGGTCGACGATCGCGTTGTCCTTGGACTCGGCGCGCCGAACCCAGGCGGTCGCGCGTTGGCCGGCGGATTCGATCTCGTGTTCGCCGAAGAAGACGCGGACTCGCGCGACGCCGTCGCGGTCGGCGCGGACGGTCGTGTCGGTCCACCAATCGTCGAACACGAGGTCGCGGTAGGCTTCTGCTGCAGGGGTGGGAGTCCAGTCGGCCCGCCAGAGCGCGGTATATCCTTCAAGGCCGAAGCTCTTGCTCGAGAGCCAGTGCGCGTTCTGCCAGAACCCCCACATCAGAATGCCTTCGACCGCGGGATGGGCGAATGCCGTGCGATACAGGTCGCGCAATCCGCGCGCCTTGGCCTTTTCGTCCAGCGTCTTCATGTCGAACTCGGTGATTTCGATCGGCAGGCCGAACCGCGCCAGGCGATCGAGGGCGCGGCGGACCTTGGCGACGTCGACTCGCTCGCCGAAGTGGCCTTGTACGCCGATGCCGCCGACGGGCGCGCCCGCCGCCAGCAGTTCCTCGATCTGTTTGTCGTACTTTTCCAGACTTCCGCCGTTGAGGATGCTGTAGTCGTTCACATACAGGACGGCCGACGGGTCCGCCTCGCGGCACCACTGGAACATTTTCAGGCGAACGTCGTCGCCCAGGCGATCCGCGAAAAAACGGCCGTGAGTCATTTCGTTGTTGACGTCGTATTCGCCGATGCGGCCGCGGTAGCGAGCCAGGACGTCTTTCGCCCGCGTCTCCAACGTGCGCAGGAGCGTTTCGTCGTCGAGCGCCTGGACCCACTTCGGGGTGAATCGCTCCTTGGCCCAGAAGATACAGTGTCCTCGCATCGTCAGATTGTTCGCCTCGCACCAGTCGAGGATGCGGTCGGCCAAGTCGTAGCGCGCCTCGCCTTGGCGCCGTTCGGTGCTGTACCATTTGAGCGCGTTCTCGTGGACGGCGGAGTTGAAGTTGCGCCGAAGGGTCTTGCGGTACATCCACAGGTCGCCGGAGTTCATTCGTCCGTTGAATGCGTCGTTCGACACGGCGGCGCCGAATCCGAACTCATGGCGCATTTGGCGGACGCGCACCTTGGCGCGGGGCCGGGCATGGATGGTGAGAATGCCGGTTCGGTGCTCAAGAACGGCCATGTTCGTGTCCCTCTCTGTGCGAATAGACTGCACGGCGGCGCAGTTCGCAAGGAAAACGCAGAGAAGAGCGGCCAGGACGAGTCGCATTGTGGGCTTTGCGAGAGAAGGAATCTTCTTCGCCGGCGTCATTTGCCGGGAAAGAAGGTTTCTCGGATCTTCTCGACCAGTTGAATGATGTTGTCCTCGAGAGCGAGGCGCATACCCTGATTCACGTTCAGGGCTTCGGCCAGGCGGTGGTCCGAAAGCGGGTCGCCATCGTAGGGCACTAGACTGTAGCCGAGTTTGCGGCTCAGGAGGTTCGAGAAGTAGGTGACGATGACGGGTTCGCCGCTGCCGGCCAAGCTGTCGGCGTCGTCGTGGAGCATGGCGACGTCGGCGAAGACGCTCGGGTAGTTCCAATTTTCCATGAGAAGGCGGCCGTAGTCGTGGTGGCGGCGGTTCATCAGCTCCAGGACGACCCCTTCGGACACGCCTTCGGCGGCCCAGTCGGTCTTTTGGGCGATCCCGCGCTCGACAAGATGAATCACGAGGAGTTTGCCGATGTCGTGGAGGAGGCCCATTATGAAGTAGTCGTCGCTGTCGGGGATCTCGAGCGAGCGGGCGATCTGTTCGTTGGCGTAGGCGCAGCACAGGCTGTGCATCCACAGTCTCAGCATCAGGCGGGCCATGTAGGGGCTCTGGGTCTTGAAGAGGTTCTCGCCCACGATGGCCTGAACCACATTGAGCGTCTCGCGCAATCCCAGGCGCGACATCGCCTGGGGCAGGCTGCGGATGCGTTCGAGGCCGGCATAGAGGGGCGAGTTGGCCACGTGGAGGATTCGAGCGGACATTCCCGACTCGAGCTTGATCATCTCGGCGATTCGGTCGAACGAGGCGTGCTTGTCCGTCAGCATGTTCCGGATCTTGTTTCCTACCGCCGGCACGACCGGCAAGGAGATGTTCGGATCCTCGATCATCCGGTCCAGAGCGACCGAGATCGCGTGAATCCGGGGATCGGACGTCTCCCCGGCGCCTGCGGGGGGCGAGTGAGCGCCGGTGCGCTCGGTCTTTGTCCCCGTCAACGCTTCGAGTTTCGTAAGGCGAGCCTGAATCTGCGCGCGGGCGCGCTGCACGCCGGCGAATTCCTTGAGGAGAAGTCGGTTCTGATTGGCGAGGTTTCGGTTCTCGGACTCGATGCGCTCGGTCTCGAGCCCGGCCGGACCGAAGATGGCGCCGACGCGATGGGTGACGGGGCCTTCGATGGCGATGAGCTCGAGAATGCGCGCCGACTCCACCGCCCCGGAGACAACGGCGCACGGTCCCGCTTCGTTGACCATCCTCCGCGTCTCGTCGGGCATGGCGGCGTTGTCGAGAAGGACGCGCTGGGCCAGCGGCGCTTCGCGCCGCGTTTGGGCCAGAAAAGCGAGACCCGAATAGCCCGTCAGATTGGCCTCGGACAGAATCATGTCCACGGGGTCGCGACGGATCTCGGCCAGCGCCGCTTTGGCGTCGCCGAACGCGATGGCGTCGAGTCCCTGGCGCCTGAGAGAGAACGCGATGTTTTCCGCGTCGGCCTGTCTGGCGCACACTACGATCACTCTGGCGTTCCCAGCCATTGCGCGTCGTCCCTCTCTATCTGCCGTCTTCGCGCCCCACTCGGCGTGGGCCGACGCCAAATAGCGAACCCCCGCCCGTCGGCGCCCGCGCTCCGTCGCGAGGCGCGGGAGCGGAACACCACGATTCCGGGAGAAGGCTCATCTCCTTCTCCCCGTCCGGAGCCGGATACGGAGTCCCGGAGCGCGAACGTCTCACCTAGGTCTTATCGGGCGCTCGTGTCTCGGAGTCGAGCCCGGCGTTCCAAAGAAGCGGCCGCGTGCAAAACCCGGCGCCGGCTCCGGTCCCCTCGATCCTTCATCCCATAAGGTCGTTTTTTCTCATTTTCCCATAGCTTTTTGAAAACACTTGTGTTAGGTGTTTGCCA
>JAFGFN010000198.1 GCA_016931035.1 Candidatus Sumerlaeota bacterium
ACGAAGCCGCGTCGCCCGAAGCGGCTCGCGCCTCTGAACGGCTCCCGTTCAAACCCGAACCGCGCAGGGCGTGAAGGATTCGGGCCGTGCGTGCCAATGTTCTTTTTCTCTGGCGTACGCGGCCGGTCCGTGGCATAAAAAACGGCTTATGGGGGAGGCGATTCCATTCGATCAGGTTACTATGCGAGTGAGCGCGGCAAACCGTCGCGGACGAGAACCATGAACGTCGAACGAATCAACGCCAGAGAAGTGGTAGTGCGGATGGACACCAACCCGACGGCGCTCGTTGTGCCGTCGTGGATCGAGCAGGTGAAAGCGTTTCTCACGGGCGAAGAGAAGACGATTCGGGTGGACATGACCGGGCTCGAGATCGTTTCCTCGCTCGGCGTGAGTTTCGTTGTCGGACTGTACAAGACGATGGAACAACAGGACGGGACAATCTCCATCGTCGTTCCCAACGAGAGCGTGCTGCGCGTGTTCGATCTTTTCGGTTTGACGAACCTGTTCGAAATCGGCCTGGCCCCGTCCGAAGGCGAGCAGTGAAGCGATTCTCCGAGTTCCCGCGCCCTCTTCCCTCAGACCTTCCGAAACCGAATCCCTTTTGAACCGACAAGCGACGGATAGCCGACGGCCCGCGAGCCGTGCGATCGACGTCGCGCCCAGCGCGCTCACGACGCCGAGGGTTCGGCCCGGTTCGTTGCGAACAGAATGTCGAGGACGGCGGCGGGAGACTCTGCGACTAGGAGGTCGTCGGCCAGATTCGGGCGATCGACGAGTCGCGCTAGCTGCGCCATCAGGCGCAAATGCTGTTCCTTGTGTTTGGGGGAATCGAGGAGAAGGACGACGACGTGAACTTGTCCGCCGTCGGCGGCCTTGAAGTCGATGCCGCGATTCGAAAGCCCAAGGGCGATCAGACTGTCGTCGATCTGGTCGATGTAGGCGTGGGGTACGGCCACGCCGGGCTTGATGCCGGTCGACCCGACCCCCTCGCGGACGAGAAGGCGGTCGACGACGATTTGTCCGTCGGTCAGGTAGCCCCGTTCGACCATGCGGTCGACCATTTCTCGGAACAACGCCGGGCGGGACCGGGCCCGGAGCCGGGTCATCACGAGATCTTCTCGGAAAAACTCGCCGACGTTCACCCCGTCGCCTTCCTATTTGACCGTGTAGTGTTTGCCGTCGATTTCGAAGACGACCGACGAGTCGCGCCGGATGCGAACGATCTTCGCCTTGCCGATGCGCGACCCGATTTTCATCATTTTGCCGTCGATCAGTACCGCCGGATCTTGTTCGTCCCAGAAGACTCCGTCGATTTTCACTCCGTCCAGGGCCGCGCCGGGCCCGCGGTTCGATCGGCGTTGGGCTCGACGCGCGGCGGCCGGGGTCGGTTGAGCCGGGCGGACGGGCGTCGCGACCGGGGGCGGGGTCGCGACCGGCTCGAGGGGAACGGGCGAAGGCGGAGCCGCCATGGCCATCGACGCGGCATCGCCGCTCCCGACGTCGGGAGCGGACAGGGACTGGGGAGTGGGCGGATCGGTGGGGGAGAGCGAGGGCTCCAATGTCGGTGTCGACTGGGCGAGAGCGGGCTGCGTCTCGGGTCCGGTCTCGCTTCGAGACAGTTTGACCGCAAGAACGAGGACGACGGCGGCCAGCGCGACGATCGTCAGTATGGCGAGGCCGATCAGGGATTTGAACGCGATTGTTCGCTCGCTCGGCGCGTCGGGGACGGAGGCGAGGTAGTCGTGTGTTTGAGGGCGGAGGATTTCGCGCCGGGCGTCGACCGGCTCGCTGTGCGGCGCGTCCTTGGCCTTGCGCAGGGCGTCGAGAATGGTGCTCATCGAAGGTCCCTCGGTGTCCGGTTTACGACGGGCCGTCGGTCGTTTGTTTGCGGCTTGCGGTCTCGCCGGTCAGCCGCGGCCAATAGCTTTGGCGTTCGAGCGCCATCAGGGCGGCCGTTGCGCCGTCGATTTGTCCGGTGGGCTTCTGGCCGCGTCGTTCCTGGTATCGCTTGATCGCCTTGGTCATGTCTTCGTTGAAGGATCGCGTGGCGGGGGCCTGCCCCCAGAAGCCGAGTTCCGTGAGAAAGACTCGGAGCTGTTCCACGGCGTCGCTCTCCTCGCCGCGGGCGAGCGCGGCGAGATTCTCGGGGTCGCGGTATATCACGGTCACCTGCGCGACGCGCTTCTCGAGCGCGGGCAGGGGCATCGACACCAGTCCGAACACCGGGTCGGCCACTTGGCACTGGTCGTTCGCGAGGCGGACAAGAACGACGGCGGCCGAGAGGCTTGTCGCGGGGTCCGCACTCGCCAGAGTCGCCGTCGAGGGCGACTCGACGTCGAGCAACAGGGGCAGGTTCAGCGACAGGGCGCCGCGCAGATCGCGTTCGGCGCCGAACGAATGGAACGCCATGGGGGATTTGCTCAGGACGCGCATCATGTTGAGTCCCAGGACCGTTTTCTTGTCCTGGGAGTTGAAGAACTGCACTTCGAACGGGAACTTCCAAAGGCTAGCCAAGGTCAGGAGCGACGCGACGCGAGCGTAGTCGGGATCCTCGATCCGAACATGGCCGCCTTCGTAGCGCCAGGGACCTTGGGGAGCGTCGGTCGAATCCCGCGTCGATCGGCCCGAGCCCGCCAGCGTGGCGGTGGTCGTTGCGTCGGGACGACGGATGGGAAGGGCGGGAGCGGCGTCGGTCAGTCCGTAGCCGGCTGGGGGCGGGGGCTGGCTGACTCGCGAGAAAGCGAGGCTGACCGCCCAGGCGCAAGCGGCCAGGCTGACCAGGATCACGGACGTGGCCAGAGAGAATCGCATGAACGCGTCGGGATTGGGCGTCAGACGACGAACGGCGTGCCCGCCGCCCAGGTTGCGGATCTCGTTTTCGGCCAAGGCGACGATCTTGGCGTCGATCTGCACGACTCCCGCCACGTAGGCCGCGAGGAGCGCACGGTCGCACAGCAGGTTGATCTTGCGCGGGATGCCGCGCGAGTAATGGTAGACGCGGTTGAGCGCGGGCGGCGTGAGCGAGATGCTGAGTTTGGCTCCCGCGACGTGGAGGCGATGTCGGATGTAGTGGTAGATCTCGCGCTTGTTGAGCGGCGTGATGTGGCATCGCACGGTGATTCGCTGATTGAGCTGTTCGAGTTCGGGCCGGGCGAGGATGTCGAGCAGTTCGGGCTGGCCGATCAGAACGATCTGGATGAGTTTGGCCTTCTCGGTTTCGAGATTGCTGAGCATCCGGATCTGCTCGAGCACGGCGGGGGCGAGGTTTTGCGCCTCGTCGACGATGAGAATGGTGGTCTTGCCCTTGGCGTTTTCTTCGATAAGGAAGCGGTTGAGCGAGTCGATCGACTCGCGTTTGCCCTGGTCTTCGGCCACCGGGATTCCGAGTTCCTGGTTGATGCTCTGAAGGAGCTCGGGTTCGCTGAGGAACGAGTTGAGAATCAGGGCGACGTTGGTCGCCTCGGCGTTCAGGTCCTTGAGAAACGCGCGACACAGCGTGGTTTTGCCCGAGCCGATTTCGCCGGTGAGAAGGATGAAGCCCTTGGCGTCGCGTATCCCGTAGACCAAGGCGGCCAGGGCCTCTCGATGGCGCTGGCTCATGTAGAGAAAGCGGGGATCGGGCGTGAGGCTGAACGGCGCTTCGCGAAGACCGAAGAAGTCCTTGTACATGGGGCGCACCTGCGGCACGAGCTGGGACTGGGGAACGGCTTGGCGCGTCGCGGCGCCAGGCGAGCACGCGCAACCCATTATGGCTTGGCTTTCGGCTATGTCAATTCGGAAATCCCCCGGCAAGGTCCCGACCCGGCGGAGAGAAGCCGATCGGTCTTGACTTGGACCGCCGCAAGGGGGCATGGTAACGGGGTCGGGTGGCGCTCAGCCAAGGCGCCTGCGCGTTGCTCTCATCCTCTCCCGTTCGTCCGATCGGTCACCCGATGTTGGCTCGTCTCTTCAAGAACTTCATTTGGGCGCACCGGGCCTTCCTGGCCTGGGGCGTCGTTTTCCTAATCGTCATCGCCGGATGGTGCGTGCTTCATTTCCGTTCGATCGCCGAGTACGTCGACAGCCACTCCGAGCGCAATGCGGCGCGCGAAAGCAACGAACGGTTGCGTCAGGACGTGAAACGTCTCGAACGCCAACAGGAAGAGCTCGCGCGGGGCGGATTCGAAGTCGAAAAAGAGGCGCGGGAACGGCTCGACCTCATCAAGCCGGGCGAAAGCGTTCTCCAGATCGCGCCCCCGTCGTCCGAAGACGCGACCACCAGCCCGACGCATCCCTGACATCATCGTCCACTCAAAGCCGCGTTCAACTGAATGCGCCCCGCCATTTTGAAAGGGGGTTTTGCACCGCGATTCCTCGCCCCCACCGACGTGAAGTCGGCGGTGGCGTTCTCAAAATGGCGGGTCGCAGCCCCTTCAACTCGCCAAGCGGTCGAGCGCTTTTTTCCCGATGTCGCGCCGGAATTGGACGCCGTCGAATCGGATGCGGCCGCAGATCGTATAGGCGCGATCGATCGCCTCGCGAACCGTCGGCGCGAGGGCGGTGACGCCGAGGACGCGCCCGCCGCTAGTCACGACGCGCCCGTCGCGCATCGCGGTTCCGGCGTGGAAGACGGCGATCGAGTCGTCTTCTCGGACCTTGTCCAGTCCCTCGATCTCCTTGCCCTTCTCGTAGGAGCCGGGATACCCGCCCGAGGCCAGCACGACGCAAACCGACGCGCCCGGTCGCCAGCGGAGCTCGATTTCGCCGAGCCGCTCCTCGGCGATCGCCAGGGCGACTTCGGCCAGGTCGGTGTCGAGCCGCATCAGGAGGGGCTGCGTTTCGGGATCGCCGAAGCGGCAGTTGAACTCGACCACGCGGGGCCGTCCGTCGCGCCCGATCATGAGTCCGGCATAGAGGATGCCCTTGTAGAGGATGCCGCGCTTGCGCAGGCCGTCGACCGTGGGCTGGAGGATCGTGTCGAAGATCTCTTTCTCCAGCTCGGGCGTGACGACCGGCGCGGGCGAGTACGCCCCCATGCCGCCCGTGTTGGGCCCCTTATCGCCGTCGAAGATCGGTTTGTGATCCTGCGCCGAGGACATGGGAAGAACCGTCGTGCCGTCGGTGAACGCCAGCATCGAGGCTTCCTCGCCTTCGAGGAACTCTTCGATCAGAACGCGCTCCCCCGCCTCTCCGAAAACCCGCTCGTCCAGCATTTGGCGCACGGTGTCCCGCGCTTCGTCGAGCGAGTGGGCGACCACGGCGCCCTTGCCCGCCGCGAGACCCGAGGCCTTGATGACGTAGGGCGCGGAAAGCGTCTCGAGATACTCGATGGCCGGGGCGCTCTGGGTGAAATACTGTGCCGCGCCGGTCGGAATTCCCGCTTCGAGCATGAAGTCCTTGGCGAAGATCTTGCTCCCCTCCATCTGCGCCGCGGCGCGCGAAGGACCGCACACCTTGAGTCCGTCGGCCTCGAACGCGTCGACGATCCCGTCGACCAGCGGCGCTTCGGGGCCGACGATCGTGAGGTCGATCGCGTGGTCCTTCGCCCACGTCCGCACCGCCGCGAAATCGCCCCCGACTTCGACACCGACGCACTCGGCCACGCGCGCGATGCCCGGGTTGCCCGGCGCGCAGAACACTTTTTCGACGCGCGGCGACTGGGCCAACTTCCACGCGATGGCGTGTTCTCTCCCTCCGCCTCCGATAACGAGTACCTTCATCCGTGTCGGGCTCCTCTCCTATTCGGGTTTCACGGGGGGAGACTACAACGACCCGCCCCGACGCGCAACGCCTTTTCGCCCGTCCCGGCGTGCAACGCGGCGATCCGAGAACAGGATGTCCGGCGTTGGGAAGGGACGAATCTTCGCCTCTCATTAGCACCGGGTTTCAACCCGGTGTGGGTATCGGGGCGAGACCCCGAAACCGTTTCGACGGTTTTGGACCGCACGAAAACCGTTGAAACGGTTCCCTTTCTTTGTTCGTGCCGGTTCACCGGGTTGAAACCCGGTGCTAATGAGAATCTACCGACGGCAATTCCGCGTCGCCCGCGACAGACCCGGAACAGGGCCGTTTGCAGATCGCCGGATTGCACTCGCAACCGCTTGCGATGAGAATTCACACCCGAGCCGTTTTGCGGTAGGATGAATCGCACCCCCACCCAGCGAGGAAACACGATATGCGCGCCATGGTTCTCGAAAAACAACGAACTCCTCTCGCGATGAAGGAGATTCCCGAACCTCGTCCCACCCCAGGACAAGTCCTTATCCGCGTCCGCGCGTGCGGGGTCTGTCGCACCGACCTGCACGTGGTGGACGGCGACCTGACCGAGCCGGTTCTTCCCCTCGTGCCGGGACATCAGATCGTGGGCGAGGCGATCGAGACGGGCGCCGAAGTCGAGGGATTCGCCGCGGGCGACCGCGTCGGGGCGCCGTGGCTCGGCTGGAGCTGCGGCGAGTGCGCCTATTGCCGCGCGGGACAGGAAAACCTCTGCGGCGAGGCGCGGTACACGGGATACCAGATCGACGGAGGATTCGCCGAGCGGTGCGCGGCCGACGCGCGGTTCTGTTTCCCCGTTCCCGAGAACTACCCCGATCTTCAGGCCGCGCCGCTGTTGTGCGCGGGCCTGATCGGGTACCGTTCGCTGCGCCTGGCGGGCGAAGGCCGGCGGCTCGGGTTCTACGGTTTCGGCGCGGCGGCGCACATCCTGATCCAGGTGGCCCGCCACCAAGGGCGCGAAGTCTATGCGTTCACTCGTCCGGGCGACGCCGAGGGCCAGGCGTTCGCGCGCCGACTCGGCGCCGTGTGGGTGGGATCGAGCGACGAGACGCCGCCCGAGGAGCTCGACGCCGCGATCCTCTTCGCGCCGGTCGGCGAGCTGGTCCCGGCGGCGCTCAAGGCCCTGCGACGCGGCGGCGTGGTCGTCTGCGCCGGGATTCACATGAGCGACATCCCGTCCTTCCCCTACTCGATTCTCTGGGGCGAGCGCCAGGTGCGTTCGGTCGCCAACCTCACGCGGCGCGACGGCGAGGAGTTTCTGGCTCTCGCGCCTCAGGTTCCGATCGAGACCGAGGTCCATCCCTATCCACTGGAAAAGACGAACGACGCGCTCGACGATCTGCGCGCGGGCCGTCTGACCGGCGCGGCTGTGGTTGTGGTGAGTTGACTCGCCGAGAAAAGGACTCGTGGACCGGACGAATCGACGCGCTTGCTTACTCGACTCGCACTCGTTTCTTCGAACTTGTTTCGGCTTGACCGCGCGCGATGCTCCGTGCGATTTTGAATGAGTTTGCGGGAGGTGTTCGTCATGACGTTCCAACGTATTACGGTCAACCCGGATGTCTGCGGAGGCAAACCGACGTTTCGCGGGCTGCGTTTTCCCGTATCTCGGCTGCTTGGCTTGTTGGCTTCGGGCGAAACACGCGAGTCCATTCTCAAAGCCTACCCCTACCTGGAATCCGGCGATATCGACGAGGCTCTGAACTATGCCGCGTCGCTCGCCGACGAACAAGTCTTCGAGTTCTCCAGATGAGATTCCTCCTCGATATGCCCGTGTCCTTCCTGTTGCTCGACGTGCTGAAGGCCCGCGGACACGAAGGCGTCCATGCTTTCCGAATCGGCAAGGACCGTGCATCGGATACGGAACCGATCGAGATCGCGCGCACCGAAGACCGGACAATTATCACGGCCGATCTGGATTTCCCTCGTCTACTGGCGCTTGGCTCCGCCGAGAAACCCGGGGTAATTCTCTTTCGCGGCGGGAACTACTCCGATCGCGAGATGTGCGATCTGCTTCGCAGGGTGCTGGAAACGGTTTCGGTCGACGTTTTGGGCAAGTCGATCTGCGTGGTCGACAAGACGCGGATTCGCGTCACCGGATTGCCGCTCGGCCGTAAACGGTAAGCGACTGATACGGAGACCCGTATCTCCCAGTTGATGCCTACGGCTATGGGCTCGGTGACGATTCGGCAATCGGGTTAGAATCGTTCCGGTGTGGCGGTCGGAATCTCAGACCCGATACGCAACGTTTCGCGGCGGCATTCGGACCATACGTCTTCGAGGTCCGTCGCCGCATGGAATACCTGCGACACGTCCATCCTGAGAATCCCAATGAAGAGGCCTCGAGACCCGATTCCGCCGTAGTGGGACCAGGGGGCCGAGTACCGCAGAGTCTTTTTCAGAACCTTAGAAGCGCGAGGTTCGCGCCGAGGGGAGCGGAGAGGTCTACGTCGCTCCACAGAGTCTCGACCGATCGGCCCTGAACGAGAATCCTCACCCGAACGACCGAATCGACGTTTTCGAGAACCGTGTTGACGATGGCGTAGGCGCAGAGCATCTCGGCCATCGGTCCGCCGAGGCGTTTCTCTTTCAGAGGGGCCGAGAGGTCGACGATCGCCGTGTCGCCGACGATGTAGGCGCCGAGAAGCTCGACGCCCGACGGGACGGCCGACGACAGGAGGTCGGTCGAAGGGCCGCGGAGAAGTTCGGTCATGACGAAGCGCAGACGGGCGTTGGCGTCGAGGAGGGGTTTGGGCAGTCTGATGACCTGCGGTGTGAGGGTCAGACCGTCGGCGGTGAAAAGGACGCGCACTTCGAGCGTCTCGGGCGCGGTATAGACCCGGTCGCCCCCCGCGGCCCCTCGAGCGAGCCGCGCGGCGCCGCCCGCCGCGTCCGAAGCCCCCAAGATTCCGCCGAAGGGCGCATCGGCGGGGCGTCCGAACCAGAGCGCAAGAAACGCGACGCCGCCGGCGAACGCCACGACGCCCAAGAGAAAACACACGACGAACAGCGCCTTGGACGAACCCGAAGCGGGCGCCTGGCGGGGCGCGAAGGCCGCTTTGTCGCGAGCGAGGAGGTCGCGTTCCGAAGTCATTCGATCGCCTCCGGTCGGAACCCACTGTCGAGCCAATGGCCGAATCGCAGGAGTCCCTGGGCCAGACTCGCGGCGGCGGCTTCGACGTAGGCCGCCTCGCCGAAACGCGCGGAGTCGGCCTCGTTGCTCAAGTATCCGAGCGAAACCGTGACCGAGGGCGCGGCGACGCGCTTGGGAACATAGAACGGAGCGAGACGGAGTCCGCCCAGACCTCGCACCAGTCCGCCGCGCACCATCTCTTCGTCCAGGAGTCTCGCCAGGAGCAAACCGGCGTTCTCGTAGGGGACGTACGCCGCCTCGGCGGCCGCCGTCTTGCCCAACGAGTCTCGCGTCGCGGCGTCGGGCGCCGAGGGATCGACCGCCTCGTGGACGGTGTAGAGCCGGTACCCTCCCGGCGCCTTGAAACCCGAACCATCCACTCTCAGGCAAACGAGCGCGCGCGGCCGAGAGATGTTGGCGATTTGAATGCGTTTATCCATCGATGCCTTCTCGGTATCGGAGTCGCGCGTGAGCACGACCTGGAATGCCGGATTGGAGGCCAGAATCTCCCGGCACCTGCGAGCGACCCGTAGCGTGAGGTCGGAACCCGACGGACCCGCGCCCGCGCCGCCCCCTTGAGCGGGCGCGCCTTCCGCCGCCCAATCCATCGGCGTCAGGTCGGCCGGCTCGGGGTCGATCACGACGGTCGTTCTCCCCGTCAGGAGTCCGACCGCGCGGTCCAAGTCCCGAGCGAGATGGGCGGCGTCTTCCGCTTCCGCGGGGGTCGTCGCGTCCACGACTTCCTGAACCGACTCGGCGAAATCGGACGGGACCACTTGGGTCGAGTCGACGGCCTGGGGAAATCCGTTTGCCGGGTCGGGCGCGCTGTAGGTTGTCCCTGGGACACGGGATTCGAGGCGCGGGATTTCGGCCTCGACGCCTTCGAAATACTTGAGAACTCGCGCGAGCGAATCGAGTGGGATGAACACCGTTCCTCGAGCGGCGAGAAGAGGGAGGCGCACCTGGATGATGGCGTTGTTGCACAACAGCATCGCCTGACGCTGATACAACGAGAAGTCGCATCCCGCCGCCTGGGCGCGGTAAACCCCCGTCGAGGCGTTCCACTGCGTCGCGGCGCTCGGATCGAGGATGCGGAGCAGATCGTTCACGTTCGACACCGAAACGTAACGTTCCGTCCCGATAGACTGAACCGGACAGGCGACGTTTCGTCCGTCGGCGAGGTGGATGGTCAGGGGTCCGTCCTGCGCCTGCGTCGGAGAGACCCAGACCAACACAACCGCGATCGCGACGACAAGGCGGCCGAGCGCGGCGGGTCCAGGGCGGTTCGAATTCGGGCGAGGCGAGCGAGAATCGCCAGTCATGGTGTCGTGCGTTCTCCACTTCTCGGACGCGAGGCTCGGGCGCAGCGTCGAAAGCGCCTCGACGGGCTCGGCAGAGGCGTCGACAGTCGACGCAACCACCGGAATATGCCAGAAACCGGCCCGCTCGGACAGTGGAATCTCGCACATCGAGACCGGGGATTCGCCGTTCGGACGGCGAATCCCCGGTCTTCTTCACCGCGAGTCTTTGGATTCTCGTCAGAGCCAGCGCTTCTTGTGAAACAGCCACATTTGCAGAGCGGCGAGAACGACGAGGAGTCCGCACACCGCCGAGAACGCCCACTTGACCTCGGCGCCCGGAATTCCTCCGACGTTGATTCCCAACAGGCCGGTGATCAGGCCGAGCGGAAGGAATATCGCCGCGACAAGCGACAGCGTGTACATGGTCCGGTTCATCTGTTCCGCCAACCGGCCGGCCAGCTCCTCCTGGGTCACCGCCGCCCGTTCGCGCGCCGCGTCCAGGTCCTCGACGTAGCGCGTCACCCGATCGGCGACTTCTCTCAGGCGGGCGCGGTGCAAGTTGTCGAACCACGGGACCGGCTCGACCTGAAGACGCGACAGCACTTCGCGCTGCGGCGCGATGTGGCGGCGCAGGCCGATCGCCTGGCGCCGCAACGTCGAGAGCCGCGTGCGCAGTTGATAGTTGGGCGTTTGGAGGATTTCGTCTTCGATCGAATCGACCGCGTCGTCGAGGTCTTCCAGGACGGGCTCCATCCGCTCGATCAGGCGGGTGGCGATCTCGACCAGGAAGTCGCCCGCGTCGCGCGGCCCGCGTCCTTGGTTCAGGGCTTCGCGAGTGTCCTGCGCGGCCATCAGACGCCGCTGACGAAGCGTCACGATCCGATTCGCCTCGATCCACATCCGGATCGAGACCATGTCTTCGGGGTCGGCGCCCGGGTCGAGATTGACGCCTCGCAGAATGACCAGGAGTCCCTCGCCGATCAGGGTGCTGCGCGGACGCGTCTCCTCGGCCAACAGCGCCTCGCACGCGAGCGGATCGAGGCCGGCCTCGTCGGCGAGCCAGTGCTGCGCGGTCGGGCCCGTGCGATCCAGGTGCACCCACAAGGTTCCGTTCTCGGGTTGCCAGTCCAGGACTTCCGGCCACGTCAGTTCTCGACCTCCGCCCCGGCCATCGAGAAGATGCGCGCAAATCACTCCCTGCATCTCGCTCATGAGAACGGCCTCCTTGCTGGCGCTAGCGTTTTGCCGACGGGTCCGCGCGGAACTCGGACAAGCGGTTCAGGGCCGTCGAGACGGCATCGCGGCAGAGGTCCCAGTCGCCCGTTTCAATCCCTTCGGCGACGCGGTGGCACAGGAAGGCGATCTCGCGCGCGTAGTCGGGCTCCTCGGGCACGCCGATCTCGATCCCTAGCCGGGGCAGGCGCGTGTCTTCGTGACGACAGGTGGCGAAAACCCGCGACACTTCCGTCGGAAGATCGAGAAGGATCGTCTCGCCTCGAGGCAGCCGGGCGCGAATCCATCGGTCGAGCGGGATCGTCCGGCTTTCGCCCGAAGCGTTCTGCACCACGATCTGCTCGACTTGCACGTCGCGATAGAGCGCCCTCAAGCGGATCGCCGTCGCTCCCCCGATCGGCGCCGCGATCTTGAATTCCCGGATCGTCGCGGGACCGGAGGGAATGCGTTTCGGCTTGCCGATCCTTCGCCACTTGTACGGACTGCGGCCGTTCCGGTTCTCCGCGATCAATTCCATATAGAGCGCGCAGCGAGTGGCGAGCCCGGCCGCTTCCTCCTGTGCGGAGAGCGAAGGGGTCGAGGGCGCGTCGCCGAGGAGATCGCGAACCCGTTCGATGCGTTGCGCCGCGTCGTCGAGACCGAGGGGAGGGACGTCGAACGAGAGCGCGCCGTCGTTGCCCCCGGAGTCCGTTTCAAGCGGTTCCGGCGACACCCATGTCGTGGGTTCGGCCGACGCCAGGGCGTCGGTCGGCGCCGAGGCGGCGGGCCGGAGAGACGCCGAGCTTGGGACGTCGCCCAGGTCTCTCAGGAAATCCAACAGGGCTTGGGCCACGACCCGGTGTCCGAACTCGGAGAGGTGACCGTCGGGGAGGACATAGGTGGACTCGCCCGTTTCGCGGATCGCCTTCTCGAACGCGGGAGCCAGATCGAGCGTCGGCGCACCCACGGCGCGGAACATCTCGCGCGCCAAGCGCTCGGACTGAGTCGGGTCCATGTCGGGTCTTTGGAAATGCGGCCAGAGTCGGCGTGTCTCGTCGGGAAAGCAATCGGTGAGCACTTCCGCGAAGGGAATGACCACGGCCCGGAATCGCGCGCCGTCCTGCTCGACGCGGCGTTTCATTTCGGCCACAAGCCCCCGGGTCACATCGACCGCGTTTCGCCACTCGGGCGACAGGGGACGGCGATCAATATCCCAAAGCGTATAGTACCCGTCGGGCGTCTTGCTCAACGCGCGAGGAATCAGGCCCAAATCTTCCAAGACGCCGGCGGTCCGAGGGGCGTAGGCGCGGACATAGAACGTCGCGAAGAGGTACGATTGCCAGCGCCGGGCAAAACGCCCCCACACGTTGGCGCGTTGCGTGCGCTCGGACAACGGCGGCATGACGGGCTCGGCCGAGGGGCGTACGCCGCCGTCCGGATCGAGAGCGTAGAACGTCTTGGCGAAGTAGGCGCGGTCGTTCAGTTCTGCGACGTTGTCGGAGAAATCGTTGAGAGGAAAGAAGAAGAGAATCACCGCGTCGGGACGATACTTGCGCCCCTCGTTCTCGTAGAAGAGCAGTTCCTGGTCCGTGCCGTAGTTGCCGTTTCCCGCGCTGACGACCTCATACCTCGTCGCCGCCGATGCGTCGCCGCCTCGGGTCTCTTCCAGCGCGCGTTCCAGTCGCTTCGTGAACACGTCTTCGAGCGGGACCTGGAAGGCTTCGACGTACGAGTCGCCGATGCAGAGTATTCGGAACGCGTCGGGGGACTTGTCGTACGGGATCTCGCGGTCGCGCAACCCGTGCGAGTTGATTCGGATAGGAACCTTGCGCACCTTCCCGTTTCCCGACGCGAACAGGGCGTTGGCTTGGCGACCGGGATGAAACGACCACCCGAGAACGGGATCGGGGCCGAAGAACCCCCAACAGTCTTTCATGTAGCGCCGGGCCGCGAGCTCCGCCGCCGCAAAGGCGACGAGCGCCGCGAGCGCGGCGACACACGCGATGAGCGCCACGCGAAACCACGCGCGACGCGAGAGCCTCGGGAATCGCGGCGTTTTCCATGTCATTCGCTGTCGCTCCGACCCACCGGCCTCCACCGCCGTTCGGCGGTTTGCGAGCCTGAAAGGCTCACCTACTAAAGGCCGGGGCAACGCCCTGGTGAAGGGGCATTTCCGTATCTCTCTCAGCCCTGTAAGGGCGTTCTAACGCAAGGACGACAGCGCCCGGCGC
>JAFGFN010000199.1 GCA_016931035.1 Candidatus Sumerlaeota bacterium
GCGCCGGGCGCTGTCGTCCTTGCGTTAGAACGCCCTTACAGGGCTGAGAGAGATACGGAAATGCCCCTTCACCAGGGCGTTGCCCCGACCTTCGGTAGGTGAACCTTTCAGGCTCGCAAACCGCCGAACGGTGGTGGCTTCATGCCGGTGGAACGGCGATTATGCTCCAGAGCCGAGGTGTGTTAGCCCTCTTGTCCCCCCTTCCCGCGCCGGTTGACGGCCCGAGGCCGTCAACCGGCGCGGGAAGGGGGGAGAGATGAAAGGGATGCCGTAGCTGGAGCAGAACCATCGCCCCACCGACATGAAGTCGGTGGTGGCGAAGAGAGGGCGGTGGCGGAGAGTGGGCGGTGGCGAAGAGAGGGCGGTGGAGAAGAAGGAGCAGCGGCGAAGAGAAACGTCCAAGACGTTCCTCCCAAGATAACGGGTTGCACCCGAGCGCCGACCGTCCCCATGCGCCAAAGCGCCTTCGGCAAGCCGCCGGTTGATCCTTCGCCCCCGGGCTGGTATTCTTCCAGGAGAGATCCGGCAGGGGCGCATCGCGCGTCTTCGGCTGGAGCCGAAAGGAGACACACTGTTTGAGAATCGGACGCATCGCATGCCTCTCGTTCGTCCTGCTTGTTTCCTCCGCGCCGGTTCCAGGGGCGCAATCCGATATTCCCTCGACGGAGCCGAGCTCGGCTTCGATTCGTTCCGTCTTACCTCTTCCGGCCGTCTCGATCGACGTGGACAGCCTGAAGCGAGAAGTCGAGCGCGTGGCGGATATGGACGGGGCGGAACTCGTCGGCCTCGATCCCGAGCGACGAACTCGGGTCGAGAACTCGATCTACAATCTCGCGCTTCTCTATCGTTCGACGGGCGAGAAGGAATACGCGCGTCGCGCCGTTCTCTTGTTCGACCGATTGGCGGGACTCTCTCCTTCCCGCGCGGATTCCATGAGGACCGCGGCATCGCCGACGCCGCGCGTTCCGGAGCGACACGGCGAGAGGGGGATGCCTCCGCAACCTCGCGCGGCACACGCTTCCGGTCTTGCGCGCCGTCCATGGGTGTCCCCGCTTCTACCCCTGGCCTACGACCTGGTTCGACCCGGCGGCGAGTTCGAGATTCTCTCGCACGAACGCGGATACGACGCAGCGGGACGGATCGAAAAGGACCTACTGCTCCGGATGGCCACTCTGCGAATGGATGCGGAGGCCGGTGTGGGACGATACGAGCCTCTCTCGTCCGCGGAGCGCGATGCGGTCGACGTCCTCGCCGTCGCCCGAATCGGGCGCGTCCTCGGCGATCCGCGATGCATTCACTGGGCGTTCGACCGGGCGCGCGATCTCATGGGGCGATTCCACTACGACGCGACTCTTCCGGGCGAAGTGCCGGGGTCTCGTTCTTCGCTGAGTCACGACCTGGCGCTTGCGATCCGGTGCTTGAAAGGCTACAGCGATCCTCCGGGGACCGATCTCCCGCCTCGTCGTTTCGAGAATTACGGAGACGACGACTTTCGCGCGGACTTCCCCCTTCTCGATCTTCTCGAACGGAATCCGTGGCTCGATATCAATCTGCCAACCGGTCTTTTCCCGTTGGGAGAAACATATGGGCCGGCGACCGACGCGATGGATCCCCGCATCGCCGACATCGGAACCAGCATCGCTCTGCTCGGAGGGGCGGGCCACGCCGTCCTGCGGAGCGGAACCGGTCCGAATTTCCTCCAGGCGAATGTGAACTTCTCGCGAACGGGGGATCCGGGTCGTCACTCGGACTCCCTCAGCCTGGCGCTCTTCGCTTTCGGGCGCGAGATGCTTTCCGATATCGGAGCCGTCCGAGGCCCTCTCGGGGACTGGGTTCGGAGCGCAGTCGCTCACAACACGGCGATCGTCGATGGCGTTGGGGACGGCCGGGGAACGGGGGATGAGCCGGGGCGGGTCGAGTGGATCGTCTCGCGAGCGGGATATCTCTCGGCGATCTGTGTCCGCGGCCCTCCGCGTTCGGGCGTCGCCGGGGCCGAGATGCGGCGGATTGTCGTTCTGGTGGAAGCCGAGCCCGACCGGCCCTATCTTCTCGATGTTCTCACGGTCCACGGCGGACAGCGACACGATTACGTTCTTCACGGCTCGGCTACAAACGACATGCGCGCCGAAGCGGACATTCCTCTGTGCGCCGCGCCCTCGCCCGTCTTTCAGACTCCGTGGGACGTCGAGTCCGACGTGCGTCAGGGTTTTGCCACGACGGCGTACAGCGTGACCTTCCGCGACGCGGACCGTTCCGATCTTGGGGTGCGGATTCACGCCGTGGGAGGCGACGCGACGAGCGTGACGCTCTGCCAGGTGCCCTCGCCGCGGCGGACAGACCACGGCCGGGACTCCTCGAGCGCCGGCGGGCGCCGAATGCCCCGGCTTTCGTTTCGTCGGGAAGGCGCCGCGCCGTTGGACAGCGTCTTTGTCAACGTCATCGAGCCCTTCGCCGAGGGACCGTGGGTCGAATCGGTCGAAAGCGTCGGTGTGAAAGCCGACGACGCGGCCCTCGCCGTCCGCGTGAGGATGGGAGCCGCGAGCCATCTGATCGTTCTGGCGCTCGGCGACCCGCCCGGGCGGATCGAGACGGACGACGGACTCGTGTGCGATGGCCGGCTGGGATTCGTCGCCGAACGAGGAGGGCGGATTGTTCGCGCCATCTTGGTCGGCGGACGCGAGATCGCCCAAGGGGAGTTCCGTCTTTCTTCCGAATGCGAGGCGTGGACCGGCCGGATCGTGTCGGCGCGCGACGAACCCGTAGACGGCGCCGCGCGCGGCGTCTTCGAAACCGCGACTCATCTTCCCCCCTTCGGCGTCTCGGAGAGCGGTTGGATCGTCGTGAAACACGATCCCAAGGTTTCGCACGTCTACCCGATCCATCGGATCGAGGAGGCGGAGGGCGGCTCTCGAATCGTGCTGCGCGAACCCCACGGCTTGAGTGTGGTCGACCGCATCGTCACCCGCGAGACGTACTACCCGCAACGCGCGTTCCAGCGTCTGAGCGATTTTCGAATCGATGCCGTCGTCGCGTTCGAGGATGAAGGAGACGCGCGTTGAACGAAGCCGCTCCCCCGAGTCTCTCCGCTCCGTCCGAATCGTTTCGATCGGGTTTCGTCGCCCTTCTCGGCGAACCGAACGTCGGGAAATCCACCCTGCTCAACGCTCTGCTCGACTTCAAGGTGGCCATCGTTTCACCCAAGCCGCAAACCACGCGCGACCGAATCTTCGGCATCCGTACGGACGAGACGTGCCAGATCGTCTTTGTCGACACGCCGGGGGTGATGGAGCCGCACGACCGGTTCAACGAGTACCTGCGCGACCGCGCGCTCGAAGCGCTGCGCGGCGTCGACGTGGTCTATCGCATGATCGAGCCGGAGCGCGCCAACGTTCCCCTCCCGCCCGCGGCCGCGGAGGCGCTGGCCCGGTGCAGACGGCCCGTGTTCCTGGTTGTGAACAAGTGCGACTTGTTGGATGAGTCGAAGGCGACGGAGAAGGAACTCCACGCGGCCGCGGCGGCGGCGGACGGCGTGGAGTATGCGGGCGTGTTCCGCGTCTCGGCCCTCGAGCGAACGGGCCTGGACTCGCTCATCGAGGCGACCCGCTTCCTCCTGCCCGAGGGACCGCCGCTGTACGATCCCGAGCAGATGACGGATCGCGATTTGCGGTTTCTGGCCGCCGAGATCGTACGCGAGAAAGTGCTGGCCCATACGGCGCAGGAAATCCCCTATGCCGTTGCGACCCGCACGGAAGAGTTCCGCGAGCGAGAAGGGGCCAAGCATTTCGTCTGCGTGACGATCCACGTCGAGCACGAATCTCAGAAACCGATCCTGATCGGGGCGGGCGGAGCGATGCTCAAGAAGATCGGGAGCGAAGCGCGCCCCGACATCGAGCAGCTGTGCGGGCACCCGGTCTTTCTCGAGCTCCGGGTCAAGGTGCGAAAGAATTGGCGCAAGAACGAAGACGCGCTCCGCGAGTTCGGGTTCAGGCCTGAAGGCCGGGGCAGGCAACGCCGTCGCAAAGCGTGAAGGACTCCGCCGTGTTCGAGTATCCCCTCCGATCCTCGTTGGCCGCGTTCGCGATCGCGGGCGCGTGCGTCTGGCTGTTCTTCGCCTTCTACAACATTGTGATCTGCAGTTTTGAGCGCTCTCTATTCAAGTCCTTTCTCAAGTTGTTCGACGCGCTTCTGTTTCTGTTCTTCATTCCGTTCGCTTTCGTCGCGCACCTGGAGAGCGATTGGGCCCAACAGATCCTGACGGTGCGTCCCGCGTCGCCTCTTGCGGCGAGTGTCGTCGCGACGGTGAGCGCGATTTGGCTCGCGGCTCTGGGGTTCCAGGCGTGGCGCATTTATCGAACGTTTCGTCCGCCCAGGATCGAGAACCTGGTTTCCGTGCGCAGGCGCCACGCGCGTTTCCACCCCTCGCCTTCGGATTGGGCGGGATACCGCGAGATGCGCGACGCGCCCGAGCCGGTCCTTCGGCCCGGCGCGCCTCCTCCTCCCAAACTGCGGCGCAAGACGGTTCGGATCCGCCCGCATCCGATCCGGACGCGGATATTCCACAGCGTGCCGTTCTCGTTTATCAATCAGAGCCATCGGCTCGAGATCGTCGAGATGACGCTCCGGTTTCCGGATTTGCCGCCGGCGCTTGACGGCTTGCGTCTCGTGCAGCTCTCCGACATGCATTTCGGCGAATACCTCTCGCCGAGGTATCACCACCACGTGATCGACCGCGCGATCGATCTGAAACCCGACATCGCGCTCATCACGGGCGATTACACGGCGAGCGACAACCTCTATCGCGAGTCGGTCGAGATCTTCTCGCGCCTTCAACCGCCGCTCGGGACGTGGTCGGTCCACGGCAATCACGACTACTATACCGAGCCGGAATTCCTGGCCTATTGGCTCGAATACTACGGCGTGAATTACCTATGCAACCGTTCGGTGGATATCGAGCGCGGGAAGGGCCAGTTCTTGCGGCTCGTCGGCGCGGATCATCCGTATCGAAGGGTGCGCGACTGGAAGTCGCTGGTCCACCGCGAGGGAGACGATGAGAAGCAGGTTTTCCGCCTTGGGCTCACCCATCGCCCCGACAACGCCGTGCCGTTGATCCGAAACGGCGCGGACCTCGTGCTGTCGGGTCACACGCACGGCGGCCAATGGCGAATCCCGGGCGTCGGACCGCTCATCGTCCCGTCGATCTACGGACGGCGGTTCGACCGCGGTCTGGTTCGGGTCGGGCGAGGACTTCTCTACATCAACTCGGGCTTCGGGGTCCACACGATCCCGCTGCGCCTGAACTGCCCGCCCGAGATCGCGCTGATCGAGCTGAGGCGAGGCGACCCGTCGTCGGGCGACGACCAGCTGTAACGCATCGAAGCGGAACGCGGGCGCGATCCGGTAATTGGAAGAACGTTTGCGTCGCGATTCCTCGCCCCCACCGACATAAAGTCGGCGGTGGCGTTTTCAATTTGCCGGGTCGCACCCGCGCAACGCCGGGAACGGTCAAGGGCGGGAACGGCGAAACGGTTCGCCTTCGTCTTCGATATCCCCTTGAGGAACTTGCTCTTCTTCCGTCTTGGGTTCGATGGCTTTCGCGTCGGGTTCATACGTGGGATCGTACACGTAGAGGGTCGATCGTGTTCGTCTCATCCGTTTGTCCTTGACCGCGCGGAGACGGGTGTCGAGATACTCGCGCGCTTCGGGCGCCATGGCGAAGTGTCCGCGGAGGACCCAGCCCCCCTTCCGTTCGCTCGACACGATGGTCCGATAGCACAGGCGCGCGCCTTCCATGTACCTCACCGGCGGCCGAATGACGAAATTCGCGTGGTGAACGTCTTCGAGGTAGTAGGCGAAGGCGGGATCCGTGAAGACCGGGTACTTCGCCTCGGGGTCCTGCTTGATCACCCACTGCGCGATCTCGCGGTACGGCTCCTTCGCGATCCGATGATAGTAACCCTCGTCGGTGAAGAAGAGATTCACGAGCGACATGACCACGAGGGTGACGAGCACGAAGCGGCGGAACGCCGGACGCGCCATCGCGGCGATCCCCTGGGACGCCATCAGGATCAGCGCCGGAACGATCACGATCGAGTAGCGGGAGATCAGGCTGGGCTGCGCCACGAAGGAACGGACATACGGGATCGCGAGAGCGACAAACACCCACGAGAAAAGCATCAGGCGATGGTCGCGGAGGCGCGCTTCGGCCTTTCCCGCGCCGACGAGGTAGGAGGCGATCAAGAGCGCGTATCCCACGACGAGATAGGGTTCCTTGCCCATATACTGTTTGAAGTAGTCGATGAAGAAGTCGGGCCGGGGACGCCGAATCCAGAAGTCGTCGATCTCGGCGATGCGCACCAGGGCCGGCATCCAAGGGGAGTAGAGGATCGCAGCAAGGAAGAAGGCAAGAACGACGTTCTCGATCGTTCGGGGCTCGGGGCGACTTGTTCGCGAAGTGAAGAGAAAACCCGCGAAAACGAGCTGCGACGCGACCACCATGAGGCCGAAATAGTGCGAGTAGAGCATCGGTGCCGCGGACAGTGCGAAACACCAACCATCGCGCCGAGAGCCGGTCCTGACAAGACGCGCCAGGAACGTGTAGGAGAGAACCGTGAACAGGAACACGAGGGAGTAGGCCCGCGCCTCCTGAGAATAGCGGATGTGGAAAGGAAGAAACGCGCAGAGAATGGCCGCGTAGACGCCGACGCGTCTCGAGAACGCCTCGCGTCCGAGAAAGAACATCGCGACCACCCCCGACACGCCGAAAACGGCGAACGGGATTCGCGCGGAAAATTCGCCTGGGGTCGAGACGGACTGCCACGCCTTGGCGATCAGATACAGAAGAGGCGGGGTGTGTTCCTGGACGGCGCAGTAGTAGACCGTCTCCCACACCGAGAACCGCCACGACGAGTAGTGGAGAGTCAGCAGTTCGTCGAACCAGAGACTCTGAAAGCCGAGGGCTTTGAAGCGCAGCCACGCGGCGACGAGTCCGATGGCGGTGGAGAACAGGAGGGCGAACCGGTTTCGCCTGAGCCACGAGCGAATGGGGCGTGCCGACGCCGTGTCCTCGCTTTTGCCCATCTCGAACATCCTTTCGATCCCCGGCGTCGTCCTACGCTTTCGTTTCCGTCGAAGCCTGCGCACGAAGACACGGGCAGGATGCCCGTGCCACTCTTACCTCGCGTAGTTCGCGTCGGTGCCTTCGAATTCCTGAAGGAAATCCGCGATCTTCTTCATGCCCTCCGCGGAAATCGTCTTCTCTCCCGCGGCGAGGCAGTCCTCGAACTGCTCGTAGGTGCTCGGACCGAGAAGGATGTTGTCGGCGTTGCCCGTCTGGCGAATCCACGCCAGGGTCAGGTGCGTGAGGGGCATCCCCTCCTCCTCGGCGATGCGCCGCAGCCCAAGCATTCCCTGGAACATCCGCTCGGACCAGAAACGCCCCTGGTAGTT
Organism: Candidatus Sumerlaeota bacterium; assembly: GCA_016931035.1. GTDB lineage: Bacteria > Sumerlaeota > Sumerlaeia > UBA8349 > UBA8349 > JAFGFN01. Next base: position 7,447 of record JAFGFN010000199.1, read on the forward strand.
GGGATTGTCCACGAAACGGCTTCCACGGGTCTGGTCTTCGAGGTTCGCGTACTTCCCGGTCAGAAGTCCCGCCGCCAGAGGATTGAAGACGGTGAGAAACATTCCGTAGCGTCGGCAGAACCGGACGTGCTCGTGTTCGATTTGTCGCACGAGGGGGTTGTAGATCATTTGCGATGCGACAGGGCGAGGCCAGTCTTCCTTCTCGCACAAATGCAGAATCTCGAGCGACTGCCACGCGCCGAAGTTGGACAGGGCGGGATGGCGCACCTTGCCCGCCCGCACGATTCGGTCCAGCGCCTCGAGGGTCTCCTCGATCGGTGCGTTGTAGTCCGGCGCGTGGAGATAGTAGATATCGACGTAGTCGGTCCCGAGGCGGGCAAGCGAGGCGTCGATGGCGTCGAGGATCGTCTGTCGCGAGAGGCCTTCGCGTTTGCCCGCTTCGCGCCGGTTGCCGACCTTGGTCGCGATCACGCAGCTCTCGCGTCGCCCCTTGAGGATTCGCCCCAGGGTTTCTTCCGAGGCGCCGCCCTGGTAGGCGTTGGCGGTGTCGAAGAAGCGGAGACCTAGGTCGAGCGCGCGGTCGACGATCCGCCGGGCCTCGGGCTCGGGCGTCCGCTTGCCGAACATCATGACCCCGACGGTCGCATAGGGGACGGAGAGATTCGTGCCCTGGATAGGGCGCTTTTCGAGAAAGAAGTTGGCCATTTTCGATCCTTCTCCGTTTCGAGGCGGGGCGGCTAGCGGCGCCGTTGCCCCGCGCGGGTGTCAAACAAGCATTATTGAGCAGAACCTTGGACCCGTTCAAAGAAAAAGACGACTTGGCGCAAAAGAGCGTGCGCGGAGCCAACGCCATTCTCGCCCTGCGCAGCTGCTACGCATCGGGTCGATTCGGACAATTCTGGGAGGACGTTGCGTGACCTACCCCCATTTATGTCGTGCACCCCCCTGTATCGAGGCGATCGACTGAGGGATGGAAGCCACAGCCGGCGAGCGTTCTGTCTCCCCCTGTTGGGCCCCCTCTGGTCGACTTGGAGCAAGGGAGACGGGGAGGGCGCGCACTGGGGCATTTTGCCCCGACTGTTCTTCCGCTCTTCCGCGCCCAAGGAGGCGAGGTGAGGGAAACGGGGTCGTTCTTCGCGCGCGCTCGGATTCTTCTCCCAACCGCGCGCGCCGTGTGGTATGAGGAGGCCGTGGTAAGAAGAGACCGTCCTGGAGAGACCGACGGGCCATGGCCAACGAAAAACAGTTCAAGCTCCAGACCCAATTCATCGCCACGCGCGGCGTGAGCGAGTATCGCGATACGATTCCCTTCTGGGTGAACGAGGACGACACGGTCCTCGAAGTCGGATGCGAATGGGGGACGACCACCGCCCTGATCGCACCGCATTGCCGCACCGTCGTCGGGACCGACGTGAGTCCCGAGTGCATCGAGCGCGCGCGCAAGGAATATCCTCACATCCGTTTCGAGGTCCTGGACGGATTCGACGTGAGAGCGGCTCTCGATTTCGGCCTCGATTTCACCAAAGTCTACGTCGACATGTCGGGCCTGTCGGGCTATCGCTCGCTCCTCGACGCGATTTCGCTCCTCCAAATGTATGCGACCGTCCTGCGCCCCGAGGCGATCGTCATGAAGTGCGGTTCGCTCAAGCAGTTCGCCTCGCACTGTTTCGCCTGGCATCCCGGTCTCGCGCCCAGGCCGATTCGCCCTCAGCGCGGAGAGGACTGACTCTTTCCGTTCCGACTCGCGCACCGACCTCATCCGCCCTCCAATATCGCCCGCCCGACACACCATAGGAACGCTCTCCGATCGATGAATCGGTCCCCGTTGTGCTTGATTCAGAGGAGGCGATTCGATATCGTCGAGCCTGGATCGGAGAGAATTCTTCATGCGAATCGTCTTCATGGGGACTCCCGCCTTCGCGGTGCCCACCCTTGAGTCTCTTGTTCGCTCGGACCACGAGGTCGTGGCGGTCGTGACTCAGCCCGATCGCCCGGCGGGGCGCGGTCGGCGCGTGACGGCCCCGCCGATCAAGGAGGTAGCCCTGAATCACGGCTTGCCTCTTCTCCAACCCGAAGACCTGAAGGACGAGCGGTTCATCGCGGAACTGAAATCGTTCGGCGCCGATCTGGCCGTGGTGGTCGCGTTTTCGATCTTGCCCGCGGCCGTGCTCGATATTCCGCGACTCGGTTGCATCAATCTGCACCCGTCCCTTCTGCCCCTCTATCGCGGAGCCGCTCCCGTCAATTGGGCGATCATTAATGGAGAGACGGAGACCGGGGTCACGATCATCAAGTTGACGACCGGTGTCGATGCCGGGGCGATTCTCTCCCAGGAAAGGGTTCCGATTCTCGAAGACGACGACGCTGTCTCGCTCGGAAACATGCTGAGCGTTCTCGGGGCGAGCCATATCCTGCGAGTCGTCGACGAAGCGGAGAAGACCGGAGTGCTGGAGGGGAGTCCCCAGGACGAGAGCCGCGTCACGCGCGCCCCGAAACTCAAGAAAGAGGACGGTCGGATCGACTGGTCGCGCCCGACCGAGTCTCTGGTCTGCCTCGTGCGGGGCACGGTTCCGTGGCCGGGAGCCGCGACGGAGACGAAGAAAGGGCCTCTGCGGCTTTTGCAGGTCGAGCCGCTCTGGCCCGAGGCCGCGGCGCAGATCGCAGAGCCCGAGCGGATGGAGCCCGGTACGGTGGCCCTGATTCTCAAGTCCCACGGATTCGCTGTCCGGACGGGCGACGGTTTCCTCCTGGTTCTCAAAGCGCAGCCCGCGGACAAATCCCCCATGTCGGGAATCGACATGATCAACGGCCACTATGTAAGAGAGGGCGACCGGTTGGTCGCCCTCTCATGATCTGCTATTCCTTCACGACGTAGAGTCCCGCGCGGGATCATTCTTCCGGCTTCACCAGCGAGCCGTCCTTCTCGATCAGATCGAACGGCGTAACCTTCTTCTCCTTGGCCACGTCGAGAATAACGGAATTGGGCGCGCGATAGACGCGAAGCGTATCCTCCTCGGGTGTCGCGGGTTTCTCCTCGATGTTGCGGACCAAGTAGAGCGTGTTCCCGATGCGGAACTCGCTGCCGTCGAACTGCCGACTCCACTTCTCGGCGAAATCGCGCATGTCGCGCTCCCGCATAGCCGTCCATTCTTCGAACCGGGCGTGGTCCTCCTTGTGGCGTTCGATCTGCATCACCATTTCGCGATAGACCTGGTCGCGTTGTCGCGACACGGTGTCGGCGTGGGTCCTCATCGCCCTGTAGACGGCGGGCAGTTCGGTCTTGACGATCGAGGGATCGAACGTCGGCTTCTCGGAGTCGGGCAGCCTCTCGCGTATCACCGATTCCGAGATGTAGCGGTTCCACAGTTCCAGCTGCCTGTAGAAGCTGCTCCATTCCGCCATCTGGCGTATGACCTCATGCTGGTAGTTGGGATTGTCGCGGATGCTGCCGGCCACCATCGGGTCGAACAGCACCATGCGGCGGGCCTTTTCTTCGCTGATGGGGGGGAGGCCCGCGTCGGCATTGCCGACCAGCCCGGCCTGGAAGTTGCCGTTCAGGTAGGCGGTATACAGCGGCATCCAGATATTCTCGATGTCCTTGCGTTTCGTTTCTTCGTATTCGTCGCCCGAGAGTTCGTTCCGGACGACGATCTCCGACCCTCCCTCCTCGGGCGTCTCCAATTCGTACCAATAACCCCTGTAGTCGTAGCTGATGGCGGGCAGAGGACGTTCTTCCTCCTGGCCGATGTCGGTCTGCGCTCCAACGGGAAGTCCAGGAACGAGAAGCGCGCAAGCGGCGATCAGCAAGAGCGGGAACTGCGAGCGGGCGACCATGGCTTTCAACTCCTCGGTATCGGTATCGACGACCGCCGCTCACGGCTGAACGGGGCCGTAACTCATTTCCAACTAGCATTCTGTCCGAAAAGGCGAAAGGGGTGCAAGGTCAAAATGCACGTGACAAGAACGATCTGGGCTTGGAGGTCATGCGATTACGACTCCCCCTTCATCTCTTCGAGGAGATCGGGCAGGACCTTGCTCTTGACCGTTCGATGGTCCAGCTGGAGACGCCGCGCGGTTTCCTGGTAACTTCCCGTGCGGGCGTAAATCAGGGTACAGTAGTGCTTGAGAAGGTCGTCGGCGGTCAGATTGCCCCGCTCGATTTCTTTCGCCAATCGCTCGCCCCGAGTGGGACTCGACGTCTCGGCGGGTCGGTAAGACCTGCGGATGAGAATGCTCGAGACGCACTGTTCGAGCTCGCGAACGTTGCCCGGCCAGGGGTAGTGGTCCCCGAGATTCCGGCGTATCCAGTCCTCGGCTTCCGCGGCGAGGGCGGCGGCCTCCCGGTCTCCAACGAGGCGCTTCGAGATGAAGTAGAGCAGGTCGCCCAATCCCGCCGAGTCCGAGCTGTCGAGTTGCTCGCGCAACGAGGGCGTGACGATGACGTCGGAACAGATCCGATAATAGAGATCGGCTCGGAAGCGTCCGGCGCTCATTTCCTCGCCCAGATTGCGGTTCGTGGCCGCGATAATTTTGCCTAGGAAACGGCGGTCCTTCGAGTCGCCCAAGCGCTGGAAGGACCGCGTCTGAAGCACGCGGAGAAGTTTGACTTGGATAGCGGGATCGATCTCGCCCACCTCGTCGAGAAAGACGGTCCCCAGCGGCGGACAAACCTCGAACCATCCCGCTCGGTCCTGCAGGGCGCCCGTGAAAGCCCCCTTGCGGTGTCCGAAGAGTTCCGACTCGATCAGGGTGGGAGAAAGCGCCGATACGCTGAGCGCGTAGAACGATCCGGCGAAGTCCTCCTGGAACGAGGCCGAAGCGGGGTCGAAGGGGATGTAGCGGGCCAGGCCGATCGCCCGTGCAACAAGCTCTTTCCCCGTCCCCGACGGACCCGTCACGAGGCAGGTCATGTCGGCCATTCGCTTGTAGAGCGAGCGGCGATAGCGCCGCATGTCGTGGGTGAAGACCGATTGCCAGATCGCGGCGCGCAGCCGCGCCAAGGGCATCGATCGGCCGACGATGCACTCATATATGTGGTGAAACGCGCGGCGCACCTGAAAGAACGCGGCGAAAACGTGCGCCGCTTCCTGGTGGAGCGAGTCCGCCGTATCCGCTCCGGATTCCGTCTCGGTCGCGCTTGGACGCTCGCGCACGAGGGGGAGGCCGAAGAAAAACTCGTAGTCGGAGAGAAACGCCCTGAAGAACGCCACCCGGCTGCGCGACGAGCGCCCTTCCTGCGCCTCGAGAATCAATCGCTGGAACTCGTTCGCATAGCGATGAAAGAGCAGAAACAGAATCAGATCCTCGAAGAGAGCGCGTTCTTCGTCGTCGGGACGCGCGCCGCGCGCGATCGATTCGCGAAGTCGCGTTGCGATCTCTTGCACCCGCTCGATCAGTTTCTCGACGTTGGGTTCGCGCCTCTCCTCTTCTCCGGCCCGCTTGCTCCAGATGCTCTGAACGTCGACGAACGCCTCGCCGAGCGCCTCGCGCTCGTATTCGATCCGTTCGGGGAGGAACGGATTGCAGAACGCCAGCTTCGAAAGGGCTTTGAGGAACGAGCGGTCGTTTTGCGCGATGAGGGGCATGGGGGCGGTCTCCTGGTCGGGATATGCGTTCAATGTAGGTCCCACTCGCACTCAATGTCAATGGCTCCGAAGTTGCGGCGACTCCTCGTGTCGTGGATCTCGATATAAGGCATTTATAATCAACAGGATGAGCCCCAGGCCATCCAGGCACGAGAATCGCTATGGACACGGATACCGGCGTCGGGGCGATTCCGAATGCCGGTTCCGGGGTGGGTTCTCTCCCCCCCTGCCCACCCCGGCCTTTGAGAGCGCCGGAAGCAATGTTTGTAGTGCGGCGGAGTGCGAGCCTGTGTTTCAATGGCTCGAAACCCATACTCGATAGAAAGGAATCGCCTCATGTCCAGTTCCGCGAAAGTCAAGAGCCCGCTCGGATTGCGTGTCCTCGTTTGGTCGGGCAGCGTTCTCTTCTCCATTCTTCTGTTCTGGCTTCTGGGATTCGTTCTCGACGATATCGGCCGGTTCCGCAGGGTGGACCGAACGGAAATCGAGAATCGGTTCGTGGGTAAAGAACTTCTCGACCGGCGCCAGGAACTCCAGGACCGCGTCCAGGGAATCCAACGCGACATCGAGTCGGAACGGGAACGTCAGGAATTCTATCGCGACCAGGCGAAGACGGCGCGCGAGACCATGCAGCAGATGACGGAGCTCCAGAAGAAGGGGATGGAGCTCAACGAGGCGCGCGACGCCCAACAGCAACAAGCGCTCGCCGGGGCTCAGAAAGCGTTCCTCGAAAGTCAGGACCGCTACAACAACCAGGCCGAAGTCGTGTTGCGGAAGAAACAGGAATTGCGCGAGGGGGAAACCGCGCTTCGCGAGCTGGATCGCGAGATACAGAACAAAAGGCGAGATGCCGCGGCGGAGTCGAGGCGGGCGGAAGTGAAGCAGAACTTACGCGCCGCCGCGCTCAAGACCCTGGTTCTTCTCCCGGCGATTGTGCTGGCATTCTGGCTTTTCCTTCGCAAGCGCTCGGGCGGTTTCGCCCCTCTGGTGTACGCGGTTGCGATAGCGGTCTTCTTCAAGCTCCTGGTGGTGATCCACGAGCATTTCCCGAGGGAATACTACAAGTACATCTTCATCGTGGCGGCGATCTTGGGCGTGTGGCGAATCCTCGTCCATCTCCTGCGGTCCGCCGCGTCGCCGGGCCGCGATCTGTTGGTGAAACGGTATCGCGAGGCCTATCGGCGCAATCAGTGCGCCGTGTGCGGCTACCCGATCTTGCGCGGCGGCTTCCACATCGTTCAGGCGGCGCGCAAGACGCTAGGGCGAAGGGTCCGGCTGTCGTTCAAACCGGCCGAGCTCGAGGGGGAGGGGGACTATACCTGTCCCTCGTGCGGACAGAAGCTGTTCGAGTCGTGTTCCTCGTGTCGCCAGACCCGCCACACGCTCCTGCCCTCCTGTCGGCACTGCGGAGACGAGAAGGACATTGTGAGCGGTTGAGAACCGGTGGATGAGGACTCTGGATGCGCGAGCGCCTCTCCCGTAGTCACGGGGTTGGCGCTCGTGTCGTTTCGCGCCGGAAACGTTCGAGGGCGAGAAGGTTGAGGCGGTCCGAGGGGTCGAGTTCGACGGCCTTTTCGAGATGGATTCGCGCCTTCTCGACCTCTCCTTCTTGGACGAGCAGGATGCCCAGGGCGCGGTGCGCGGGGGCCAGGTCGGGCCGCGACGCCAACGCCTCGCGCAGATAGGCGATCGCGCGCGCGCGTTCCTCTTCGCCTCTCCCGGCATAGAGCGCGCCCAGGGCGGCCTGGCCTTCGGCGTTGTTCCAGATCTCATAGCTGCGGATGTTGAGGGTCACGTCGTCCCGCCAGTCCAGGTTGCGGCGGAACGTGAGCGCAACGCAGACGACGAGCAGCGCGGCGACGACGGCCCAGCGCGCGAGTTCTCCCTTTGTGATTCGGGTCGGACGTTCGGAAGGCGCGGTTTGTCCCGCCGCCGGTCCGTTAGCGGCCGTCTTCTTTCCTCCCAAGACGAGCGAAGCGATCAGGAGCGCCATGCCCGCGTGGGGGATGTAGAGATAGCGTTCGGCGACGACTTGGGGCGTCGGGAGAATCTGCGAGACCGGAACGAGCCCGATGCAGATCCACAAACCGCCCAGGCCCGCCGGAGGGTTCTCGCGAACATAGAGACGCGCGCAGAGAAGGGCGAAGGCGGTCAGAACGAACAGCCCCGCCCACAGGCGTGGGTCGGCGTACGACCGTGAAGGGGCGAACGGATGGTCGATCGACAATCCGACGGGGAACATCCAGAGACGCAGATAGAGAAGGAACGCGCGACACGAATTGAGGAAGGCGAGAAACGGCCCGCGTCCGCCCGGCCAGTCGGGGCGCGGTTGTTCGGGGCGGAACGAGAGGTAGAGGACGACATACAGAACGAAGACCGCGGCGAAGAAAAGGCCGCCGACCGCCGCAAGCCGAGGTGCGCGTCCGGACGACTTCTCGCGGTCGGGGCGTCCCTGCCATTTCCACAAGACGAGGGGGGCGAAGAGGAGCGCCATCGCGGCGGGTTCCTTGGAAAGGAGTGCGAGGAACCAGAGGAGCGCCGCCGCGCCGGTCCATCGCAGCGAGCCGCGCGCGATTCCCCTCATGAGGGCCCGAATCGCCCAGACCGTGAAGAGCAGTGCGAGAAGGTCCTCGCGAAAACCCGAGCAGTCGACCGTTTCCGTCACGACCGGGTGGACGAGGAACAGGGCCGAGACCGCGAAGGCCAGACCCTTGCGATCGAACACGACGCGCCAGAGGCCGAACAGCGAGAGACCGACGGCGAGGTGGAGGCACAGGTTGATGAGACGCGAGTAGAACGAGATCTTATGGAAGAGGATCGCGTCGGCGAAGTACGTGAGCGGCGCGATGGGGCGGTAGCTCAGTTCGCCGAAAACGGGGCCGAAATCGCGCGAGACGAGGGCCCGGGTCGTCTCCCACCGTTCGATGAATTCGTTATCGAGAATCGTGGGGATGTCGTCGTAACAGTAGTCGCCCGTCAAGGCGGTCGAGAATGCCAAGCAGGCGAGGAAGACGAGGACGATCGGGAAGAGGTGACGATTCAGGACGCCCATGGGCCGCTCGGTCTGGGGGTACGCGAACTCGCCCGAGAGGTGGCGCCAGCTAGTCGGTCTCGCCATCCGACGCCTCGTTGTCTCCCCCACCGATCCCGAAGGGGAGAAAACCCCCGAGCAGACTCAGGCGTCGGGCGTCTCCGTCGCGCGTGAACCGGACGAACAGGAAGTTGACCTCGGTACGGTCGATCGACGGATCGCGATAGCTGCGCCAGACGGGTCCGAAGAGACTGTGTCCGTAGGCGCCGGTCTTCTCGTCTTCGAACGAGGACCAGAAGGTCCACAGCGGCGCCCAGTTGCGGTCCACCCCGTCTCCGGCCGCGTGGGGAAAGAAGTTGAGGACCGAGAGCCTGCGCCTCCCCTTCTCGTTGCCCCACGAGGCGAGAGGCCAGAGGTTGTACGCGCCCTCGATGCGATCGTCGTCGAAGTAGTGCCGTTCGCGCGCGGTGTAGAACGGCAAGGCGTAGCGCCGGACGAAATCGTAGCCGTATTCGGGCTTGTGGTCCATGCGGTAGTGAATGAGGGGCCAGAGGTACGACTGACGCACGCGTTCGACGGTCGTGCCGTCGGGCGCGTACTCCTCGCGCTGCGAGGCGAAGGGGAAGGCCTCCCATTGGAGGATTCGAGGGCCGAACTTGCGGGTCCAGAGGAGCCACAAGACGTTGGTCTTTTCGTAAACCGGATCGGTGCTCACTCTGTGAGAGTAGATCGGCCAGAACCAGGAAACGGTCGTCAACCGGGGCGAACGACTATACCCGTAGAGCGGGAAGTAGTACCCGATCTCGCGTTTCTCGTGGGTGAAGAAGAACCAGAAGGGGAGAAACGTGTTGAGTTTGGCGCCCTTGAGCGCGCCTCTCTCGAACGTGCGATAGTTGCCCAGCGGCCAGAGCCAGAAGAATCGACGACCGATCTCTTCGCCCGTACGGTATCCCGCGAGCGGCCAGAGCCGCCATCCGGTCTCGCTCCCCGTGGCGACGTTGAAGACCGGCCACACGGGGCTGTAGGAGTGGACGTCGCCGCGGTGGGATTCGACCCACAAGGGCCAGAGTACGAACCGGATCGAATCGAACGAGAAGAGCCGGTCGAACTGGCCGTAGACCGGCCACACGGCGAACGACTCTCCCGGATCGGTGTAATAGAGCGGGAAAACGATGTAGTGGTTGTCGAATCGCCAGAAGAAAGGGAACAGGATCTCGAAGCTCTTTTCGGGTTTGGGCGGATCCTCGCGCAATCCGGCGTAGTAGAAGGGAAACAGCACCTGCCAGTTCCGGGTGGACTGATCGGGGCGCGTGGCGAGGCTCGAGAACCACAACGGGGGCGCGACGACGCGGCGCGAAACCGAACCCGTGTGCGGGTCGCGCTGGTCGCGCCATGAGAACAGGGGCCAGAGCGCGTCGAGCTCGGTGACGGCCCGCTCGTGATTCACGTACCAGGAATAGAGGGGATGCACTCCCTTGAGCGACTGGGTCGTCGAATGGGATTCGGAGTAGAACGGGTAGAGCGCGTGGGTCTCGCTCGCCGCGCGAGGCTCGGCTTCCGTCTGGCGATAGACCAAAGGAAAAAACGAGACGCACTCGGACTTCGCGACGGCGGGTCGGGGCGAGACCGTCACGGCGACGAGGATCGCCCACAGAATCGGGAGTGAGATCCGAAGAGAGTCGGGACGCCGCATGATCCGACGGGGTCTCCTTTGTGGCAAGATGTCCGAACCGGTACCGAGGATACTCCACCCGGCTCGGGATTTGGAAGGGAAAACGTGGGAGAAGGAGGAGTGAGCGACCCGGACGTGGGCGGATGCATGGCGTGGACGAAGGGGCCTGCGTCGCCCGCGATTCCGTCAGGATCCCGCACGCAGGAGGAGCCGCATCGACCCGATTCCTGCCGCGCACCCGAGAAGGATCTTCGACATCCGCGCCCTTCGCGGTTCTTGCCCTCCTTGATCCTTCATCATGTGGATTAAGATTATGATAACTATTTAGTATACACACGGGGAGTCTTGTGGTATCTTGACTTAGCGATA
>JAFGFN010000200.1 GCA_016931035.1 Candidatus Sumerlaeota bacterium
CCTTATCCGCGTTCATCTGCGTTCATCCGCGGCTGGAACATCTTTCCGGAAGAATGGGCCGCGGACAAACGCAGATGAACGCGGATGACCTGAGGATGGGAAAAACCCGTGGGCAGGCTGAAGCCTGTACTCCGAACGAGTTTTGAGTACAGGCTTCAGCCTGCTTCCGGCTTGCGCTGCGGGATTGACAAAACCTCGACTCCAGCCTACGATATGGCGATGTGACGCAGACGGGTCGGCTGTGCGCGAGCCAGCGGCCCAAACCCAAGTCAAAGGATGCGGATTATGCGTAGATTGATCGTTGGAATGGTCGCCCTGGTGCTCGCGGCGGTTTTCGTCGCGCCTTCCATCCGGGCGGGTGAACCCCCGGCCGCGGAAGAGCCGGAGGCCCAAGTCCAGATTCCCGGACCGGAGAATCCCGAGCACGAGAAGGTGATCGCCGGGCGTTCGGCGAAAATCCTCGACAAGATCGGGATCGAAGACAAGGAGAAGTACGAGCGCGTTCAGAAGACGGTGATGCAACAGTACTTCAACTTGAACGACTGGCAGAAGAAGTATGAAGACGAGTTGAAGGGGCTGAGCAAGCAGGACACCGACGAGGCGAAAGCCCGCGTCGCCGAGATCGAGGGCGTGCGCCAGAAGTATCACGACGAGTATCTCGAGGCCCTTGCGACCGAACTCACCCCCGAGCAGATCGTCGGGATCAAGGATGGGATGACCTACGGCAAGGTCCAGGTCACGTACGACGCCTATATGAACTTCGTGCCCGACATGTCGGACGAGCTCAAGAAGATGGTCATGGACAACCTGGTCGAGGCGCGCGAGAAGGCGATGGACGGCGTGTCGTCGAAAGAGAAGGACAACGTCTTCGGCAAGTACAAAGGGAGAATCAACAACGCCCTCTCCGCCGCGGGCATCGACCTCAAGGCGGGCGAAAGGGCCTACTTCGACAAACTGAAGCAGGCCAAAGAAGGCGGCAACTGAGCGGCGACTCGGAAGTTCGGGACTACCTCTGAAAACACTTTCGCCCCGGGATTCGTCCCGGGGCGTTTTCTATAGGGGGGCACAGGGGAGGGCTCGTCGCGCGGATACCCGCGTTCCCGGTCGGCCTCACCGAGAGTCGAGGGCTTTGCGCACGCTTTGCAGGAGAGCGACGCGCTGATAGGGTTTCTGAACGAGTTGGATGCCTTCGTCCAGGAAGAAGTCGGCGTGCATGTTGTCCATGCTGTAGCCGCTGGAGAACACGACGCGCGTGTCCGGGCGGCGCTTGCGGAGATGGTCGAGCACCGCTTTGCCGCTGAGTTTGGGCATCATCACGTCGAGAAGCGCCAGATCGATCTCGTCCGAGTGGGCGTCGAACAGGCGCAACGCTTGTTCGCCGTCGGCGGCGGTCAGAACGGAATACCCGGCCTTTTCGAGGATGAGTTTGCCCAGATTGCGGACCAGCTCGTCGTCCTCGGCCATCAGAATCGTCTCGTCGCCCCCCGGGGCGGGGTCTTCGGCATTGTTCTCCATGACGCGCGAGGGCCGCTCGACCAGCGGGAGGAAAACCTCGAACGTGGAGCCTCGGCCCGGCTCGCTGGCGGCGTGGATCATCCCGTCGTGTTGCTTGACGATGCCGTAGACGGTCGACAGCCCCAAGCCGGTGCCCTGCCCCACGTCCTTGGTGGTGAAGAACGGCTCGAAGATGCTCGAGAGCGTTTCCTCGCTCATCCCGCAACCGGTGTCGGAAATCCTGAGGAGAACGTATCGGCCCGGCTCGGCCCAGGAGTGGATCTTGCAGAACGCCTCGTCGAGCTGCACGTTGTCGGTTTGCAACGTGATATTGCCGCCGTCGGGCATGGCATCGCGGGCGTTGACACACAGGTTCATGACGATCTGCTCGACTTGGCCCCGATCGGCGTGAACGGTCCCGAGGTTGTGGCCGGGAATGACATCCAACGCGATGTTCTCCCCGATCACGCGTTGGATCATTTTCAGAAGGTTGGCAATCACTTCGTTCAAATCGAGATCGCTCAACTCAAGCACCTGCCGGCGACTGAACGCGAGCAGCTGCTTGACCAACGCGGCCGCGCGTCCGGCGGCGTACATGATGCTTTCCAACTCGGCGCGACTGGGGGCGTCGGTCGCCAACTCTTCCAGCCCGAGTTCGCAGTGCCCCTGAATCGCCTGCAGGAGGTTGTTGAAGTCGTGCGCGATCCCTCCCGCCAGCTGCCCCACGGCTTGCATCTTCTGCGCCTGAATCAATTGGGCCGCCAATCGGGCTTTCTCCTCGTCGGCCCGCTTGCGTTCGGTGACGTCTTCCCCGATGGCCTGGTAGGCGACGACGGCGCCCTCGGCATCGAACAAGGCGTGGTGAATCCAACGATGCCAGCGGATTCTCTCGCCGCGCCCGACCATCCGGTATTCGTTCAACTGCGTCGGCGAATCGACGCTGAGTGATGAAATTCCGTTCAGGACCCTCTCGCGGTCTTCCTCGAAAACCGAGGCCCAGAAGGATTTCCCGACGAGATCCTCGGTGATCTTGCCCAGGCACCGGCAGTACGCTCCGTTCACGTAGGCGATCGCGCCTCCCGGAAGAAAACGGCAAACGAACACCGGGAGGTCTTCGACAAGGGTTCGATATCGCTCCTCGCTCTCTCGGAGCTCTTCCGTCGCCTTCCGGCGCTCGCGGATCTCCAGGAGCAGCTCTTCGTTTTTCTCGGCGAGGTCGTGGACTTTCTCCCTGATCGCATCGCGCATTCGGGCGAAGCTGCGGCCCAGGACGCCGGTTTCATCGGTCCCGCTCGTGTGAATCGGCCGGTCCAAGTTGCCCGCCGCGATCTCCGAGGCCGAGATTGTCAGATCGTGGATGGGCCGCGAAATCCTCACTCCGTAAACTCCGACCAGGGCCAAGACGCCGACGACAGCCAGCGACAATCCCAGAAGGGTGTTGTCCGCCCGGCGAACGTCGGCGGCGAGATTCCCCTTCATGTTGTCCGCGGCGCGAGCGATCCCCAGCTCCACGTCCGCCATCACGATCATCACTTCGGATTGTCTGTCGGAGAGCGTACCCAACTCGTTGCGAAGTTCACGGACCTTGTCCTGCAATTGCGCAATCTCGCTCTTGTATTGCCCGACCGTCTCGATCAGCCTCTCGGCAACCGGGGCGATCTCCTCGCCCGCCGTCGAAGCAGTGGACGCTCCCGACTCGAGGGCCGCCAGTAGCGCCGTCATCCGTTCTTCCTGCGCCGCGGGAATCTCTTCTCCTCCAAGATGGGACTGCTGATAGTCCAGCCGCAGCATTCTGCTGCGCAAAACCAGTCCCCGGAGATCCGGGATCGAAGCGCTGAGCTGTTCGAACGCGTAGAGTTCGTATTCGCGCCCCTCCAGTTTGCGCGTCATGATGATGTCGATCGCCTCCGACTCCAGCGTCGTCATCAGATCGTCGAGAGTCGCTTCAACCTGTTCCGCCTTCCCCGCCGACTCGTTGATCACGACACACTGCTTTAGCACGTCCTCGACGGCCTCAGCAAAGGCCGTGAGGGCCGTGCGGAGTCCTTCAGCGTCGCCCACGTCCGAAATGGCGCGCCGAAGCACCGAGGCCAAGCGGTCGGATTCCCGGTTCAATGCGGCCTTCTGAAAAGTGAACGTATTCAGCACGAGATTGATGTCGGAACACACCTCGTTGAGATTCCGGCTCAGTTCGGCATTGGCGATCGCCTGGGGCACATCCCTGTCGAGGAGCGCCATCGCCATCCTTCCCGTCTGGCGCGACAACACGAGGTTGGACACGATGACGCCGCCCACCGCCAACAGCACGACGGCGTTTAGCGCAAGCAGTCTGGCGGCGATGCTCTTCGGGATCAACCTCGGCAATCCCATGAAGAACTCCTGTGCCCGGTGGCGGGCCCGGCTCTCGTATCCCCTAGCGCTTCCCACAAGATGGGCGCTACGGCTCGGTTCGAACCAACTCGGCGCTGCGAATAAGCGACGGGTCGGGCCGGATGCCGAGGGCCTTCATCGCGTCCACATTGAGGATTCGGCGACCGAAGCGGTTCTGAATGATCGGTATCTCGGACACCGGCGTTCCCTTCATGGCTTTCAAGAGATTCTCCGCCGCGAGCCGCCCGTGCTCCTGTCCGGCCTTGACCACGGCGCCCAGCGCACCGCACTTCACTCGATACAGGGCGTTGGTGATGACGGGCCCCTCGAACGCTTGAACCAGAGTCGGGATGATCTCCTGATCCGTGAGAGGCTTCCCGCTTTCATCCGCGAGCCCCTCCATGGTGATATAGAGAAGACAGTCGCACTCGCTCCGGAGTTCCCGCACCTGCGCCACGGCCTCCGGCAGACTCTGAACCGTGCGCGAACCGACGTATTCCAGAGGATACGAGTCCTTTTCGTCCAGCAGTTGTTTCTCCACCGCTTTCAGGGTGGGAGTGCCTTGGGAGATGAAGGCGAACTTCTTGGCGGAAGGAACGAGTTCGCGCAAGAAAAGCAGAGACTGCTTCATCGGTTCGCGTTCGAGCACTCCCGATACGTTCGACGTAGGATAGCCGTATTCCTGAGGCTCCGCGTTCACGCCGCAGAACATCACGGGGGTGTCCACCTTGCCTGCCAGATAGGGTACGACGAACATGGACTGTCCCGCGTCGTCCGAAACGATCGCTCCATCCGGCTTCAACTCTCGGTAGAGGTCGTGCGCCTTCTTCGCCCTCTTCGGTCCGCCTGCCGGGTCCACTTTCACATTCATGTAGAAGTACTCGATGCGACACTCGTCCGTCGCTAGCGCGGCCTCAAGGCCTTCTCTGATTTCGCCGTTCCAGGGGTACGCTTCCTCGTAGCTCATCACGACCAAGACCGTGAACTGGGTCGGAGACGTATCGGCGTCGGAGAAACCCAAAGCGCCGATGGCCAGAAAACAGGCGACACAGAAAATCGCGCGCAACATTGTCGCTACCCTCCTTACCCATACTATATGAAAGTGAGTTCTACCCACGGGAGCGCTCGCACCGCCGATTCGCCGCCCGTTTCAAGCACGCCTCAGGTCCTCGACCGCCGATGTTCCCCCGCACCCCTTCTCGGCCGGTCCAGGATGTATCCGCCATCGAGGGGCCGGGCCAGAGTCAGCACCCGATAACGTGCTCCAAAGAGTCTTATCGGTCGCCGATGCCCCGAACTTGTGCAATTCCGGTAGGCCAGACACCGGCCCCGACCAGCCTCCCCAAGCCCCACGTCGTCTCCGTTTTCCACAGCATGAAGTCCCGACCGGGGTCGGATTCCGAATGCTTCCGACTCGTCGGACGGCCATGCGCCGATAGGCTCTGACCTCTTGGCTTGACGCGTCAGAGGCCGGAGGTTAGGCTTGAGCCATATCGTCCATTTCGGGGTCGGTTCGAGTGTGCTGTCCGAAGCGCTCGGGCGCCTCCTTTCGCACGGACAAAGGACGGCTGAAAGGGAGTGTGGCGCATGGCTCACAGGGTTGCGGGGCTTGGCGAGGCGCTGTGGGATGTCTACCCCTCGGGGAAAGTCATGGGCGGCGCTCCGGCGAACTTCGCGTTCTACGTTCACGCGTTGGGCGGAGGCCAAGCGGAGGTCGCGTCGTGCGTCGGCGCGGACGCGCTCGGGCGCGAACTGCTCGCCACGCTTCGTGACCGGGGAGTCGGGTGCCGGCATGTGGCGATCGATTGCGACCATCCGACCGGCGTGGTGAACGTCGAGGTGGATTCGGCCGGCAAGCCGGAGTTTCACATTCGAGAGGACGTGGCCTGGGACTACATTCCGGAGAATCCCGATCTCTTGGCTTTGGCCCGGGAGTGCGACGCGGTCTGCTTCGGCACCCTCGCGCAACGATCGCCGATGTCTCGCGGCGCCATCCGCGCGTTCCTCGGTTCCATGCCGTCTTCGTCTATTCGACTCTACGACGTGAATCTTCGTCAGCATTTTTATTCGCGCGAGATCATCGACGCGTCGCTGCGGCTCGCGAGTGTCGTCAAGGTCAGCTCCGACGAACTACCGGCCATGGCGCGGTCTCTCGGTCTGGAAGAGGACGAGGAACGCCTCTTTGCCCGGTTGATTCCGCATTACGACCTGAACCTGGGAGTCCTTACCCGCGGCGCCGATGGCAGCACGGTCTACGACGCCGACGGCGTTTGGCATCGTCCGGGCCACAAAGTCGCCGTACGCGACACGGTCGGCGCAGGCGACTCCTTCACGGCCGGTTTCGTCGTGGGGCTTCTCCAGGGAATAGATGCGAGATCGGCGCAGGACCGTGCGAGCCGTCTCGCCGGGTACGTTTGTACCCAAGAGGGGGCGATGGCGCCTGTCCCGAAGGAGATCCGCGCCCTGTTTCTCTGAGGCGAATGCGGCGCGACGTCTCGTCAGTCGGCCTTGATGTCTCTATGCATGGCCTCCATCTTGGCCGGGCTGTCAAATGCATGAAGGTAATCGCAAACGCCAAACGCGAAATCGACAAACGCGCGCCCTTGCGCCGTGAGGACGTTGGCGTCGCGCACCACGCGCCGGTCGACGAAGTTGCGACGGGGAAACGGGTCGAGAACGCCGAGGCCTTCGATGTTCTCTTCGGAGCACGACGTGGTGAATGAATGGTCGTCCAGAATCCCCGCGCGGCCGAGGAACTGCGGCGCGAAACAGATCGCCGCCAACAGTCCCCCCTCGCCGTGAATCTTCCGGATCAGTTCGGTGAGCTCGGGGCGCTGTTCGCCGATGGGGCCGCCGGGAAGGATGAGGGCCTCGACCTCGTCCATCTCCAACGCTTCTCCAAGCGTCGCATCGGGGAGATAGGTCAGACCGGCCTGGCTCCGGACCGGCTCGCGATCGTAGGCTATCGTGACGATGCGGCGTTTCCCCCGAGTACGGACAAGATGCAGGACGAGGGTCGCCTCAAAATCGGCCATCTCGTTGTAGACGAAGCACAAGACGTTTCCCATATTCGATAGGTCTCCTGGGAAAGGTATGGGGGTGGGAACCGCGCGGCGCGACGAGGCGGCGCCGCGGAATCCGCGCCTCTCCTATCACGGCTTCTCGTCCGGAGTCGCCGAACGGGACGAGGCGAGTCTCGCTTTGCGAAGGCCGTCCCTGGCGCGAACGATCCGCTCCGCGAACGCGCTTCGTTTCAGGGCGGCGGTCCAACGCCGCATGACGAGCCACCCGCCGAAGCGCTTGAGAGCGTTTCGCCATGAGCGATACCACCGTCCCCATCCGCGGCCGAGGTTGAACACCGAGAAGATCATCGCCGGGAAAAGGAGAATGTTCAGACCGATGACGAAGAAGAATCGAAATCGGTAGAAACGTCCCATGATCTTTCGGAGGGCGAGGTGCATCTCCTCGGGAGTGAGCGGATCGTCGGGTTCAAGAAGGGGGAAGTTTCCGTCGTAGAATTCCCAACCGACGATATCGCGCGAGAAGATGCGGTTCTGCGCCGCCAAGCGCTCGGTAAGCGCCGTTCCCGGAAGCGGCACTGGCAGGAGGACTTGAATCGTGTCGAGACGACTTTTCCGGATGAAAGACCTGAAATGGCGCACGCGCTGTCCGACCGACAGGTTCAAACGCACGCCTTCGGGAAGCGGGTATCCGAAGATGAACATGCCGTGGACGAGAAAGCCGGCCTTGTGGTACAGGCGCGTGAGGGCGAGCATCTCTTCGGGTTTCACCTTCTTGTTCATCGCCTCCAGCTCCTCGGGTATGGGCGACTCGAAACCGATGCAGACCATCGTAACCCCCGCCTTGCGCATGGCCTGGAGGAGTTCCGCGTCGCTCGCCCGATCGAGACGAATTTGCACCGTGAAATCCAACTTCAAGCCGATAGCGGCTTGATACTCGGTCAGAAGCCGGCAGAGTTCCAGGCTTTCCTTCCGACGCTGCCCGAACAAGTCGTCCACGATGAAGAACTGCCGAGCCTTGCGCGTTTCGACCAACGCGGCGATCTGCTCGACGATCCGATGGACCGAGGCGGGCCGAGGCCGCCCCTTGACCGTGCAGAACTCGCAGTCCATCCCGCAACCGCGAACCCAGTTGATCGGGTAGACGGCAATCTTGGCGTAGCGGACCAGATCGAAATCCGGAAGCGGCATTCCGTCGAAATCCGCGATGGGAGGACGATCCGGAGTCCGGACCACCTGCCCGTTGCGCATGAAGGCGACGCCCGAGACGGCGTCGGGCTCGCGGTTCTCTCGGATGACGGCGAGGAGTTCCTGGATCGTCTCCTCCCCTTCGTCCATGACGAGATAGTCGATGCCGTTGTCGAGCGCGTCGCGGACGTTCTCGCCCACGAAATGCTGCCCGCCGGCGATCGTGATCACTCCGTGCTCTCTGTAGAATCGCGCCAAGTCGTAGAGTCTCGGGATCGTGCTGCTCAGTCCGCCGTAGAGGCCGACCACGTCGGCGGGGCGAATCAGCTGCAGTGTGGCGTGGTCCGGCCGTCCCTCGCTGTCCTTCGGGCCGAACTTGCGGTAGTTGTTCTCGTCGATGACTTCGACGTCCCAGCCCTCCATTCGGCTCACGACCGTCCCGATACAGACGGGGCCGAGGGCCGTGGTGAGGCGGGCAATCCGGGAGTAGATGTTGAACGCCGGATACGCAGGGACGACGACCCGAAAGCGGGATCGACGCAGGCTCCTATTCATCGTAGATTACTCCTTCGCTACACCATCGGAGCGGAAGACGTTCACTTCCGCGGATATCCGACCGTCTGAGCAAGAACGATCTCCTGGTCCGGACGAAGATTCATGGCCTTCGCGAGCTCGGGCTTCTTGATCATGGCGCGAACCACGGTCGCCAGACCCTCAGAGGCGCAAAACAAGTAGACGTTCTGACCGATGAATCCGGCGTCCGCGGCGCAGAAGAAGATCCTGTCTTCATCCGAAACCTCTTCCACCTTCGAGAAGTCGCCAACGTAAACCAGATTCACGGGCGCGTCTTTGACAAAGGGCTGTACGCCGGTCAAAGCCCGAAGGTCTTGCGCGACCACCGGCACAAGCGTATGGGCCTCCGCGTCATAGAGAAAGAGTCCTTCTTCCATGGCGACATAGATATCGATCTCGCGCCAGTTCACCGCCGAGGGCGCCGTGCGCTTGCCCGAATCCGGACGATTCACCCCGAACGCGGCCCAGAGCATATTCGAGAGGGTCTGCGTGGACAACTTCTCGCCGCTGAAGGCCCGCGAGGATTTCCGTTCCTTGAGCGCCTGCATCAGCGGTTTCCCGCCGTCGGTCTGAGGCTCCGGGAGCGGAAGCGGCCTGGGCCGCTGCGCCAGTCCGACGCTCGATCCCAATAGAAGCACGATCCACACGAACAACACGACTCGAAACGATTTCACCGTCATTACGACTCTCCCTTCCGAAACAATCGCGCCACTTTGTCTTTGAGCTCGCTCAGGCGATACGGCTTCTGGATGAATCCGGCAAGTCCCTCGCCGCCGAAACGCTGGACGGCGTCCTTTTCGTTGTAGCCGCTCGAGAGGATGACCTGCACGCCGGGACGCAAGCGTTTCATCTCGCGAAAAGCGCTTACACCGTCCATCCGGGGCATCGTCAGGTCCAGGAGCACAAACGCTATCTCGTCGGCGTGTTGCTCGAAGAGCGTCACCCCTTCCTCGCCGTTCGACGCGGTGAGGCCGCGAAATCCCATGTGGCGGACAAACTCCAGACACAGATTCCGTATGGATTCCTCGTCGTCCACTACTAGAACCGTCGGAGCGGCCGCCTGGAGCGCCGTCGCGGACGGCACCGCAGGCGCCAAGCGAACCTCCCGGGGCGCGTCGAGTCCCGCGCCGCATACGGGAAACAGTATTCGGATCGTCGTTCCTTCGCCCACGACGCTGTCCACCAGGATGAACCCCCTGTGTCCTCGCACGATGCCGAGCAACGCCGACATTCCCAGTCCCCGCCCCGTGAACTTGGTGGTGAAGAACGGGTCGAAAAGCCGACTCTGAGTCTCGTCGTCCATCCCACAACCCGTGTCCGACACCTCCAAGTACGCATACCGCCCGTCGGCGGCGCGGCCCTCCGTCCGACTCGGCGCCAGATAGGCCGCGTCGAAATCCCCGACGCCCGTGGCGAGAGTGATCGCGCCCGCCTTGTCTCCGATGGCTTCCGAGGCGTTCGTCACCAGATTCATGACCACCTGTTGCAGCTGGCCCGGATCCCCTTCGATGACCGACGGCTCATCGGTCAGCGATAGGTTCAACGCGGCGTTCCTCGACACCGCGGTACGGAACAGATCCGCATTCTCCCGCACCAAGTCGCTCAAGTCTAAGCGTTTGATCTGGAAGGCGCCCTTGCCCGAATAGGCCAACATCTGACGCGTGAGGCCGGCCGCGCGGAGCGTGGCCTGAACCGACTGGTTGATGTTTTCGCGCGCGGTGTGTTCGGGCGGGAGATCCATCAGGGCGAGCTCGAGGTTTCCGAGAACCGCCATGAGAATGTTGTTGAAGTCGTGCGCGATGCCCCCGGCCATGACGCCCAGGCTCTCGAGCTTCTGGGCGTGCAAGAGTTGGCGATGGAACTCCAGGCGCTCCTCCTCGGCCCGCTTGCGCTCCGTGACGTCCATCGAAATCGCCATCGCGGCGAATACGGCGTCGTTCTCGTCGCGCAGAGGCGAATACTGCGTCCAAAGCACGCAGCCGCGGAATTCGTTCTCGTAGCTGGCCGTCTCGCCGGCAAGCGCTTTCGCAAAGCGCTCTTCCACGTGGGGACCCCATTCCTCCTCCATAGTCATGCGCGGAGTGGTCCCCTCGAGCTTCTCGCGTACCACTCCAAGCTTCGCCGTCAGACCGCCCTCCGCCACCAGATAGCGCATCTCCCGATCGACCACGAAAATGGCCCCATCCGGAATGCTTCGGGCGATGGCTCGATACAGCGCCTCGCTCCGCAGGAGGGTTTCCTCCACGCGCTTGCGCTGCGTGACGTCCTGCACGGTTCCGAACCCGCCCAGCGCCAATCCATCGGCGCCGAGCTCGATCTCGGCCCGCTCGCGCACCCACTTCACCTCGCCGCCGACGACGATACGATGCTCGATATCGTACGGCTCGCCGCGCAACGCCGCCTTCCACTCCCGATCCACGTACTCCCGGTCGTCGGGATGAACGACCGCCAAGAACCGCTCATACGTCAACGGCGTACCCGGGGGAATTCCGAACATGCGATAGGTCTCGTCGGACCACTCCAACTCGTTGCCGGGAACGCCGAGTCGCCAACTTCCGGTGCGGGCCACGGCTTGCGCGCGGCTCAAGTCTTCTCGACTCCGGCGAAGCGCTTGATCGATTCGCTTGCGCTCGATGCTGTATTTGACGCTGCGAACGAGAACGTCCAAGTCGATCTTGCCCTTCGTGAGATAGTCCGCCGCCTCGCGTTGCATGGCTTGGACGCCGAGGTTCTCGTCGTCCACACCGGTCAGCACGACGACCGGTACGGCGGGCGCAGCTCCGACGATTCTCTCCAACCCCTCCAGGCCGCGGCTATCGGGCAAATCCAGATCCAACAAGACGATGTCGAACGCTTCCTCTCTCAGTCGCTTGAGCCCGTCCGCGAGCAGCCCGACGCCCACGACCTCGAAGAGCGGATCGACGCTGTCTTTCAGAATCTCCGAAATCAGCCGGCGGTCGGCGGGGTTGTCTTCAACAACCAGCAAACGGATTCGGGACGTCGTCATCGGTCGTTCCTGTTATGGCCTTGGGGCGCTCTCGGGGGCAGTTTGACGATCGTCATCCAGAATTCCTGAACCGACTTTGCCACCTTCGAGAACTTCTCCAAATCCACCGGTTTCGTGATGAAGCAGTTTGCGTGCAGGTTGTACGACTTCAGTATGTCCTCTTCGGACTTGGAAACCGTCAACACGACGACCGGGATGCTTTTGAGTGCATCGTCGCTCTTGACCTCCTCGAGCACCTCGCGGCCGCCGATCTTCGGGAGATTCAAGTCCAACAGGACGAGATCGGGTCGCAGGGCGTTCGAGAATTTGCCTTGTCTTCGCAGAAAGGCGAGGGCCTCTTCGCCGTCGCCGACAACGTGGACATTGTTGTAAATCTTGTCCTCTCTCAATGCCTCAAGGGTAAGACGAACGTCGGCCGGATTGTCGTCCACCAAGAGAATCTCGATCGGGGTCAAGGCTTGCGTGTCAGTCATCCTCTGCCTCCTCATTCGCCGTCTCGGCAATCGTGAAGTAGAACTTCGAGCCCTTTCCCGGTTCCGAATCCACCCAGATTCGTCCCCCATGGGCCTCCACGATTCTTCTGCATATGGAAAGGCCGATTCCGGTACCGGGGTATCGATCTCGGCCGTGCAGACGCTGGAAGATCGCGAAGATCCGATCCTGATAGCGACGTTCGACGCCGATGCCGTTGTCCGCGACGCAGAAGAGCCATTCCGTCCCCGTCCGGGTCGCGCCAACATGGATGTGCGGCGGCTCGTCGGTCCGGAATTTGACCGCATTCCCGAGAAGATTCTGAAACAGCTGGACGAAATCGCTCTCGTGGGCCCTCAACGAGGGAAGTCTGTCGAACGTCACCACCGCCTCGTTTCTTTCTATCGTCGGAGTCATGATGCGAAGGACCCTGTCCAGGACAACGTTGCAGTCGATCCGTTCCGTCGCGACGTCGCTCATCCCAACGCGTGAATACGCCAAGAGGTCGGAAATGAGACTCTCCATCCGGTCCGCCGCCTCGACAATATAGCTTATGAATTCATCCGCGTCGGAGTCAAGCTTCGCTTTGTACCGTTTTGCCAAGAGCTGGGAGAAGCTGGCCATGATCCGTAACGGCTCTTGGAGATCGTGCGACGCGACATAGGCAAACTGCTCCAGGTTCTCGTTCGAACGTCGGAGGACGTCTTCCGTCTTCTTGCGGTCGGCGATGTCGCGGACGTTGCACTGGATGATCCGTTGGCGGTTCACCCGATAGACGCTGCCGACGAATTCGACCGGCATCTTCTTCCCATCGGCGGTTTCCAGCAACAAGTCTTCATGACGAGTATGCTCACTGCGCTGCAGTTCCTCGAAGAGGGCCTTGCTGGCGGACATGTCCTTGAACGCGCCCAGTTCCCAGAGTCGCTTCCCCAGAAAGTACTCGTGCGAGTACCCCAGCATCCTGGCCAGGGATGGATTCACGTCCAAGATCGCTTCCGTGTCGCCATCGAGAATCAAGATGCCGTCTCTGGCCGTCTCGAAAAGCCGCCGATGCTTGGTCTCCGAGGCGCGCAACGCCTCCTCCACGTATCGACGCCCCGAAATGTCCATTGCATAGATGCGGACCCGCTGCGCATCGGCCACGTACTCCAATGCCTGGCGGTACCAGCGACCGTTCACGCACACCTCGCGCGCGGGCAGACTGGGTCGCGCCTCGCGGCAAGCGTGGGCAATTTGCTCCCAGTCCTCGAGCCAGGGATGGTCGGGAGCCCGTTCCTCGAGGTCGGGGAAAAGGCGTCGGGCCGCCGGATTGGCGAAACTCACGCCTCCATCCAAATCCACCTCGACGATCGGACGGGGATTGAGCATCGGAAACGAGGCCAGCCACGCGGACTCCTTCTGGGCGAGGGACAGATCGCGGAAGAGAGTCCGGTAGGGTTGGGTGAGACCGGTTTCTACCAAGGCCTTGTAGACGAAGTAGAACGCCAAGACCTTGAACAAGTGCCCTACGAGATTGGCCGGACCGTGGACGCTGACGTACTGCGTGAAGGCCATCTCCGAGGCGATGGTCGCCAGGATCGAGAAGACGATGAACCGAAAGGAAGTCGCATCCAACCTCTCTCGCCTTCGATAAAGCAAGAAGAGGCTGGCCAGCAGAATGGCGCAGATGGCCCACTCCGCGGCGATCTTGAACGCCGTCAGACCCCGCCCCTCCACGTAGCAGACGGGGAAGACCCACCACAGAGGCAGCCGCAGGCCTTCGCGAAACACCGACGCCAACAACCCCGCCGCGACGACCGCCAGGGCGGGAACAACGACCGCGATGCGCAGTCTTCGAGATAAGAATGCCGGCGCCGCCAGGAGAACCGTCGCCTGCATCGCGCGAGCCGCGATCCACAGCTGCGTCGGCGCGTTCGCGTCGTCGATCGCGAGGACCCCCATCCCTTCGTAGGCCAGGGTATGAAACAGGTCCAGCACCGAGACAAATCCGTACGCGATGCCGATGAACAACAGATAATCGTTATCCGTCATCCGGCGGGCGTTCCACGCAATCATAAAGATCGCGAGCGCCACCGCAACGCAGAAAAGCTCGATCAAGGTGTGGAAGAGGAGATAGTGGGTCAACCCCAAGACCGACAGACCGGCGGCGACAAACGCCGCGGCGACGCCCTTCATCAGAAGCCCGGGCCAGGATCTCCTCCTGTCGTCCCGTGCTTCCTGCTCCTCGCGGCCTGCGCGTCCCAGCGGGGCCGCGGAAACTCGACTCTCTCCCGAGTCGGTCTCGGCACACTTCGTCGTATCCGCCATTCCCGGCGCTCTTTCCTGAAAAAGATGCTTGGACATCAAGGATATGCCCGAACGCAAAGAGAAGTCAAGGACGATGCAGAGGCGCTCCGTCGGTCCGGGCGAGGCCGTCTTTGCGCGAGATCGCGCCAAAACACGGAACGCTCAACCGCCGGAAGGGTGCATCTCACTTCCGCTACGCGGAGAGCAGCCAGATTTCATCAAAATCGTCATTGCGCCAGGCCAGTTCGAGTTCCAGCA
>JAFGFN010000201.1 GCA_016931035.1 Candidatus Sumerlaeota bacterium
CCGCCGGGAAGGGGGAGGAGATGAAGGGGATGCCGCAACTGGAGCAAAACCATCGCCCCACCGACGTGAAGTCGGCGGTGGCGAAGAAGGAGCGGTAACGAAGAGCGACATCGAACGGGTTCTTCCTGAAATGATGGGTTGCCCCCGCGCGAGATAGAGACGCGAATTTGACCTTGATATTGGCGGAGGCGAAATCTATAGTTCTTCGGCGCTTGTGCCTGGGAGGCAGGAATTCCCTTCGGCCAAGATTATGGATAACCTCTCACCGCGATTGTCCTACCCCGAGTTCGACGGCGCGAGAAACCTGAAGGAGAGCAGCATCGTGGCGATCGGCATCCTCGGAATCGGCTCGGCCTATCCCGACCGAATCCTGACGAATCACGACCTGGAAAAGATGGTCGACACCTCGGACGAATGGATTCGGACCCGCTCCGGAATCTCGGAAAGACGCATCTGCGACGCGGACACCGCCACAAGCCACATGGCTTGCGACGCGGGGCGCAAGGCGATCGAGGACGCGGGCCTGAAGCCCGAGGACATCGACCTGATCGTCGTGGCCACGTTTTCGCCCGACACGCTGATTCCCAGCACGGCCTGTTGGGTGATGGCTAAGCTCAATATTCCCAATTGCGCGGCCTTCGACATCAACGCCGCCTGCACGGGCTGGATCTACGGGGTCTCGACCGCCTTGGGACTCATGCAGAACGGCCTTGCGCGCCATGCCCTGGTGATCGGCGCCGACGCCATTACCAAGTTTGTCGACTTCCAGGACCGCGCTACGTGCGTGCTGTTCGGCGATGGAGCCGGGGCTGCGGTTCTGGGCGAGGTCGAGCAGGGGCGCGGCTTCTTGAGCGAGACGCTCGGCGCCGACGGGCGCATGGGGCCGAACCTCATGATTCCCGGCGGCGGCTCGGCCCGGCCCATCTCGCAGGAAGTCCTGGACAACCGCGAGGCTTACGTGAAGATGCAGGGCAACGAGGTCTTCAAGTTCGCGGTCCGCATCATGTGCGATTCGCTCTGCGGAGCCTTGTCGAAAGCCGGGTTAGCGCCCGCAGATCTGGATTGGGTTATCCCTCACCAAGCCAACATTCGCATTATCGAGGGTGCCATCAAGCGCCTCGATATCCCCCGCGAGCGCTTCATCGTCAACATCGAGCGGTTCGGCAACACGTCGGCCGCGTCGATCGGAATCGCGATGGACGAGGCGGTTCGCGACGGCCGCATCAAGCGGGGAGACCTTGTCGGGCTGGTCGCCTTTGGTGGCGGACTGACGTGGGGCGCCGCCGTCGTGCGCTACTAGGGCAGACAGTTGAGAGTTGACAAGGAGGCCGTTGTTGGTATTCACTTGTAAGTTGGAATCTCCAGTACAGCTCCCCGAGGGAGACCGAACCATGTCGTCGTCGCTCGCCTTTCTCTTTCCGGGTCAGGGATCGCAGTTCGTGGGAATGGGCCTCACTCTTTTCGAGTCGGAACCGGTTGCTCGACGGCGCTTTGAGGAAGCCGACGAGATTCTGGGTTTTTCGATCTCGAAGATCTGCTTCGAAGGTCCCGAGGCGACGCTCAAGGACACCGTCCATCAGCAGCCCGCCATGTTCGTCTGCTCGGCCGCGGCGTGCGACGTTCTCCACGAGCGCGGCTTGCGGCCCGACTGCGTGGCGGGGCACAGCCTGGGCGAGTACGCGGCGCTGTACGCGGCGGGAGTCCTGGATTTCGAAACGGGGCTGCGCCTGGTGGCCCGCCGCGGACAGGTCATGGCCGAAGCCGGACGCACGGCGCCCGGGGCGATGGCCGCCGTTCTCGGGATGGATGTTCGCTCGCTCGAAGCCGTGTGCGGCCAGGCGTGCGAGGGCGACTCGCTCGTTGTCGTAGCCAACGACAATTCCCCCGGCCAAGTCGTGATCTCGGGTCACCGCGACGCAGTCGAGCGCGCCTGCGATCTGGCGAAACAGATGGGCGCCAAACGCGCCGTGTTGTTGCCGGTGAGCGGGGCTTTTCATTCTCCCTTGGTCGCGGCCGCCCGCAACGCGATGATCGAACACATCGAGCGGGCCGACGTGCGCCCCCCCGAGTGCGACTTCATCGCCAACGTCTCGGCCCAGGTCGAGAACGATCCCGGCGCGATCCGACGTCGGTTGGTGGAACAGATCACGGGTCGCGTCCGGTGGGTCGAGACCGTTCGTCTCATGGCGTCGATGGGCGTCGGTCGCGTGCTCGAAGTCGGTCCCGGCAACGTTCTGGCGGGACTCTTGGGGCGGATCGACTCGGGGATCGAGGCGTTGCCCGCCGGCTCGATCGACGACGTCGACTGCGCTCTCGAAGAAATGAGTCGCATCGTCCTGGGCTAGAACCTGCCCCCTGCGTCAAAGGCGCCAATCTTCATTCGTAGTACGGGTCCTATGGGTCCCGATCGGTCCCGTTCGAAAGGCGGAATCATGCTTACCGGAAAGAACGCCATTGTTACCGGCGCGGGCCAAGGGATCGGTCGCGCCATCGCCCTGAAGCTAGCCGAGAACGGAGCCAATATCGTCGTGAGCGACGTGGTGGCCGAAACCGCCGACAAGGTGGTCGAAGAGGTCAAAGCCCTCGGGCGCAACGCGATCCGCGTCGTCTGCGACGTGCGCGACGCCGCCCAATGCGACACCCTCGTGAACCAGGCGAGCACGGCCCTCGGCTCGCTCGACATCCTCGTGAACAACGCCGGGGTCACGCGCGACAATCTTCTGATGCGAATGAAGGAAGAGGACTGGGACTTCGTTCTCTCGGTCAATCTCAAAGGGGTCTACAATTGCTGCAAGAGCGCCGTCCGGCCGATGATGAAGCAGCGTTCAGGCCGTATCGTGAACATCTCGTCGGTCGTGGGCTTGATGGGAAACGCGGGCCAGGCCAACTATTCGGCCAGCAAGGCGGGCGTGATCGGCCTGACCAAGACCCTGGCCAAAGAGCTCGCCTCGCGCGGCATCTGCGTCAACGCCGTCGCGCCCGGCTTCATCCAGACGGCGATGACCGACAATCTCTCCGACGAAGCCAAGCAGAAACTGATGGACTATATTCCCCTCCAACAACTCGGGTCGCCCGACGACGTCGCCAACGCCGTCCTGTTCCTGGCGAGCGACCTCGCGTCCTACGTCACGGGCGAAGTCATCCGCGTCGACGGCGGAATGGCGATGTAAGAACGTGTAGCGCGGCAAGGCAAGATCGCCGCAGCGTGAGAGTTCGACGCGACAACGACAAAGAAGCAGGCTGAAGCCTGTACTCTGAACTGTTTAGAGTACAGGCTTCAGCCTGCTCTTGCTTTTCATGCTCTTGCTTTCGGGGCGTCCCGTGAGGCAAGGTGGCGATAGAGGACGTATCTTGGGTCGGTTTCCACGGCCCTTGTCGGAGGTGCAAAACGGTCGTCGTCGAAGCGCGTGTGATGGACTCGACTCACCTTGAGTTGAGACAGCCAATAGACACCCCAGCGGGCGGCAAGGTTGTCATTTCCGTCGTCGACCCGGCCGGCGAAGGCAAGGAACGCGAAGAGTGGTTATCGCTTTCACTGGCCGCGTTGTCGTCGGCCTACGGAGATTCCGAGCCGACGTACACTGACGCGATGGTCAAGGAGCCGAATCCGGAGTTCCGTCCATGAAAGAAGGCGACATCGTTCTCGCCCAACTCCCTCAATCGGACGGCATTCTGAAGAATCGTCCCGCGCTCGCTCTCCGCGAACTACCGCCCTTTCGGGATTTGCTTGTGTGCGGCATCAGTTCTCATAGCAGCATAGCCGCAACCCAAAAAGACTGTAGGCTGGAGGCTGTAGACCGTAGGTGAAGAAACAGAAAGAAGGACCCTCACCCCTGCCCCTCTCCCAGAAGGGAGA
>JAFGFN010000202.1 GCA_016931035.1 Candidatus Sumerlaeota bacterium
GACGATGAGAGAATTGGGGTCCAGACGCCATGCGTCAACCGTCACTACGCTGCTCGCGGCGTGATGGGGCGTTATTCAGGATCGACTCTCTATCCCGTTCAGCTCGAATCCGACCGTCTCATCTCCGCCAAGCCCGCCCCCGTGGACGAATTCGAGCAGGGGCGCACCCAACTCTATCGAAACGCGAAGAGAGAAGGGGTGCGCGTGTGACGTTGCCCCACGACGAAGAAATCGCCGTTTCATGAAACGAACCGATCGATTCGTTCGGCTCTTCCGGACATTCTCGCGATAGGAGCCGAGAGCGCTCCCGAGAACGGAGAAGATTTCTTTCCCGCACAGGTTCTTGGGCTGTCGTCGACTCCGGCCAACTGAAGTTGGGACAACAAGCGAGGAGCCGGAATCGGTCAAGACGCTCCGTTTGTTGTTCCAACTTCAGTTGGCCAACGGCTTCGTCGCTCCTCAGATATCCCAGAAGGGCGTCTTGTCCTTGCCGCTTCGCCTGACGTCTCGACTTGTTCAGTTGTGCGCGAGGGCGATGCCGCGGATTTCGGAGTGCTCGACCTCGCCGATCTTCCGGTCCGGATCGGGATTGCGCGTCACGGCGCAGTAGAAGTGATAAAGCCGCCCGTCCCTGGCGATGACGCCGGGTTTGTGCGCGAGAAGATCGTCCACCGCTCCCTCCGGCCCCAGGTCGACCAGGACTTCGTCCGCCTTTTCCCAATGCAGCAGATCGGTCGAACGCGCCACGAGGTCGCGCCCCCCGCGACGGGTCGAAAGACCGTAGTAGAACATATACCACACGCCCTCGTGACACAGGACGACCGGATCGGCGGCGAAACGGTCGTCGAACGCCCCTTTTTCGCCGTTGCGAACGATCGGGTTGCCTTCGTAGCGTTTCCAGTCGGCCAAGTCCTTCGACGTGGCGACGCCGATCTGTTCGTTCCAGTGCTTGGCTGTGGTCTTGGCGTTGTAGTAAAGGTGGTACGTCCCTTCGTACTCGACGAGCCACGACTTGTAGAGACCGCCGCGTTCCCAGTCCGCCCCGTCGGAGGCGGAGAGGATCGGATCGTCGAGTTCCCAACGGCGCAGATCGTCGCTCCAACACAATCCGATGACGGCGGGTCCCTCTTCGTATCCGGGCTTGGGATAGGCGTGGTAGGTGCCGACGAAACGTCCGTCGATCTTCTTGAGCTCCCCGGCGCCGTATAGATCGTTGTCGCGCAGGATGTTCATGAGGGCCGCGTTGAACTGGGTCGGCGAGCCCTCGGGCCCCCGGTCGAGAATCATCCCCTCCTTGGTCCAGTGGAGGAGGTCGATCGAGCTCGCAAGGCCGGTGCGATATCCGATTCGGTCCCACCCGACGTAGGTCATGTAGTAGCGCCCCTCGTGCCGAAAGACGAAGGGGCAATCGACCGCATGGCTGTCGAACTCGCCCTGGCGATACGAAGGCGACAGAACGAGATGCGGGACTTTGATCGGTGTGCGAAGCGGCTCGATCCAGGACGAAGACATGATAGCCGGACCTTGATCTGTACAGATAGTCTTTGGTGTGTTGGAGCCCGCACTCCAATCGTCGGTCGCGCCCCGATCCGGTCCGCTCGAGCCCCACTCTCGGGATCCGCGATTCACATCATCTGATCGATCAGGTCGATGCGGCGTTGATGCCGTCCGCCTTCGAAGGGGGTCGTGAGCCAGATATCGACGATCCGCAGGGCGGTCTCTAGGGAGATCGTCCGTTCGCCGATCGAGATCATGTTCGCGTCGTTGTGCTCGCGCCCGAGACGCGCCGTGTCGGCGTTCCAGCAGAGAGCGCAACGAATGCCGCGCACCCGGTTGGCCGTGATCGCCTCGCCGTTGCCCGATCCTCCGAGAACGATGCCCCGCTCGCACTCGCCTTGGGCGACGGCCCGCGCGGCGGGATAGATGAAGGCGGGATAGTCGCACGTTTCGCCGCTTTCGGTGCCGAAGTCGCGCACCTCGTGCCCTTTATCCAGGAGATGTCTCTTGATCTCTTCTTTGTACCGGTATCCGGCATGGTCCGACGCGATGGCGATTTTCATGGTCCTTTCCTCGATTCCCCCCTCTGAGTGTGGTCGGCGAGCGGCCATGAGCGACTTGGCGTCATCCACTCACGGCTCGCGGTTCATTTCACCAGACCGGCGACTTGGTCGAGCGGCACGCGCTTTTCCTCGCCGGTGCGGAGATTCTTGAGGACACAGGCCGACTCGGCGAGCTCCGTGCCGCCGATGATCGCCGAGAACTCGACTTCGGCCCGATTGGCCGCGCGCAGACCCGACTTGATGCTGCGCGCCGTGTAGTCGAACAAGGCCCGGCGACCGACCGCGCGGATGGACTGAGTCAACCCGGCCGCTGCCTCGATGCATTCTTCGCCCAAGGCCACGATGCAGACCGACTTCTCCTCCGGGGCCGACCCTGAGGGTGCGATCTTCATCGCCTTCATGGCGAGAACCAGGCGCTCCAGCCCCAGGCCCGCTCCGAGAGCGGGAGTCGGCGGGCCGCCCAGTTCCTCGACCAGGCCGTCGTAGCGTCCTCCGCCCAGGACCGCATCCTGAGAGCCCAGTCCGGCGAGGCAGGTCTCGAACACGGTGTGGGTGTAGTAGTCGAATCCTCGCACCAAGCCGGGGCGCTCCTCGTAGGCCACCCCCAGGCGGTCGAGCGCCCGGCGCACGGCATCGTAGTGCGCGCGGCTCGGCTCGTCCATCGAGTCGACGAGCGAGGGCAGGTCGGCGAAAAGCGCTTGGTCTTCCGGGACCTTGCAGTCGAGAACGCGCAGAGGGTTGATTTCGACTCGGCGTCGGCAATCGGGACACAGGCGGTCCTTGAGCGCCGCGAGGGAGCGGCGCACCTGGGCGTTGTACGCTTTCTGCGAGGCGGCGCTGCCAAGCGAGTTGATGCGGGTCGTCGTCTTCCCGAGGCCGAGGGCTTCGAGATACTCGCTGAGCATGGCGATGACCTCGGCGTCGGCCCAAGGCGAAGCGCAGCCGAAAAACTCGACCCCGATGGTCGTGAACTGACGTTGTCGGCCCGCCTGAGGGCGTTCGTATCGGAACATGGGACCGGCGTAGTAGATCTTGACCTGGGCGCCCTGTTGCCCGAGCAGATTGCGTTCGATTAGGGCGCGGACGACCGGAGCGGTTCCCTCGGGGCGCAACGTGACGCTTCGGCCTCGGCGGTCGGCGAAGGTATACATTTCCTTGGAGACGATGTCGGTTTCCTCGCCGATGCTGCGCGAGAAAAGTTCCGTGAATTCAAAGATCGGCGTACGTATCTCACCGTATCCGTAACGTAGGAAAACTTGCCGGGCCGTATCTTCCATTGTCTGGAAGTAGGCGGCCTCGTCGGGGAGGATGTCCACGGTTCCACGCGGCGCTTGGATGGGCATGGCTGAGCCTCTGGTTGGTGTTGGGTCGACGTTCTCGCCCGGAATGCCCCTCGGGACGGCCGTTTCCCCTCTCCGCGTTCCGCTTGCGCAGGAGAGGAGGGCAACCGATACTATAATCGAGAAGCCAAAACGTCAATGCTGGGTTTGTGTGCAGTCTCCCAGCCGGGCCGCGCGGATTACGGAAAACGACACGTAAGAGACGGACAATGCTTGACTAGAGGAGCTATGCCGTGCTTTCATCTCTTGACGAACGGATACGGCCTGCTTCGGGCAAGGAGGCAAGGGAAATGACTTGGCGAATTGTCGCGATGGGGCGGACGAGCCCCCTGATCGTCGCGTTGCTTGCGCTCATGCTCGGCGTGGGGGCTTGGGGCGACGCGATCTACCTCAAGAACGGCAAGAAGACCGAGGGAGAGATTGTCTCGCAAGGCGACGGGATGACCGTCCTGAAGACGGGGGGTCAAGTCGTCAAGTTGCCTTCGTCGCTCATCGAGCGAGTCGAGACGACGACTCCCGACGCGTCTTCCGATCTCTGCAATGCCGCTCGCCTCACCGACAACGGCCGATTCAAGGACGCCTTCGAGATTTGCGAGAAGATCCGGACGAGCGAGGACGCCGACGCGGATCTGAAGCGCGAGGCGACGGTTTGTTGGCATCGGGCGGTTCACGGCGGACGGGACAAGGTTCTCGAGCGCTATACGGACCTTCTCGTGGCCGGCAAGGTTGACAAGTGTATCGCGATGATCGAGGAGTTGCGCTCGGGAGTGGCGGAGAAGAGCTTCGACGATCACGTCCTGCGTCACTGCACGTCCGACATGCGCCTGACATTGGCCG
Source organism: Candidatus Sumerlaeota bacterium (assembly GCA_016931035.1). Taxonomy (GTDB): domain Bacteria; phylum Sumerlaeota; class Sumerlaeia; order UBA8349; family UBA8349; genus JAFGFN01. The sequence continues at coordinate 4,238 of JAFGFN010000202.1, forward strand.
AGCGGGGATTGGATCGCATGGATCATGGCGAGGCCGTGGCGCAAATAGATGAGATGGAGAAGTTGGGGGTGGAGTGTCCGGGTTTGCAGGCCCGAATGGGAGCGATTCTCCTGGAAGTGCCCCAGTCGGGAGCGTCGCAGCGCGCCATCGACTTTCTGGGCAAGGCGCTCGCCGAGGATCCGAGCGACGACGAGGCCCGGGTCGATCTGATCTGCGCCTTGGCCGATGTGGATCGAACCCGCGAAGTGGTCAAGGCGTGGGAAGAAGCGCCCCAAGGGTTCGCCGATTCGGCGCTATGGACGAAGGACGATCTCGATGCGGTGGGTCGGGCGATGCGCGCCGAGGGCTTCACCTCGTTGAGGGACGGTTTGCGTCAACGCGCGATGGACCTCTACAACCGCGGGATGGACCGCTCGTTGCCGTCCGTCTCTCTCTATGAAGAAGCGGTGCAGTTCTACGCCATGGCGGGGGACAACGTGACGGCCGACAGGATGGCCGATCTCCTTGAAGCCGAAACGCAACGGCGCGACGAGATGTACGATCTGACCCGTGCGCGGCGAGCCGCCTTCGCGGCGCAGGCCCGCGAGAGCCGCGAGCGAGCCCTTTCGTCCTCGAGCGATGGAGGCGACTCCGGGAGCGGGGACCGGGACGCGGCGTTTCAGAGGGCCAATGCCAGGAGACGTGCGCGACAGATTGCCGCGCAGAGTAGGGGGTCGGGCTCCTCCGGCGGCCGCAGAGGCGGTGGGTGAGGCCGCTGACGACTTGCCTCCCCCCGGGCGGGCGGAGGAATCGAAATCTTTCTTGAGAGTGCAGTTCCGATGAGACCGCGATCATTCGGAGTTCTCAAACGGGCGGTCGTGCCGCTGTCGGTCCTGGCCGTGTGGATCGCGGGCGTGGCCGTTTGGTCCGACACGATCGAACTCAAGGACGGTCGCAAGATCGAGGGGCGGATCGTCGCGCTGAAGGAGCGCTCCGTCACCATCGAGGTGGCGGGATCGCACGTAACGCTCCCCCGAGCGCGGCTGGTGGAGCCGGACCCGATCGCGCTGTTCTCGCGGGCGAAAGGTCAGCTTGCCGCCGGGAACGCCGGGGCCGCGGTCGAGCTCTGCAACCAGCTCTTGTTCTGGCATCCCGAGGACGTCGAAGCGAAACGACTGCTCGAACAGGCGGAATACGCCGTCCAGAACCCGAGCGAGGGAGACGCGTCCTCGTCGGGCATGCCCTCCCCCGAACTCGCGGCGGACGGTTCGTCTCCCGCGCGCGGATCGCGCGTCTTGCAGTTTCCGTATGGGTGGGTCGTGGGGACTGTGTTCTTTCGCACGGCCGGCGCCGCGAACGCCTTGAACCTTCATCAGCGCGATTGGCTCAGCGGCCGCAACGATCCGACCTGGATCGCCGGAGGCCAAGCCCAGAACCAAGTGCAGGTTCCGCCGGGGCGCGAGGTTCTCCTTCGAATCAAGAAAGGAACGACCGACCTTTCCTTTCTGAGTCAACTGGGCGAGAACGATCTCTATGGACTCCAGATCGAGCCGGATTGTTCGCCCAAGGACGAGGACTTGGCCTCCATCGGGCGTCTGACCGGCCTGGTCGAGCTCTACATCAGCGCGTACGACTCGAAGATCACCGGCAGAGGGGCCGAAGAACTCACTCATCTCACCCGCTTGCGGACGTTGGATCTCTCGGGCGCCAAGGAGGCCGCGGGCAACAACCTCGTCTTTCTCTCCAGCCTCGCGGACCTCCGCGAACTCGATCTTTACGGAGTCGTGATCCGGGCGACCGACCTGGATTACCTGGCCGCTCCCGCGTCGCTCGAAGTCCTCGGGCTGGGCAGCGAGACCTCCAGAGACCTTCTCCAGTTCGCCGACCACGATCTCCAGCGCCTGAGTCCTCTCACGGGGCTCAAGTCGCTTCACCTGCTCAACGCCCAGGGGATCACCGGGCGCGGCCTGGCCTATCTCGCGGGCGCGGACTCGCTCGAAGATCTCAATCTCGCCGGCGCGTCGGCGTTCAGCGACGACAACGCCCCGGTGCTCAAAGAATTCCCCAATCTCAAGAACCTGGATCTCTCGCGCACCGCGTTGACTGGGAAGGGATTGGCGAACCTGGCGCGAACGTCGTTGTTCGAGTTGACGTTCGGACCCTACGACAGCCGGGTGTTCTCCGACGCGGACATGAAGGCGTTCGCCGAACTGACGTCGGTCCGAAAGCTCACCCTATCGGACCTGAACATGGTGACCGACGCCGGGCTCGAACCCATCAAGCAAATGGCGTCGCTTCAGCTCTTGAGGCTGGTGCGGACCGGCTTCTCCCAAAACGGTCTCGATTCCCTCCGCAAGGCCATGCCCAATTGCAACATCAGCTCGCGGTCGCGCTAGTGGTCCGTCAACTCCGTCATGACGGACTGAGCATCGTTTGGAGTACAGGCTTCAGCCTGCTCTTCGGCGGCGCAAGATTGCTTGTGCCGTACCCTCACGGTCGACGTTCAGGTCGTGGTTCGTCGGGAGCAATCTCCCGACGATGAAAGCGGAAGCAAGCGCGCCCCAAAGCAGGCGTTCGCACTCCATATCGGAGAAGCCTTATTGACCGGATGACAGGATTGACAGGATGAAGAAAACCCTGTTCAACCTGTCATCCCGTCAAGGTTTCTTCTTCTTTCCCGGTCCGCAAGAGATGGAAATGCCAAGGCGCGAAGGTAGGATGAGAAGGCTGGTCTCCTTTCGAGGTGTGATAGGATCACCCTCAACGATCGTAACGATCAAAGACGGGCTCGCGAAGC
>JAFGFN010000203.1 GCA_016931035.1 Candidatus Sumerlaeota bacterium
CCGTGTCGCCCGTACAAGGACTACCAGTAGGCGACGATTCGCCGGCCGCTGGAACCGAGGACGACGCGGTTCGATCGGGACTCGACGCTCCAAGACGCTTGACTTGCGCGCGGGCAGGAAAGATGATATCGGAGACGGTGGTTTGCGGCCCGTCTCGACCGCCTCCGAGGGTCGGGCTCCCTCCCCGATTCGGTTTCTCGGCCTGTGCCCCTTCTTTGTCCGACTCCCTCTTTCGAGACACGACGGCCTCGTGCATTTCGCAACGGATAATGGGGTCGGCTCGTCGCTATTCCGCGACCCCGCGTGCGCTCGCCAAAGGAAACGCTCGACACCATGGTCACGTCCCCACCTCTCGCCCCCGCCACGAAACCCAAGGCAGAACGGATCCGAACGCCCAACACATCGAGCCTGCGAATCGTCCCGTTGGGAGGCGTCGGGGAGTTCGGCCTGAACATGACCTGTTATGAGGTCGGGGACGAGAGGATCGTCGTCGACGCAGGCGCCATGTTTCCCGAGGCCGATATGCTCGGGGTGGACCTGGTCATTCCCGACGTGCGATGGTTGAAGGAAGAGCCGGAGAAACTCAAAGCCTTCGTCCTGACCCATGGTCACGAAGACCACATCGGAGCGCTGCCCTACATTCTCGGTCAGATTCAAGCCCCGGTCTACGGCACTCGCCTCACTTTGGCCTTCCTCAGGGCCAAACTCGAAGAACACGATCTGACCGGCAAGATCGATTTGATCGAATTGAGATATCGCGAATCGACCCGCATCGGCGAGAACTTCCGGATCACGCCGATTTCGGTCACCCACTCGATTCCCAACTCGGCCGCACTGGCGATTCGGACGCCGGGCGGGACCGTCCTTCACAGCGGCGACTACAAGATCGATCTCTCGCCCGTCGGGGGCGAACGGTTCGACTTCCACAGCTTCAGCGAATTGGGGGAGGAGGGCGTTCTGGCTCTGGTGGCCGATTCGACCAACGCCGACCGCCCCGGCTCGACCCGGACGGAACGCTCGGTGAGCGAGAACATGGCGCCGATCTTCGCCGCGAGTCCGCGAGCCATCTTCTGCGCCACGTTCTCCACTTCCGTCCATCGTCTCCAGCAGGTCATGGATTTGGGTGCGCAATACGGCCGCAAGATCTTCGTCCTCGGGCGCAGCCTCGAACGCACCTTCGCTATCGCGACTGAACAAGGATATCTCTCGCCTCCGGAGCGGAACCTCTGCGCCGTGCGCGACCTCGAGTCGGTGCCGCCCAACGAGAGATTGATTCTCGCCACCGGCTCGCAGGGCGAGCCGCTGTCGGTCATGTCGCGTCTAGCACTGGGCGAGCACCGGCAGGTTCAAGTCGAGAAGGACGACACCGTGATTCTCTCGGCCCGCATGATCCCCGCCAACCAGCGGGCGATTCAGCACATGGTCAATCATTTCTGCCGTCGAGGGGCACGGGTCTACGACGAGAACTCGGCCGACATCCATGTTTCGGGTCATGCCTACGGCGAAGAGATGAAGACCCTCATCAATCTGGTTCAGCCTCGGTTTCTGGTACCGGTCCACGGCGAGGTGCGGCAGCAAAACAGCCACCGCGACGTGGCTCTCGGCATGGGGTTCGATCCCGATTCGATCTTCGTTCTGGAAACGGGCGACGTGCTCGAATTGCATCCGCAAAATGCCCTGGTCGTCGGCAAAGTCCCGACGGGTCGGGTGCTGGTGGACGGCAAGACCGTCGGCGAGACCGCCGACGTCGTCCTGCGCGACCGACAGCACCTGAGCGAAGACGGGATGCTCATCGCCATTCTGAACGTGGACCACAAAACGGGCGAGCTACTCACCGACCCCGAGATCGTGACCCGAGGATTCGTTTACGTGGACGAGAGCGAAGACCTGATCGCCGAACTCAGCGCCCTGGTGCGCGACGCCTTCGAGGCCTGCGCCCGCGAGACCCGCGAGGAGTCGGAGATCCTCAACGCCGAGATTCGCCGCGCGCTGCGCAAACACATACGCAAGAACTTCGACCGCTTCCCCCTGATCCTCCCCGTCATCCAGGAAATCTAGGACGAACGGGAAGGAGCGATGCATCCAACGCGCGCAGGCGTTCCAGCCGCGCATCCGGGGAGCGGAATCAACACGGGAGGCCGGACTCGTGATTATCGAACACTTCCTGATTCCCGAGGCAAACGAAACGAACGTCTATCTCGCCGCGTGCCGCGCCACACGCGAGGCGGCGCTGATCGACGCCGGCGGCTACACGCCCGGCGTGGCCGACTTCGTCCGCGAGCACGGCCTGCGGGTCAGCTCCGTCCTCATTACCCACGGCCACTACGACCACACCGACGCCATCGAACGGTATCTGGCCGATTTCGGCGGACCGTGCCCGGTGCGCGCGGGCGCTCGCCGGACGGGAGGCGTCGCGGCCAAGGAAATGTCGGACGGCGAGACGTTCGAACTCGGCACGCTCACGGTTCGCGCGCTCCGGATGGGAGGTCACACGGAGGACGGCGTGGCGTTTCACTTCGTGCGCGAGGCCTCGGCCGAAAAGACTTCGGCCGAAGAGACTTCGGGCGAGGGAAAGGAGTTTCTCCCCGCCGTCTCGGTCGTCTTCTCGGGCGACGCGCTGTTCGCCGGTTCCGTGGGCGGCGCCGCGCCCGGCCGAGCCCACGACCGCGAGATCGCCGACATTCGCAGCAAGATTTTCACGCTTCCCGACGAGACGCTGGTCTTTCCCGGTCACGGCCCGGCCACGACCGTCGGCGTCGAGAAACGCCACAACCCCTTCTTCGTCTAGCGAACCCCGGAGAAGCCCTCGCCGCCCCGCTCCGTGTGCGCGGGATGGAGTCTGGACCGCTCGGTGCTGCCTGCCCGAACCACTTTCCGATTGACAGTCGGCGGGGAATCGGCTATACGTCCTCAATACATGAAATCCTGATTCCTCTTAACTTAGAGTGTTACGGATTCGGGATCAGTGTATGTTGTCGCCCCGCGGGCTCCGCGCCCGAGCCGTCGTGTAAGACTCGGGTGGCAGGCGTCGCGGGGTGGCGTTCGCGTTCCGCGTGGATCGGTAGGGCGCGCGCGCAAGTGCCCGACGGCCGGGCCGCCTTTTCGCGCCGCGCGACGCGCGCGGACTTTCGAGTCCGCGCCAGATACGAAAACGGATGGACACGACACTCATGGCTTGGTTCAAGAAACAACAATTCACCGCTCTTCGGGCCACCACGCCGCGCGACCGGGTTCCTGACGGTCTGTGCGCCAAGTGCGCCCACTGCGGAAGCATCGTTCTCTCTCGCGATATGGAGGAGAACCTCTTGGTGTGCCCCAAGTGCGGGCGCCACCAGAGGATGAACGCGGCCCAGCGCATCGAGCAGCTGGTCGACCCGGGCACGTTCGTCGAGACTCACGCCACCCTGGCCTCGAAGGATCCTCTGAAGTTCAAGGACGTACGCAGCTATCCCGAACAGATTCGCCGCTATCAGAAACGGTCGGGCCTGGTCGAGGCGGTGATCACGGGCCGGGGCAAGATCTCCGGCATCGACACGTCGCTCGGTTTCATGGACTCGAACTTCATCATGGCCAGCATGGGGTCGGTCGTCGGCGAGAAGGTCACCCGCGTTTTCGAGTCCGCCATCGAGAACCGAATCCCGGCGGTGGTCGTGTGCGCGGCCGGCGGCGCGCGCATGCAGGAGGGAATTCTCTCGCTCATGCAGATGGCCAAGACGAGCTCGCTCGTCGCCAAGATGCGCGAGGCGGGAATCCCCTATGTCCCGGTTCTCACCGACCCTTGCGGGGCGGGGGTCGCGGCGTCGTTCGCCTCGCTGGGCGACGTGATTATCGCCGAGCCCGAGGCTCTCATCTATTTCGCCGGACCCCGCGTGATCGAGCAGACGATCCGCCAGGTTCTCCCCAAGGGGTTCCAGCGTTCCGAGTTCGTCCAGGAACACGGTTTCATCGATGTCATCGTCCAACGCGCGGACCTCAAATCGACGCTGGCCAACATCTTGGCGATTCTCACCCATCAAGAGGTCGCCCCCGCTCCGTCGGCGAGCGAGGCGGTGGGCTAGGGGTTCCGGCCCTTGAACTAAGGAGACGCGTCCATGGCTGGGGTCCTGATCGACCGGGTCACCAAGATCTATCCGGGCAACGTCCTTGCGGTCGACGACGCCTCCATCGAGGTCGAGGATAAAGAATTCCTTGTCCTGGTCGGTCCGTCGGGATGCGGCAAATCGACCCTTCTGCGCATGATCGCCGGTCTCGAAGAGATCAGCCGGGGCACGATCTCGATCGGGGACCGAGTCGTGAACGACGTCGCGCCCAAAGACCGCGACATCGCGATGGTCTTCCAGAACTACGCGCTCTACCCCCACATGACGGTCTACAAGAACCTCGCTTACGGGCTTCAGCTGCGTCGGCTCGCCCGCAGCGAGATCGACCGGCGGGTGCGTTGGGCGGCGCAGATCCTGGGAATCGAAGATCTACTCGACCGCAAGCCCAAGGCGCTCTCGGGCGGCCAGCGCCAGCGGGTGGCCGTGGGGCGGGCCATTGTGCGCCAACCCCAGGTGTTTCTTTTCGACGAGCCGCTCTCGAACCTCGACGCGAAGCTCCGGGTCCAGATGCGCGCCGAAATCGCCAAACTCCACGCGCGCCTCGAATCCACGATGATCTACGTCACGCACGACCAGGTGGAAGCCATGACGCTCGGCAACCGCATCGCCGTGATCCAGGGCGGCGCGGTTCAACAGATCGACGCCCCCCTGGCGATCTACGACCGGCCCGCGAACCGGTTCGTCGCCGGTTTCATCGGCAGTCCCCCGATGAACTTCTTCGAGGGACGGCTCGCGTCGGAGAACGGCTCGCTCTGCTTCGAACAGGAGGGCTTTCGCGTGAGACTCGACGGCAAGATCCCGAGTCTCTCCGCGCGGTCCGGTCAAGACATCGTTCTCGGCATCCGCCCCGAACACATCTCCGACGCACGGGGCCGGCCGGATCCCGGCGCGGGACGGGAAGTCCGCGCCCGAGTCGACGTGGTCGAGCCGATGGGGGCCGAGGTGTACGTGCACCTGGTCGCGGGAGGAACGACTTTCGTAGCCCGCTTCGACTCGCACTCGCCCGCGCGCCCCGAGGAAGAGATTCCGGTCGTGTTCGACGTGACCCGGGCCCATTTCTTCGACGCGAAGACCGGGGCGGCCCTGGCCTAGTGCTCTGTCGATTCTGGAACGAGGAGTTCCGAGTACGACCTTCTCGTCAGGGCGGAGCCCGCCGTAGCCCGGTTGCTTGCTCTTGTGCCTGTAGAGAGCAGGTTGAAGCCTGTACTCAGAACGGTTCACAGCCCGCCGCAGCAGAGTCGACAGAGCGCTATATCGACCTCCGGTGCCGAATGTTCTTGAGTTCTTCGGGCTTTCTCGTTTTGATGTAGCTCGGAAGGCTGTTATAGCGGTTCTCGAAAGTTGCGTCCGGAAGAAAAGCCTCGATTCGTTGAAGCGGGGCACGGATATGCATCGGCAGGTTCGCCGGCTTCGGAGCGGTAATCCGCGAATCAGGCAACCGCCTTCGCGTACCGAGGAACAAGCCCCGAAGCGGGACTCCGGATACTGCGTTCGAGAGTCGTATCATAGGCGGGAAACGGTGAATTGGCGCGTGCGGGCGGAGCGGATGCGTGTGGGGTTGTCGCCCAATTGCCGCTTCCTCCTCATCCTGAGCCAAGACCCCTGGGTCGGCTGCTCTCGACCCGGAAGGAACGCGACCATGGCAAAGGCAACCGGAAAGACGACGGCGAAGAAAACGACGTCGGCCAAGAAGACCGCGGCGAAGAAGCCGGCGGCGAGAACCGCGCCCAAGACAACCGTTGCCAAGAAGGCCGCCGTGAAGAAGACCTCGCCCAAGAAGACGACGGCAAAGAAGGCGGCGGCGAAGACCGCAGCGATCAAGAAAACCACGGTCAAACGCGTTGCCGCCGCGTCCAAGAAGCCCAAAGCCACGGTCAAGAAGACGGCTCGCTCCGCCCCGGCGCCCGCCTCGCCGCCGCGAGAGCAAAAGGCCAAGAAGGCCTTCTCCAGGGCTCTGGGCGCGTGGGCCGAGGACGAAATGGCCGTCCTCGCTCGCTCGGGAGCGGAACACGAATCCCTTCGACGCGCCGTCTCGCGAGAGGCGGTCGAGTCGAAAAAGTTCGAAATCCAGTCCGCCTCCGCCGAGCCCGCGGACTCGGACACGGTCGCGACCGAGTTCGACCAGGTCCCTCTGTCCTTCCCGATGGCGCGCGAAATCGACGACCTCTACGACGAGACCCGATTGACGATCCTGGTTCGCGACCCGGAATGGGTCTTTGCCTACTGGGACATCGATACGGAAACCCGCAAACGATTGGGCATTCCACGAGGGCGGCACAACCGCCGCATGGCGATCCGCTGGTACGACGTGACCGACATCGAGCGCTTCGACGGCCACAACGCCCATCGCACCATGGAAATCGAAATCAGCGACGCCGCGCGTTCCTGGTATCAGAAGATGCCCGAGGCCAACCGTTACTGGCTGGCCGACCTGGGTCTCTTCGACGATCACGGCCACTTTGTCGCCATCTGCCGGTCCAACTTGGTTCGCATGCCTCGCATGCGCATGGCCCCCGCGCCTCGGGAGGGCGGAGCGGAACCGACCTGGATGCACGTCGAGCACGGGCCCGCCGCGCCATCGGGCAAAGTGCCTCGTAAACGCATTCTCCAACCCGGCGAGGTGACCGTCTCGTCGTCGGGACATCGCCTCGTCGAACCCTCCTCCGAGCTCACCGAGTTTCTGGGAGCGACCGAGCTGCGCGTCAAGCCGGCCGAAAGAAAACCCGGCGCGCCGACCGAGGATATCTTCCCGGGCGCCAGCGAGCAGCTGATGGGCGGGGCGAGCGAGGGCCTGATGGGCGGAGCCAGCGAACGGCTGGTGGATCGGAAGAAGTAGCCTGGACGGGCGTGGCGGACCGAGAGCGCCGCGTGGAGTAAGGAGGTCCAGACGCACCGATGCCCGAGATATGTCGCTTTTACGGGATTGTCATCGCCATCGGGTTGAAGCCGATGCCCCTCTCTCGACACAATCATGCCTCTCGATCCTGAAGCCCTTCACGACCGCCTCGCCTCTGTCCGAATGTTGATTCTCGACGTGGATGGGGTCCTGACCGATGGCGGCGTCTATCTGGGCGGCAGAGAGGAAACAAAACGCTTCGACGTGCGCGACGGGACCGGGATCAAGTACCTGATGCGTTCGGGCGTCGACGTCGCCATGATCTCAGGCCGGGCCAGCGAGGCGAACGCGGCCGTCGCGCGCGAACTCGGCATCGCCGAGCTGCATCAGAACGCTCTGCGCAAGTGGCCCGTGGTCGAGGAAATGCTCCAACGCCGAGGACTCGAGGTCGAGAAGGTCGCCTACATGGGAGACGACCTGATGGACCTCCCCGTCATGATCCGCGTCGGTCTCGCCCTCGCCCCGGCCGACGCCGCGCCCGAGGCGCGCGAACGCGCTCACGCCGTCACCGATCGGCCCGGCGGACACGGGGCGGTGCGCGAAGTGGCCGACGCCCTCCTGCGCGCCCAGGGCGTGTACGACGATCTAGTGAACGGCTACTTGTCCCGCAGTTGAGCGCACGCCGCCGCGTCGGAACCGACCGCCCCAGATTCTTCGGTCTCCGCCCTAGCGGCAAGCACGCCCAGAAGCCTGCGCCGCAACGTATTTGGACGGCTCCGTTTCCTCAAGTTTCCTTTGCGTTCTGGACGGCTTTGCGCGAGATTCTTCTTCTCGACGCGCAGTAGCGGCGAGAACACGCCTCACCGGGAAACGATCCGTGTCTTCTTTCTCCAGGCGAATCCGAAAAACCGTGAAGCACTTCCTGCGACGCGTCCGTCGTGGACTGGTTTACGCCTTGACAATGGCCGTCCGAAGGGGCATGGTGTCTCTCCCCTTGCGGTGGGCGTGCGCGCTGGGGGAAGGAGCCGGGGCTCTGGCCTACCGCCTGCTTCGCGGGCAGCGGCGCAGAGCGCTGACACACCTTGAGTTAGCATACGGAGACGGGCTGGACGCGCCTGGGCGCGAGAGCATCGCGCAAGCCGTTTTTCGCCACGCCGGCCGCTCTTTCGCCGAGCTGGCGTTTCTTTCCGTCGGACGGGGCGGGAACCTCGTGGCTCGCGCCCGTGTCCAAGGTCTGGAGAACCTCCTCGGACCGCTCGAGGAGGGACGCGGCGTCATCCTGCTGACGGCGCACTATGGAAACTGGGAGTTGATGTCGGCGGTCCTCCCGCCCTTTCTTCCGTGCGATACGGCAGTCGTCGCTCGAGAACTGAGCAATCCCGGTCTCGACCGTCTGGCGACCGACTTGCGCCGACGGTACAACCGCAAGGTGTTCGCCCGAGGACAAACGGGGCGCGACTATGTCCGGTTTCTCCGCAAAGGCGGCGTTCTGGGAGTGTTGGGCGACATCGACACGTCGCGCGGGGAAGGGATGTTCGTCGATTTCTTCGGGCATCCGGCCTGGACCCAAGTCGGGATCGGCCGACTAGCGAAATTGAGCGGCGCGCGCGTCGTACCCGCGTTCGCGGCGAGAGACCCGCTCGATCCCACGCTTCACTGGATCGAGATCGAGCCTCCTCTTGCCGAACCGGAAACGGCCGATACGACGGAATGGGTCGAGGCGCTTACGCGCTCGGCAACCCAGGCGATCGAGCGGGCCGTCCGCCGCCGCCCGGAAATGTGGATGTGGATGCACCGGCGCTGGCGCCATCGGCCCGGACAGCGAATGCGCTCGCGGAAGATGTGATCCGCGGGTTCGAGGGTTTCAGAGGATTGCGGAATGCGAAACGCGAAATGCGGAGTGCGAGGCCCGGTTCGGCGGAGGAGGGTGGCGCCGCGCCGCGCCGCGCCCTCCTCTTCAATCCGCGATCCGCAATCCGCAATCCGCAATCGATTGTGGCTCGTGCTGCCGGCGCTCGTGGCCCTCGTGCTCGGCTCCGCCTGTTCCTCCTCCAAGCCGTCGGCGACAGCCGACAGGGAAAGGGAGATCCAGGGCCCGACCCTCGACAACGTCGTCGCCCGAATCTATAACGAGAGCGAGCTGGAAACCGTTGTAGAGTCCACGCGAGCCGTCTATGATATGAGCGAGAAGGCCAACCGGCTCGTCCTGAGTTTCGTCCGGGTGGCTTTCTACCAGAAGGGGGTGTTGCGCGGCGAGATGACCGGGAACAAAGGCGTCCTCTATCTGGGTCCCGTGCCCAAGGAAGGAATCCAGAAGGACGACATCTTCTTGTCCGGACACGTCCAGCTGGCGCTCAGCGACGGGACAAGCGTTTCCGCGCCGGAGTTTCGGTATCTGAGCGAGGAAGAGAAACTCGTGTCGGGAGGGGGGCGGTTCGAGCAACGCCGCAAGACCCCTTCGGGAGAAACGGTCATTCGTGGAGACCGGTTCGAGACGAACAAGGCGATGACCCGACTCGTTCTGGTGAACGCCGAGATGCGACCCGCAAAGTCGACCGCGGAGTGAGAGAACCAAGATGAGAACAGAACGTCTTCTTCATTTGCGCGTTCGCGCGATCCCCCGCGTGGGCCTTTCGTGGCTTTCCGGCATGGCGATTCTCCTCGCCTTGCTGAGTTTCGCCGGATCGGCCGCGGCCCAAGGCGCCGGCGGATTCGACATGGGAAAGGTCCTAGGCGGCGAAGGCGGATCGTTCGACGTGCTCCGGGCCGATCGCCAGGAGTTCGAGACCGACGAGGACACGGGCGACGTTGTCAAATACACCGCCGATGGCAAGTTCCGTTATCGGTCCAAGGACTTCGATCTCGATTGCGACCACTTGGTGTACACCGCGGCCACGAATCTGCTCGTGGCCACCGGATCGCCCTGCAAAATCCGGAAGGACAAGACCAATGCCGAATGCCGCTTGTTCGAGTACGAGACGAAAGAAAACCGGATGGTTCTGAAGGGGGATCCCTACATCCTCGACGAGCGCGACGGCCAGATAGTCAAAACGTGGGCCAAGAAGATCACGTTCGCCCGGACCGCCGACGGACGCAGTCGCACGATTCTCGACACGGGTCGGAGTACGTCCTCCGGGGCGAACGGGAACGGTTCCGCTCCCCCTCCCGCGCCCTCGGCCAAGGACGGGGCCGTCATCGACATCCAGGAAGCACCTACGCCGAAACCGCCCAAGACGCGAGCACCCTCGACGCCGGTCCGGATCGACAACGGCAAGCTTGACAAGATTCCAGCCGTCGGTATAGATGAGTGAAATCGCTCGGCTCCGCCCGATTCGGAAAGGCTGATCCTCAGTCGGAACAGCGCCTGACTCCTCTGCCTACGCTCGAAAGCCTTCAGTCATGAGAATACTCGTTACCGGCGTCGCGGGATTCATCGGTTCCCACCTGGCCGAAAGACTCGCCGACATGGGCCACCACGTCGTCGGCCTCGACTGCTTCACCGACTACTACGACCGGGCGCTCAAAGAAATCAACGCCGAGGACGTGCGCTCCAAAGGGGTCGAGATCCTCGAACTGGATCTGGCCCAGGACGATCTGTCCGCCGCGGTCGACGGAATGGACATCGTTTTTCACCTCGCCGCTCAGCCGGGCATCAGCGCCACGACGCCGTTCGAGGCGTATGTGCGCAACAATCTCACCGCCACGTACCGTCTGCTGGAAGCCGTGCGGCCTTCGAAAAGCCTTCGCGGATTCATCAACGTCTCGACCTCGTCGGTTTACGGAGCGCACGCCACCGACCCCGAGGACGTGCCACCCAAACCGACCTCCTACTACGGCGTGACCAAACTCGCCGCCGAGCAGCTCGTTCTCTCTTACGAACGCCAGCTTGGCCTGCCCGCCTGTTCGCTGCGCCTGTTCTCGGTGTACGGCGAGCGCGAACGGCCCGAGAAGCTCTACCGCAAATTGATCGCCAGTATCGTGGACGACGCGGAGTTTCCGCTCTACGAAGGGAGCCTGGAGCACTCGCGCAGCTTCACCTACGTCAGCGACATCATCGACGGCCTGGTCGCCGTTCTCGATCGGCTCGACGTGTGTCGCGGCGAGATCTTCAACATCGGCACCGACATCGAGATCACCACGGGCGAGGGGATCCGCCTCGTTGAAAAGATCATGAACAAGAAGGCCCGCCTCGTCGCCACCCCGCGCCGACCGGGCGATCAGCTCAAGACCCACGCCAACATCGACAAAGCCCGCCGCATCCTGGGCTACGATCCCCAAGTCGCTCCCGAGCAGGGACTCCGCGCTCAAGTCGAATGGTATTGCACCAAGGTCCACGGACGAGTCTAGCGATTGCGGATTTCGGATTGCGGATTGCGGATTGAGAGATTCGGACCGGGAATTGCGGATTGTCCGGTTCACGGAACGTTCCGTCGCGCGTCGTGAACTGAGGATTGAAGACGGACAACACCATGGAAACTCATCAATCCGCAATCCCTCGGGTTCTCACTATCGCCGGTTCCGACTCGGGCGGAGGCGCCGGCATCCAGGCCGACCTCAAGACCTTTACCGTCCTCGGCGCCTATGGCATGAGCGTGATCACGGCGTTGACCGCGCAAAACACGATCGGCGTTCAGGGCGTTTGCGAAGTGAGTGCCGAATTCGTCGCGGCACAGATGGATTCGGTTCTCTCGGATATCGGCGCCCAGGCCGCCAAGACGGGAATGCTCGCGTCGAGCGCGATCGTCGAGGTCGTCGCGCGAGGGATCGAGAAGTACGGTGTCCCCCATCTCGTCGTCGATCCCGTGATGGTCGCCAAGAGCGGCGACCGGCTTCTGCGCGAAGACGCGGTCCGCGCCTTGCGCGAACGCCTCATCCCCCTCGCCTCCGTCGTCACGCCCAACACCGAAGAAGCGGCGATTCTCACGGATGTCGATCGGATCGACGACATCGATGCGATGAAGAGCGCCGCCGAACGCCTGGTGGCTATGGGCGCGCGCGCCGCGCTAGTCAAAGGCGGACACTTGCCCGAAAGCGGCGCGCGGGATGACGCGGGCGTCTCGCCCGTGTCCGGGCAGAGTGAAACGTCCGAAGAACCACACGGGCGGGACGCCCGTGCCACATGCCGCGACGTCTGGTTCGACGGCTCGCGGTTCGAGATCCTCGAATCGCCCCGCTACCCCAACCGCCACACCCACGGTACCGGCTGCACTCTCTCCGCCGCCATGGCCGCATTCCTCGCGCGCGGCGAGACCCCGCTCGACGCCGCGCGCGCCGCCAAGCGCTTCATCTCGGGCGCGATCCGCGCCGCCCAGCCGCTCGGCCACGGAACCGGCCCCGTGAATCACCTTTGGGGATGGAACGAGAAGAAGTAGAGACTTCCCAGGCCTTCGTCCGTGTCAGGTTCGACGAGAACGCTTCTCTTCTCTCTCCTGCGCGAGGATACGTCGGATTATTCTCCCTCTCTCAACGGCGGCTCGGATACCCTCCGGAGTCTTTCCCTTCACTGCCGCCTCGCGGATGAACCGGATCTGCTCGTCCGTTATGGCTTGAGATGAGATGTCGATGACCGTCCCGTTCCGGTGGCGAATCGTCCAAACATCGTGACAGAACTTGTCGATTCCGGCGATCCCATCGAGGAACTATAGTGGTACCGCCTTTCTGGACAGTCGATTAAGGTGGGTTCGCGGCCTCAGAATGCACACGAGGCAAGGAGGCGGACCCCATGCAAGGCAAGAGACGGAGGATCGCGGCGGCGCTCAAGGCGAAGGTCGCCCTGGAGGCGCTGGGCGGCGAGAAGACGACCAACGAGATCGCGGGCAAGTACGAGGTGCACCCGAACCAGGTCGCGGCCTGGAAGAAGCGACTGCGCGAGTCGGCGGCGGATTTCTTCGCCGAGCGCCGGGCGCGCGACGCGGCCGCTGCCAGGCAAGCAGGGGAAAGAAACGCGAAGGCGAGAAGGCCCCAAAACGTTGTCAAAGGCCTCGGGATCCAAGCGTCGCGGGAAACGAGGCACGAACGTCCAGGAGAGCGCTCACACCGGATGTGACAGAACTCCATTTGTCTTGGCCTAACCCTATCGTGAATGAACCTCTGGCACGCCTATACCTATGAAAACGCGCGACGCGAACCGACCCGCCTATTCTCGGCCCAGGGCAAAGCGAGCGCCGCGAGCGACGCCGTAGGTAGACGGCCCTCCCCCATGTCGCGCCGGCGCGCGTCCTTGCGCGGCAAGCAGCGTTTGCCGACGCAAGGACCGTGACGGCTCGACGGGCTTCGGCGAGCTCAGCCGAGGCGAGCTCGCCGAAGTCAGCGCAGCATCGGTACTCCTCCCACACGCTCGTCGGAGCCAACCCAACGAATCTCGATTCAAGAATCCGGTGGACAGACGAGTGGCGGCCCGCCAAAGTGGCATCGGCACGTCCCTGGCGGTGAGGGGAACGCCGGCGGCGCACATCGCACCGAGAAGGAGAGCGGACCGGGACGAGACACGCGCGCCGAGTTTGCCGGCCGCGCGCAGGGAACCGATTCAACGGTTGGGGCAAGAACGATGCCCTCCTTGCCGCAAAGCGATCCGAATCGACCTCTTGGAGTGACGTGACAGAGTGGTGCTATGCGTTCGATTCTCCGAAACGACACATCGAAAGAACTCGCCGCGCTCGGCTTGGCGATCTGCCTAGCGTCGATCGCCGTACGGCAGTTTTTCTTCCTGTCGGATTGGGACACGCACGACTGCGATATGTACATGCTTCGTCAGGCGGCACTCGTCGCGGCCATGGGCGACGGACAATGGATGGGGCGCTGGTGTTCGGTGCTCGATTTCGGCTACGGCTACCCTTTGTTCCGGTATTACGGACCGGGGCTCTACTTCCTCGGAGCCGGATTCTACGCTCTCGGCCTGGGCATCGCGGAGTCCGTCAAGACCGCAATGGTCTTCCTCGCCCTGATAGGCGTCGGCGGGATGTACGGCCTGGGCCGCATCTTCTGCGGACGGCTGGCCGCGGCAACCGGTGCGATCGTCTGGGCCTTCACGCCCTATCTTCAAGTCGATCTTTTCGTTCGAGGCGCGTTTGGCGAATACGCGGCGCTGCAATGGCTTCCCGTTGCGGCGTGTCTGTATCTTTGGGGGATCGAACGCGGGCGGTTCTCCATCGTTCTCTTCGGAGCGATCGCCCATGCCTGCCTGATCGTCAGCCACGCGCCCGTGGCCCTTTGCGCGACGCCGCTGTTGTTGGCTCTTACCCTCTGGAGCGGATTGCGCCGATATCGCCGGTTCGATTGGCGCGCGTTGGCCGGCATCGGGGCCGCGATCGCGTTGTCGGCTTTCTATTGGCTCCCCGCCGTGGCGGACCGGAACCTTATACATGAAACAAGGTTGTTTCTGGGCGGGGCGCACAGCGACCATTTCGTTCATCTCTCGCAAATGCTCAAGGTCTTCTTCTGGGGATACGGCGGGAGCGGGCCGGGGCGGCGCCACGACGGAATGACCTTTTCGGTCGGCCTGGCACAGGTCGTCCTCATCAGCTTGGCATGGCTTTTTCTTCTTGTCCGAGGTCGTCGAGGCGGAAAGGCTCCCTGGCCACTTGTCGCAGGAACGGTTTTGGGACTCGCGACGCTCTTCCCTATTCTCTCTCCTTCAAAGCGCCTCTGGGAAATGTTGCCCATCGTGCAATATCTCCAGTTTCCCTGGCGTTTGCTCGGGCCGGCGGGATTCTTCTTGGCCTGGGCCGCGGGCGGCGCGCTCGAGTTGCTGTCGCGCCGGATCGCTTCGGCGGGCCGGCGATTCGCTTTGTTCGCCGTGGCGGCGCTCTTCGTCAGCGCATGTCCCCCGTGGCACTGGGAAAAGGCCCGCGAGCAGTTGCCTGTCGTGTCGGGCAGGCCGACAGACGATTTCTTGAGGTCACGCTCCTGGTCGCCCGCCGGTGGAGACGAGTACCTACCCGCGGCGGTCGACACGGTGGAGAAATTCCGTAGCCAATATCCTCCCTGGCAGGCGAGGCCGATGACCGCGCATGGGATGGCGGAGATGAAGAAATCCCGCCCCGGTTCTTGGCAAATCGACCTGGACTTGGACAGGCGAGACTCTGTGGTCGTCGGGATATACTGGTTCCCCGGATGGCGGCTCGAGACCGACGGAAGAAGGGTCGCCACCTGGCCCAAAAGGAAGTACGGCCTCATTGTATTTGGCGCTCCAGCGGGCAGAAGTCGCTTCACGCTACGTCGCGAACGGACCTGGACTGAAATCCTTGGCGACGGTGTCTCGACGACGGCTGCGCTTGGAGTGCTGACCGCGTTCGGTCTCGGACGATTCCGCCGCCGCGTTCGCATGAGGCCCAAGGAAGCGCCGCCGGTAGCGGAGCCCTGAAGGATCTCGGCGCCCGACTTCGCTCTGAGGAGCCCTCTCCTTGCGCGGTGTTTGTGTCTTTGACGATCCAGAAACCACTGGGCAAGAATCGGCCGTCTGGGTTCGTAGTACGGACCGGAAGGGGGGGACTGGACGCTGCTTCGATAGCGTTTCTTCAGAATCGGCGGCGCATAGAAGAAAGCCGCCTCCGAAGGAGGCGGCTAAGTCGAATGTTTCGAGTGGTAGGCCATCAGGGACTCGAACCCCGAACCAACGGATTAAGAGTCCGCTGCTCTACCAATTGAGCTAATGACCCACCCGTGGACGTCGTCCGGTCGGGCCGCGAAAAACAGCCGAGGGGCGTTCCTCGGTCTCCCGGCGCGTTGACCCGTTTCCAGACCCTACAACTCTTAGTGAGATCCGGCTTTCCTGTCAATATCTTTTTGTTCTCGCGCCCGCGTCGGCCGGACCGCTCACAAGACCGGACGGGAAGCCCGCGCGCGGACCGCCCAACCCGCATCTCTCGCACCAGATCGCCCCAAGGGCCGATCGAGCATAAGATCGAAATCGGGATCGCTATCGGGATCGATTCTCTCTTCTCTCTGCCTTCTCGATAGCGATCGCGATTTCGATGGATGACGTTAGCGACGAAAAACCGGAAGTCCTTTCGTTCTTCTTTGCGACCTTTGCCCCTTGGCGTCTTGCGCGAGGTCTTTCTCTTCGACTGCAGGAACTCGGGGCGCCATCCGGCGCGGCGGTCAGTCCGGGTTTCTACGATACAGCCGCGGGGTCTGGCCCGTCAGTCGCTTGAAGGCGACGCGCAGCCCGCTGTAGTTTGCAAAACCCGAGGCTGCGGCGACCTGCGGCAACGGCATGTCGGTCTCGGATAGCAGCTCTCTGGCGCGGCGAATTCGAATCCGCACGATCTCGGTGTTGGGCGAACGGTGAAGGTGGCGTTCGAAGAGCCGTTCGAGGTAGCGCCGGTTGACTCCCATGTGGCGCAGAACGTCTTCGACCCAGACCGGGTCGCACGCGTGATTCTCGATGTAGTGGAGCGCTTCGGACAGGTGCGGATCCAATTCGGCCAAGGCGTCGGCCGACCCGCGCTCGACCACCCGCTCGGGCAACAGGGGAACCAAATCCGGCACGTCGCCGTCGCCTCTCATGATGCGGTCGAGCAACTCCGCGGCCCGGAATCCGAGAGTCTCGAAATCGACGTCGATGCTGGCCAGTTCGGGATGCGTATAGGGACAGATGGTTTTCTCGTTGCCGAGACCCAGTACCGCGATCTCCTCCGGCACTTGAATGCCGCCGGCCTCGCACGCCTCGATGACGCGAGCCGCCGCGCGGTCGGCGCGCGTCCACACGGCAAGAGGCTTGGGCAACTGGCGCAGCTGCCGTATCAGGGCCAGCCGGCACTGCGCCCAGGTGTGATTGCGCGGGAGAGTCTCCGGCTGCTGGACGATGGAACAGGAAAGACCCGCCTCGCTCAGGCGCCCCGCAAAACCCTCCAGCTTCTTGTCGCGGATCGTGTGGCGCCCCTCGTAGGAGTAGGCGAACTGGCGAAACCCCCGTTCGAGAAAGAACTGGGCCGCCATTCTCCCGGCCGCTGCGTCGTCGTAAATGACGCTCGGGATTCCCCACCCCACGCACACCTTGGACGTGTTGACGGCCGGAATGCGGGCCCGTCCCAGGGCCAAGACGAACTGGGCGTCGCGAATGAACCCGATGGCGCCGTTGCCCTCCCACCGCTTCAGCGCGCGGCGGGAGAAACTCAGAACCTTCTCGCCCATCACGATGCGCCACGCCCGCGATTCGGCGTACCGTCCCACCCCCCGAAAGAGATCCACTTCCCGGGCTTTCTCCGGGTCCAGAAAGACGGCCACACGCGGTTCCGTGCCCATGTTCCCGTTCCTTTCCCGCCCTCTACGCGGGGAGGATTCGGCGCGCCGGATCGAGGGGCGGGCCGCCTCTGAGACTCTACGAGAACCGTCTGTCGTTTTCAAGCTTCTCTGTCGTAAACGTTCTGTAGACGACAGGACGGCCTTGGGTGTAGATTCCGCCCGGCGGAGGAAGGCGTCGCAAGGCCTTCCCGGCTCGCATTCAGAGCCGGTCTCGAAGGCGCCTGAGCGGAAAGGAGGCCGCACGTCGTCTCTCAAGCCGCGGTACAACGGGACCAGCGCCCGGAACCGGTGCGTGGCCCGGTCGAGCCGCACGGCACTTGCCGGTTCGAGGAAACCGAGTCCGATCTCCCTCCGGGGAGAAATATGTCAATCACAGGAGTTCACTAAACGGCGACGAGTCCGGCGTGGCCAGCCGTCGCGGGAAGAATTGAGATGAAAAGAACGAAGAACCTCAGCCTGATGTCATTCTCTCTGGCAATCCTCGTCCTTTGCGCCGCGAGCGCGTCGGCGACGACCCGCAATGTGCCCTCGCAGTATTCCACGGTCCAAGCCGCCATCAACGCCGCGGCGAGCGGCGACACGATCCGAATCGCTTCGGGCACCTACAGCGGCGCCTCGACGGTTCCATCGGGAAAGAACAACCTCACCATCATCGGCGCAGGCAAGACGAGCACCATCCTGACGACCGGCGCCGGCTCGATCGCGCTGACGATTAGCGGACAGTCCACGCTGGTGAAGAATCTCACGCTCAGAAACACGGCCGGCGTGAACGGCGGCCAGAACCCGGCCTGCCGCACCAACGGCAAGTATTGCAGCTTCAACAACGTCAAGATCACCGGCTATCAAGACACCTTTGCCGTGTGGAACAACTCGATCGTCTACTGCAACGACTACTGCGAGATCGAAGGCAGCGTCGACTTCATCTACAGCGGCGGTACCGCTTTCTTCGAAGGCTGCAAGATCCGCCAGCTCCGCGCGACGGGCGGGCCTTGCTCCGCGCCGAGCACCCCGACGAGCGTGCGTGGGCTCATCTTCTGGAAATGCTCGTTCGAGAAGGCCAGCGGCGTGGCGAACGCCAGCACCACCTTGTCTCGCGTTTGGGTGACCGGCGGCGAGGCCGCTTTCATCAATTGCGGGTTCGGCGCCCACATCAAGCCGGTCGGCTACCAGTCCTGGAACGAAGGCACGACTTCGCGCATCGCCGAGTATCCGTGTCCTTCGACGCGGGCATCCTGGTGTAAACGCCTGACCTCGACGTCGGGTTACACAAAGAGCAGTATCCTGGGGTCATGGAGCCCCAGGCTGTAAATGTTTCAGGCCGCAGCGGGCGGCATCGGGAAAGGAGGGGGCTTTCGAGATTCGCGGGTATAAGTCGGATGTCCGGTCTCGCAGCGCCGATCCGGCGCTGAGAACCGGACGCACCGGATGCACTTCCTGTTTGGAGAAGCGCGTCCATCCACGTTTGGAACAGAGGGGATGAATCCGGCCCGGAGGCCGGTCATCTGGGGAGAAATCTTATGAGACAGATATCGAACTTCCATCGTTGTGCGATCGTTCTGGCGGTTCTGGCGGTGAGTCTTCTCGGCGCGTCGGCTTTTGCCGCGATCACCGACGGCTTCGCCGGCACCGTCACGGGGGGCGACGGCGGGTCGGCCGTGACCGTGACGACGGCGGCCCAGCTCAAGCAGTACGCCGAATCTTCGACCAAGTACATCATCACCGTGTCGGGGACGATCGACCTCGGGTCGGGCGGCAAGGTGAAGGTGAAGTCGAGCAAGACGATCAAGGGCGCGAACTCGAGCGCCACGATCAAAGGCTGTCTGGATCTGGGAAGCGGCGGCGTGCAGCAGGTGATCATTCAAAACCTCAACATCACCAATCCCAGCGGCGACGGGATCACGATTTGGGGCGCGAAACACGTCCTGGTCACCAAGTGCAACATCTACGACTGCGGAGACGGGTGTTGCGATATTACCCAACTGTCGGACTACGTCACCGTTCGCTGGTGCAAGTTCTACTACAACAGTTCGTCGGCGGCGCACCGGTTCGTGTCGATCTGCGGCAACGTTTCGGGCACGAACTACAACACGACGTACCATCACAACTGGTTCGCCCAGAATTGCGATCAGCGAATGCCTTCGGGCAGCTACACCCGTTGCCATCTCTACAACAACTACTTCAGCTGCACGGGCAACAGCTACTGCTCGAACTTCCGCACCAGCGCCCAAGGCTACGCGGAGAACAATTACTACAACAAGGTCAAGAGCCCGCTCTACAAGGAAGACACCGGCAAGATCTATTCTTCCGGCAACACCTTCTATCAGTGCACGGGCATCGCGGGCTACACGGGTAAGGACTCCACGTTCAAGCCCTCCAACTACTACAGCTACAGCCTGACGGCCACGTCGAGCGTCCCGAGCCAAGTGATGAACGGGGCCGGAAACAAGTAGCACTGTCGTGGAGAAACGAGCAACGTCCGTCGGACGAAGAAGGCAGCCCCTCCGGTCCCCTCCCGTGACCGGAGGGGTTGCCCTTCTTCTCGAATCGAGAAACGCGACGGCTCGACAAAACGAGGATGAACGATGAGACTCTCAGCAAACGCAAGCCGCATTCCAACCCTGGTCGCCTGCGCGCTCTCGGCGCTGGTCTCCTCGTTCTCGTTCGGCGCAAAGGTGTCCGATCTGGGCGATACGACCCGCACGATCACGACCCCCGCCACGACGCAAGGGCTGAACTACACAGAAGACCTCGGCGACGGCGTGACGCTCGAGATGGTTTGGATCCCCGGCGGAACCTTCGCAATGGGAAGCCCCGCCGACGAGGCGAACCGCGACGCCGACGAGGGCCCGCAGAGCACAACCGCGGTCCAAGGGTTCTGGATGGCGAGATATGAAACCACGAACGCCCAGTTTCGGCGCTTTCGGCCCAAGCGCGACAGCCTCGATTCCGAGGGGATGTCGCTCGACGGAGGCGACCGGCCCGCCGTCTACGTCAGTTGGGACGACGCCGCGGCGTTCTGCCAATGGCTGAGCGAACGGTCCGACCGCAAGTACGCGCTCCCCACCGAAGCGCAGTGGGAGTATGCCTGCCGTGCGGGAACAACGACGAGCCGGTTCTGGGGCGATAGCGAAACGTCGGCGGGTCTCTATGCCAACACGGCCGACAGGACGCTCAAGGGCAGGTGGCCGGATTGGACGACGTCGGACGTCGACGACGGCTACGTCGTCACCGCGCCGGTGGGACGATTCCGTCCGAACGCGTTCGGGCTCTACGATATGATCGGAAACGTGGCCGAGCTGTGCCTGAGCACATACCAACCATACCCCTATGTCGAGACCGGCGGACGCAACGAACCCGGCGAGCAGACGATCCGCGCGGTGCGCGGCGGATCGTGGCGATCGCACGGGTCGATCTGTCGCTCCGCCTATCGCGACAAGAACGTCCAGTACCGCCCGCTGCCCGACACCGGCTTCCGGGTCGTGGCGACGGGGCCTTGAGGCGAGAAGTCGGAAACCGGAGAATCCTCAGGCACTCCAATTGTGCCGGCGTTGCAGCCAAATCCTCGGCCTTGGGGAAGCGAACGGCTGACAATCCCTTCTCGCTACCCTTTTCTCACGCAGTCGGAGTCTATGTGGTCAGTCTGAAGGAATCCGATCGTCTCGTCATTTCGTCCAGAATGTCCTGGGGCGATGGCGGGACTCCCTCTCGCATGGCATCCTGAACGTCGCTCCATTCGCTGAAGACGACTTCTGGCTCTCCCATGGAGTACGGCTTGCCGGCGGCAGGACGGTCAAAGGGATAGACCAGCCAGGTCACCTCGCTGTTCTCTATCGAGGAGGCTCTTCGAAAGGATGGAAGTGAGAGGAAGAACGCCCGATCGACGGCGACAAAGAACCTCTTTCCCCATCGCCGGAAAACCGGGACTTTGAGATTAAGCTGAGGAACGAGTCTTTTCTGCGCGCTGGATCGGAAGTCGGGTCTTCTCTTTTCCTGTTCGGCCGGCTTGCCGGTGGCAAGAAACCCGCGAAAAGCCGAGCGCATGGAAGACCCGGAGACATACACCGACTGGACTTCTATGGCTGCGAAATCGACCAGGGCGCCGGTTTCGTCCTCTCGCCCGATCAGATAGTCCACCTTCCCGATTCTCTTGCCTTTTTCCCCAGGTACGCGCAGAATACGAACCTCGGGGACTGCCATCAGAGTGGTGCCGGAACCGAAGGCCAGCTTCCCTGCGTCTCGAAAAAGACGGCGATTCTCGCGAAAACGGTGTGGACAAACGGTTACTAGACCCAAGCCGTCCGAAAGAGAACAAATCCCGAGAGGATCGGCCAACGAGCCCTTCGAGCATTTCGATATCCGAAAAGGACATGCCCTGTTCTCTCGATCTCTTGCCGCCTGAGCAGTATGGAGATCGGTGGCATGTCCGAACACCTCTCCGAAGGAAAGCAGCGGCATGAGACAGTTGTCCTTTCTTCAGGAGCCGCCTCGTTCCGCAAGGCGGGTTGTGAACGTGGCGAGCGTACCACAACGCAGCCCCTTCCGCTACCCCGGAGGCAAGACGTGGCTTGTTCCGACATTCCGCGAATGGATGAGATCGCTGGATCGCAGGCCGCGCCTTCTGGTCGAACCTTTCTGTGGCGGGGGGATCATCGGACTCACTGCACTGATGGAAGGTCTTACGGAAAGAGTCCTTCTCGGAGAAAAGGACCCTGAGGTTTCGTCCGTATGGCGGGTATTGGTTTCGGGCGACGCCGAGGCTCTCGCGCGCCGGATACTCTCCTACAGTATGACTGAAGAGAACGCCCGGAGAGACCTAGCGAAGCAACCGGAGAGCGATGTGGACCGAGCCTTTCAGACGATCCTTCGGAATCGGGTCCAACGCGGAGGGATACTCGCACCGGGAGCCAGCTTGATGCGAAGAGGAGAGAACGGTAGAGGTTTGCTTTCGCGGTGGTACCCGAAGACTCTCGCGGAGAGAATACGCAGCATCGCATCGCATCGCGCCAGACTTGAGTTTCGCGAAGGCGACGCCTTCGATCCGATTCGCGAGCATATCCATCGGAAGACAACCGCCTTCTTTCTCGATCCCCCTTACACCGCAGGGGGAAAAAGGGCCGGACGAAGATTGTATTTCTGCAATCAGGTAAATCACGCCGACCTATTCGCTCTCAGCGCCCGAGCGCAGGGACCCGTGATGCTCACCTACGACGATTCGCCCGAGGTCCGGAGTCTTGCCCGTCGACACGGCTTCCGTGTCGCGGAAATCCCCATGAAGAACACTCACCACATGGCGATGCTGGAACTCGCGATCACGAAACCGTAGGACGCCGTTCAGGCCAAGCCTGTCTTGTGCCTCTGGGACACCCTGATGCGGTCGGGATCGGTCGGCATGTTCACGCCCTCGGCGAAGGAGAAACCTCCGTTCTCTCTGGACGCTCAATTCTCATGGGTGTCTCCCGATTCTGGCTGCGATAGGTCCGGGGCGTCGCGCCCGTTAGGCGTCTAAACGCGTCGCGCAGGCCGCGGGGTCCGGAGAACCCGCAGGCGACGGCAATCTCGGTCAATGGCAATGCGGTCTCCGCGAGCATCTGTCTGGCGCGCCGCACGCGAACGCGCACGATCTCCGTGTTCGGAGAGCGAAGCAGGTGTTGCCTGAAAAGTCGTTCGAGGTTGCGCCGCCCCATTCCCACGTGGCGGGCGACGCCTTCGACCCACACCGGGTCGCACGCATGGGCCTCGATATAGCTCAGGGCCTCAGCCAGTTGCGGGTCCGACCCGCATATCGTCTCAGCCGATCCCCTTTCGACCAGTCTCCACGGGGGAAGGACCGGCTCCGCCGGCGGCGGGCCGCCGGCCATGAGTTGTTCGAGTACGCCGGCGGCAATGAAACCGAAGCTCTCGAAATCGAAATCGATGCTGGTAAGTTCCGGCCGCGTATAGCGGCAGAGCGCCCTCTCGTTCCCCTGGCCGACAACGGCAACGTCTTTCGGCACGGGGAGACCGGCCTCTTCGCAAGCTTCGAGGACCCGCACGGCGGCCGCGTCGTTGCCTGCCCAGATGGCGACCGGCTTGGGAAGGCGGCGCAGCTGGGAAATCAGCGTCCTCTGGCATTGCGCCCAGGTGCGATTCCCAAGGCGCGGGTCTTGTTGGCGGATGATGGAACAGGAGTGCCCGGACTCGGCCAGACGGCCGCGGAAACCGCCGTACTTCCCGGCGTATCTGTCGAGCACGCCCTCGTGGGTGAACACAAAGCGCTGAAAGCCTCGTTCGAGAAAGAACTGCGCCGCCGTCCGACCCGCGTCTTCGAACGAGGGAAGCACGTTCTGGAGACCGAATCGCACGCCCCTCTGGGAGGTGTTGACGGTAGGAATGCGCACCCGTTTCAAAGCCGTAGCTAGGTCGGCGTCGCGCAGAAAACCGACGACTCCGTGTCCGGGCCAACGGCTCAGAGCCGATCGCGGGCGGCGCTGGACTTCTCCGCCGGTGACAATGCGCCAGTCGCGGGGTTCGGCGAAGCGCACGACCCCGTCGAAGAAGTTGCTCTCCTTGGATGCGGCGGGATTGACAAAGACCGCTACGCGAGGCTTCTCGTTCATGCGAAGCCTACCTCTCCTGGCTATACCGCACAGCCTGGTTCTGCCGCGCCACGGACGGAAACAAGAAGGACTTCACGCGCCCCTGCGATGCGAACAGCCCGATCTCCGGCCGGTCCGCGACGAGATCGCTCCCGACAATCGCACGACTGCGGTCCGGTCTGCAATGGCCGTGCGACGGAGGAGCCGACCGTAACGAGATGGTAGCACGAGTATCGGGATGCGCGCCAGAGGGATGAACGTTCCGGACACGAACCCAGTGCAACCCGCCACATGGGAGACGCCACCGCCGACAGGGGGGAAGAGAGGGGGGAGAAGGAAAAAGAACGCCTCGCAACTGGAGCAGAACCATCGCTCCACCGGTGTGAAACCGGTGGGGGCAAGAAACCCGGCGCGAAACACCGTGCTTCAAGATGGCGGATCGCGCCCACGCGAGCCAGCGCGCGTCTTTCCGGCACCGCTGTTCCGCCGCTTCGCATTTGCGTCTATTTGTCGCGAAAAACGCCTTGAGCCGCAGCGGGAAGGAAACATAATACACTGCACGACCTGGCGAGTCAGGCAAGGCGACACGCTTGTGTTTTCCGAGCACTGGGGGGAGGTTGGATATGGAATCTGGACATGTATTCTTGATTGCGTTGGTCTCGATTCTCTGTCTTGCACTGAGTGCGGCGGCCCAAGGCCAACTCGTCGGTTGGGCCACCGAGAACGGCGGCACCACGGGCGGAGAAGGCGGCACCACGGTCACGGTCACCAACGTGACGGACCTTCGCAACGCGCTCAATTCGAGCAGTCCGACGATTGTGCAGGTCGACGGCATCGTCGACGTCGGCAGCACGGGGATCTCCTACAAGTCGAACAAGACCCTCGTCGGCCTGGGCGCGAGCTCGGGGTGGACCGGCAGAATACAGTTCTCCGGCTGTCACAACTTCATCGTCCGGAACCTCAACGTCAGCAGTCCCGTCATGGAGAACAGCGACGGCATATCGGTGCTGGGCGGTTCGGAGAATTTCTGGGTGGATCATTGCTCGTTCGGCGATTGCACCGACGGACAGCTCGACATCACGCAAGGGGCCTCATACGTCACGGTGTCGTGGTGCAAGTTCAACTACCCGACCCAGGTCGATCATTGCTTCTCCAGTCTGGTCGGCGCCGGCGATACCGTCTACACAGACCGGGGGCGGCTGCTCGTCACCTATCATCACAACTTCTGGACGACCGGCTGCGACGAGCGAATGCCGCGCGTTCGATTCGGCCGCGTGCACGTCTTCAACAACTACTACTACATTCCGGGTCACCTGGGCTCGTGCATCAAGTCCACCGTGGAAGCGCAACTGCTGGTCGAGAACAACTACTTCGAAAACTGCCGAGGACCCTATCAGGCCGAAAACGGAGGGTTCCTCAAGGCCATCGGCAACGTCCTCGACGGCACTTACGGACCCCTGACCGGCGGCTCCGACGACGTCTTCAGCCCGCCCTATGACTACACTCTCGAACCCCCGGCCTCGGCCCGATCGAACATTCTCGCCGGCGCGGGCGCGGGCGGGAGTACCCTGCCGCCCGGGGCCGACTCGACGCCTCCGAGTCCCGATCCCATGGGCTGGGCCGTCGAGCCCCAGGCCTCCGGTGCTTATTCGATCGAGATGACCGCCTCTGCCGCCACGGATCTCTGCGGCGTCCAATATTACTTCGCTAACCTCACCGATCCGACGCATGACAGCGGTTGGCAGGACGGTGCTGGCTATACCGATACGGCTCTTTCCCCCACCACCTCCTACACGTATGCCGTGAAGGCGCGAGACAAGAGCGTCAGTCACAACGAGACCGCCGAGTCCCCCTCTCGCTCGGCGACGACGACGGCCGCGCCACCTCCTCCCGGCGCGGCCGCCGATCCTCGCGTCTGGCTGCTTTACTGAATTCCCGCGGCGTCGGTAGATTCGGTTTCTTGAGCGCACCTCATCTCAAGAATCCTCCGACGCCGTCACCGCTTCTGAAGACAATACAGGACCCCCGACGTCGAGAGGGCGTAGACGCGGCCGTCGGCCAAGCCGACCGGAGGGACCAGGACGCTCGATAGCGTCGGGAAGGTCCAGAGGAGCCGGCCGTCGCGCGAGAACGTATAGAGCTTCGCGTCGAGACAGCCGCTGTAGACTTGCTCGTTCGGCCCCACGCCCGGCGAGGCATAGATCGCCTCGGGAAGCGACTGGCGCCAACGCACCTTCCCCTTGGGTGTCACCGAGAAGACGGTGTTCGTCCCCGAGATAAACACCGTTCCCGACGCGCCCACAACGGGGGCGTAGATGAGGCGTTCGCCCAACCCGAGACGCCATTTCGTCTCTCCCGTCTTGGAATCGAGCGCCAGCAGGAACCCCTCCTCCACCGGAAGGTAGATTGTTCCATCCTGCGCCGTCGCGGGCGACGCGTAGAGATGGGAGTTCACTTTCTTTTCCCAGACCGTCTCTCCCTCGGCGTCGACAACGAAGACCCGTCCGCCCGATTCGACAATCGCCGCCGAGCCGTCGCCCAGCGGCAGCGGGTCGGGCGACGCTTCCGTCAGGCTATAGGTTCGCCTTAGGCGGTCGACCGCGCGACGGCGGTCCCGCTCCGCGTCGGGCAGAGCGGGCGGGTCGAGGTCCACCTTCCCGTCGGGCGTGACCCTCAAGACGGGCCGGTCCTTTCGCAGAACGTAGATCCAATTCTCGGGTCCCATCCAGACGGAATCCCCTTCCCTCGGCGCTTGACGCATCCATTCGAGATGCGCCTCGCGGCACACGCCCCATCGCCGGGCCGGCGTGTCCCACGGCTCGGGACTGACCAGCCCGCCGAGCATCGCGTGGCGGAATTCGAGGAACGTCGCCTCGGGAAGCCCCGGCGGATGGAAACGTTCCTGGCGCAATCGATCCACCAGCTCGATGTCCGAGAACACGTTGTTCTTCACCATCTCGTCCATATCCTCGAGTTCGTTGCGCAACCGCGCGTCGCGCCCGGGAGTCGAGAACGAATCGTAGAGGGCCGACCCGCGGTCGCGATCCTTCGGGCGGCCGCGATAGACCTGGTATCCTTCTTCGACGACGGGAATGCGCATCTGGACCGCCGAGTGGAAGTTGCGCATCATCTCGTCGAGCGCCATCCGTTTGTCCTTGCGGCCGACCGAATACGCCGCGTGAAGGCGCAGCGCCAACCCCTCGGGATGTTTGTACTGCTCCTCGCTGTAACCGGGCATCTTTTCATCCGGAACGATTTCGAACGCGCCCGTCTCGGGGTTCTTGCGCCACCAGTTCCAGTTGACGAGTCCTTGGCCGATGTCGCGATACGTGAGTTCTTCTTCGTAGTTGATGAGAATCAACGGACGAATCTTCGGCGGAAGCGTGCTGTAGGCCACCTTGATCGGGAAGAAGTTCGCGCGGTTGACCGAATACACGATGCCCGAATGCTGCTCGTTGCAGAAGACGGTGCCCGGCCTCACCATGCCGGCCTCGGGCCAGGGATCGATCGGATAGGTGTCTTCGCAAATGCTGCGGACCAGCGTGTAGTCGTACATCATTCGGCGGAGCGCCATGCCGAACCGCTGGTCCAGCGCCCAATCGCGATGGCGTTTCAGGCGGGCGAATTCCGTCGTCCAATTGCCGAACACGCGGCCGTGATAGTCGTGGACCCCCTGAGGGAGACCCCGCATGCGGGCGAAGATGAACCGCAGGGAATAGGGCACGTCGGCGCAGTCGGTCACGATCTTGTGGCGGACAAAGAAGTCCTCGTCCACGTTGTTTCGAATCCATTCGGCGAAGAGCCGTTCCTCGTCCAAGTTCCACTGGCGCACGGTGGGCCAGATCGTCCCGTCGTCGCGTTTGGGTAGCGGCTCGGGTTCGAGGATGAACGGAGTCGGCGCGGGCGTCGGCGTGGCGGTCGTGACCCGGGCCTCCGTCGCGTTCGGAAGAGTCGGGGACGTTGCGCCGAGAGTGGCCGACGCCTCGAGCGTCGGCGAGGGGGCGATGAGGACCGTGTCGCCGGCCGAGATTGCGCCCGGCGTGGTCGGCGCTTGAGAAGCGGCGTTCTGCGGCTCTTCGGGCTCGAGAAGCCACGAGGCATCGTGCGAGTCCGTCCCGTTCCCCGCGGCGCGCGACGGGGCGGGCGGCAGATACAAGAGGGCGACGAGGAAGAGAACAACCGAACCGGCGACAAACGGCCTGGCAAGACTCCTGAGGGGGGACTGTGAAGACATGCGATCTCCTGGGGCAAGTGAAGACGTCGACCGACGAAGGCGTTGACCGAGCCTACCTCGGTCGGCAAAGACCGTAACAGAACGCACCGAAAACCTCAACGGAATGCGAAACGAGGGGGGGAAGGAGCGGAAGGGCTTGTCCGGCGGGTGGAAGAAGTCGGACGCGATGGCGGCTCTCGGGATGAATGTACCTTGAAAACCGAACGTGCGACGTTCGATTTTCAAGGTATGTTCCCGCAACGTTCTACTCCAAAGGACGTGGACAGCGCCTCCCAATACCTCCCTCACGCTCCCGCTGCACTCCCCTCTTGATTCTGGTCACATCAGAACGGATTGAACACGGATTCGGAGCAAAAAGAGAAAACCGGGAAACGTCCTCGTGGGCGTTTCCCGGTTTGAGTTTGATGAGTTGAGAGGGGCTGCGGCTAAATCGCGCTTTCCACCTCTGAAAGATCACGGGCGGGACGCCCGTGCCACGGTCAGTTGCCGTTTCCTCCCGGCGCCTCGGTCGAGCACGGCTCGAGACCGGCCAACTTCGCGTAGAGGTCGTACTTGGCCGTGATGAGGCGGTCGCCGAGTTCCATGAACCGTTTGGCCGCCTCGGGCTTCGACGCCTTGAGGGTGCGGAACCGGTTTTCGCCCATCGCGAATTCGCTGAACTTCATCGTCGGCGCCTTCGAGTCGAGCTTGAGCGGGTTCTCGCCCTTCGTCTTCAGGTCGGGATTGTAGCGATACAGCGGGAAGTGACCCGAAACGACGGCCCGTTTCATCTCCTCGAGGCTCCTTTCCATGTCGATGCCGTGGGCGATGCACGCCGAGTAGGCGATGATGATCGAGGGACCTTCGTAGGCCTCGGCTTCCATGAACGCGCGCACCGTCTGAGTCGGGTTGGCGCCCATCGAGACGGCGGCGACGTAGATGTTGCCGTAGGTCATCGAGATCATGCCCAGGTCTTTCTTCATCTGGGGCTTGCCGCTCGCGGCGAACTTGGCGACCGCGCCCAGCGGGGTCGCTTTCGACGCCTGGCCGCCGGTGTTCGAGTAGACCTCGGTGTCGAGCACCAGGACGTTGACGTTGCGACCCGAGGCCAGAACGTGGTCGAGGCCGCCGTAGCCGATGTCGTAAGCCCAGCCGTCGCCCCCGACGGCCCAGACCGACTTCTTGACTAGGTAGTCCGCCACGCCCAGGAGCTGCTTCCCGACCTTGCTCGTCTGTTCGGTGAGGCGCGTCTTGAGAGTGGCGACGCGTTCGCGCTGCTCCTCGATTCCGACCTGGGTGGACTGGTCGGCGTCGCGGACGGCTTCGAGCAGTTGTTTGTTCTCGGCCTTCTTGCAGAAGTCGCAGTCTTCGCACTTGAGCGCTTTGTCCAGGAGTTCGAGAGCGTAGGCGTTGAACTTGTCCACGGCCAATCTCATGCCGTAGGCGAACTCGGCGTTGTCTTCGAACAGCGAGTTCGACCAGGTCGGGCCGCGTCCGTCTTCGCGCGTCGTATAGGGGGTCGTCGGCAGATTGCCGCCGTAGATCGACGAACAACCCGTCGCGTTGGCGATCATCGCGCGATCGCCGAAGAGCTGCGAAAGGAGCTTCACATAGGGCGTCTCGCCGCAGCCCGCGCACGCGCCGGAGAATTCGAACATCGCGCGGACGAACTGACTCCCCTTGATCGTCCCCTTGTTATAGGTCTTGGGGTCGGGATCGGGAATCGACATGAAGAAGTCGAAGTTGCCCGCTTCCTGCTCGCGGAGCGGAATCTGCGGCACCATGTCGATCGCCCGGTGCCCGGTTTCCTTCTTCTCGGCGTCGCGCTCGCGCGCCGGGCAGTTGAAGACGCACGAACCGCAACCCGTGCAATCCTCGGGAGCCACCTGGACCGTGTACTTGAGTCCGGCGAACTCCTTGCCCTTGGCGTCGACGCTCTTGTACGCGGGCGGGGCCTTCTTGAGATAGTCGGGACTGTAGACCTTCACGCGAATCGCCGCATGGGGACAAACGAGCGAGCATTGGCCGCACTGAATGCAGAGGTTTTCGTCCCATTGCGGGATGTCGACCGCGATATTGCGCTTTTCGAACTTCGTCGTGCCCGTGGGCCACGTGCCGTCGGCCGGCATGGCGCTCACCGGGATCTGATCGCCCTTCTGCGACATGATCGTCGCCGTCACCTTCTTGACGAACTCGGGCGCGTGCGTCGGAACGGTCGGAGGCATTCTCAACTTGCCGGCGGGACGCTCGGGCACCTCAACTTCCTTGAGGTTCGCGACCGTGCCGTCCACGGCCTTGAAGTTCATCTCGACGACTTCCTTGCCTTTGCGTCCGTAGGTTTTCTCGATGGCCTTCTTGAGTTTCTCGATCGCCTGATCCTGGGGCAGGACGCCCGA
The DNA here is from genome assembly GCA_016931035.1 of Candidatus Sumerlaeota bacterium. Taxonomy (GTDB): domain Bacteria; phylum Sumerlaeota; class Sumerlaeia; order UBA8349; family UBA8349; genus JAFGFN01. Next base: position 30,366 of record JAFGFN010000203.1, read on the forward strand.
GATAGCGAAGAAACAGGTTTGCATGATCGTATTGATGCGCGCGCCCAAGCCCAACTCCTTCGCCAAGGCGATGGCATCGATCACGTAGAACTTGATCTTCTTGGAAACGATCTGCTGCTCGATCTCGTCGGGCATGTGGTTCCATACCTCGTCGGGGCCGTACGGGCTGTTGAGCAGGAACACGGCGCCTTCCTTGGCCGGGGTGAGCATGTCGTACTTCTCGAGGAACGAGAAGTTGTGGCACGCGACGAAATCGGCCTGGCTGCACAGATAGGGGCTCTGGATCGGCTTGGGACCGAAACGAAGGTGCGAAACCGTGATGGCGCCCGCCTTCTTCGAGTCGTACACGAAATAGCCTTGGGCGTAGTTGTCGGTTTCGTCGCCGATGATCTTGATCGAGTTCTTGTTCGCGCCCACCGTGCCGTCGCTTCCCAAACCGTAGAACATGCATTCGACTCGGCCCGCATGTGGAATATGGAAGTCGCGCACCGTCAGGCTGGTGTTCGTCACGTCGTCGACGATGCCGACCGTGAAGTGGTTCTTGGGTTTGTCGGCCTTGAGATTGTCGAACACTGCCATGACCATCGCCGGGGTGAATTCCTTCGAGCCCAAACCGTAGCGCCCGCCGACGATCTTCGGATACGGTCCCGACATCCACTTCTCGCTCTGCGCCTCGCCGATCGCGGTGCGCACGTCGATGTAGATGGGCTCGCCGATCGCGCCGGGTTCCTTCGTCCGGTCGAGCGTCGCGATGGCCTTGACCGTCGCCGGAAGCGCGGCGACAAACGCCTTGGTGTCGAACGGCCGGAAGAGGCGGATCTTGAGGACGCCGACCTTCTCGCCTTTCGAGCAAAGGTAATCGACCGTCTCGTGGACCGTCTCGGCGCCCGAACCCATGATGACGATGACCTTTTCGGCGTCGGGAGCGCCCACGTAGTCGAACAGGCGATACTGACGGCCCGTGATGCTCGCGTACTTGTCCATCTGCTTCTGCATGATGCCGGGCATCTCGAGGTAATACTTGTTCACGGTCTCGCGACCCTGGAAATACACGTCCGGGTTCTGCGACGTCCCGCGCAGGACCGGGCGGTCGGGGGTCATGGCGCGGCCGTGGTGCGCGGCGACGAGATCGTCGGGCATCATCTTCATCATGATCTCGCGCGAGACTTCCTCGATCTTCTGCACTTCGTGCGAGTTGCGGAATCCGTCGAAGAAGTGGACCAGCGGCACACGCGATTCGAGCGACGCGGCCTGGGCGACCAGGGCCAGATCCATGATCTCCTGGATCGAGCTCGACGCCAACAGGCCGAAACCGGTCGAGCGGGTGGCCATCACGTCGCTATGATCGCCAAAGATCGACAGGGCTTGACAGGCGACCGAGCGGGCCGAGACGTGGAACACGGTGCTCGTGAGTTCGCCCGCGATCTTGAACATGTTGGGAATCATCAGCAGAAGACCCTGCGAAGCCGTGAAGGTCGTCGTCAGGGCGCCTGAGGTGAGCGCGCCGTGCACGGCGCCGCTGGCGCCTCCTTCGGACTGGAGTTCCACCACGTCGGGGATCGTGCCCCAGATGTTGGTCACTCCCGCCGCGCTGAGTTCGTCGGCCGTTTCGCCCATGTTCGACGAGGGCGTGATCGGGTAGATCGCGCACACCTCGTTGGTGGCATGGGCGACGGTGGCAGCCGCCGTGTTGCCGTCAATCATTACCATTTCGCGAGCCATAATCGATGTATCTCCTTTTTATTCAAATACTTACGATCTTGTCTTTTCCCGCCGAGGCGCGTTGGACGCCGCGCGCCGCACCCTGCGTCACCCCGCACCTATCGGCAACGGAAGACGACTCACAGAGCCCGCCTCTCGCTCGCCGACTCACAGCCGGGCGACGACCAGTCCTTGCAGACTGCCCGGAGTCCAATGGAGCAGTCCCGATATCTTTTCATTCGACCTAGAAATTGTCAAACGAATTCCCGGGCGAGGGCACGTTCCGGGCGCATCTTGACTGAGCACCGAGAATTGAGGGAGACTGAGTCCGGAAGTTGGGTAGTAGGGGTTCGATTCCATAGCAAGCGAG
>JAFGFN010000204.1 GCA_016931035.1 Candidatus Sumerlaeota bacterium
CATGATATTGCGCTGGCGCGTCGGTCTTGCGGCGCGGCGTAGCGGCGCACGCAAGAGCCGTGACGGCACACTTCTCACACACGCTCTAAGGACGCGCAGCTGTTGAGGATCTTCATCGGCGAGGCCGACAGGTTCCACGGACGCCCTCTCTACGAAGCCATCGTCGAATCGGCGCGCCGGAAAGGCCTGGCGGGCGCTACCGTCTTGCGCGGCCTCATGGGTTTCGGCGCCGACAGCCGGATGCACACGGCGCACATACTGAGACTCTCCGAAGATTTGCCGATCGTGATCGAGATCGTCGACAGTCCCGAACGGATCGAAGAGTTTCTTCCCGAGATCGACTCGATGATCGAAGAAGGACTCGTCACGCTGGAGAAGGTTCAGGTTTTCGCCTATCGTTCCAGTTTGGAAGCAAAATAGATCCGTCCCTCGCGCTCGCGCCTCGCCACCCGGCCTTCGAGCGTCATCCGCTCGAGAAGTCGCAGAACCGCGCGCTCGTCCGCCCCGAGAGCGCGGGCGACTTCGTCCGCCGAAGCGGGATGGCGCGAGATCAAACCCAGAATCTCGCTCTCCCCGAGCGTGCGTTGCGGAGCGTCCACGACGGGCGAAACCGCCTCGACACCCAGAATCTCCGCCCGCGGATCGAACAGCACCGCCAGTCGCTCGAGCACCGCGGCCGAAGGGGTGCGCACCGTTCGTTCGCACGGGGGACGAACCGGAACGTTGATTTGGACCCGGTCCGGCCCGATGCTTTGGGCGAGCTTGGCAATTCGCGCCATGCGATCCGGGTCGGAGTTGACGCCCTCGACCGCCATGACTTCGAACGCGAGATCCCCCGCGTACTCCTCGCGAAAACGCCGAATGCCTTCAACGAAGTCGTCGAAACGCAGCTCGGGACTCGGGCGATGAAGCGCGCGCCATGTTTCCTCGTCCGGCGCCGAGAAGGTGACTTTGACCCGGTGCGCCCGCGCCGCCGCCGCGCGAACCTCGGGGAGATGAAGAAGGGAACCGTTGGTCAGCAGGACGGTCGGGATCGGACACCGGTCGCGAATCGCGTCGAGAATCTCTCCGAACGCCGCATGAAGCGTGGGCTCGCCCGATCCGGCCAGGCTGACGACGTCGGCCTTGCCGTCGTGCGCGAGCCAATCGCGGAATTCCCGTTTCACCACGTCGGTCGGCGCCCACTCGCGACGCTCGACGGTTCGGGCGCGCGTCGGCCCGAGTTGGCAATAGATGCAGTCGTAGGTGCACGTCTTCAACGGAACCAGATCGACACCCAACGACAGACCGAACCGCCGCGAGGCCACCGGGCCGAAGACGTAGCGATAGGCGGAAGTCTGTGTCTCGGAAAGAGTCACTGAGAGTTCTTGACGTTGTTGTTTTCGTCCACAACGACGACCCGCGGGCGGTGGGCGCAGGCGGCTTCTTCGTCCAGGTGGACATAGGTGACGACGATGATCAAGTCGCCTTTCATGGCTTTGCGCGCGGCGGCTCCGTTGATGATCATCTCGCGGCTGCCGGGTTTGCCCTCCATGATGTAGGTGACAAAACGCTCGCCGTTGTTGATGTTGAAGACGTGCGCCTGTTCGTGCGGAAGCATGTCGGCGACCTCGAGCAACTCGGGATCGATGGTGATGCTGCCCTCGTAGTTCAGGTCGGCGTCCGTGACGGTCGCCCGGTGAATCTTGGATTTCAGCAAGACGCGCATGAGCTCGCGGGATCCCCTGTCCGTTTCGATTCGGCTCGCGTTCCGCTAGGAGCGGAAACCCGGCCCGCAGCGTCGTTTCTCGACCTTCGAATCCAACGCCAAACCGGACCTTACCGCACCCGGCGAGGAAATGCAATCATCGACTGGGAGACGGGAAGACGGAAACGGGTGGAACCCGGACCGGATTCCTCAACGCCCTACCCGGCCCGACGGCGAGTCGGGTTGCGCCGGCGTTGACTGTGTGCTGGGGCCTGTCCTAGGAGCCCCCCAAGTCGCCGGGCGGGGCTAACGCCCCTCCGGACGCATTTCCAGAGATACACGCCGAGCCCGAGCGAGAGCACGAGGGTGAGAAGACTCATGGTGAAGAACAAAATCGTGCGCCAAGGACGGTAGGCGAAGACGATCTCATGTTCGCCCGCGGGAACGTAGACTCCCATGAAGGCGTCAAACGGCTTGTCGACCCTGGCGAGCGCGCCGTCAATCTTGGCGGTCCAGCCCGGCGAATACATCTCGCTCATGAAGAGAAACGTCCGCTCCGGAATGTCGGATTGGATCCGATACTCGTTTCCCTCGCGCCAAACGGTCACGTCACGGTAATTCCTGAGAACGGCCATCGTTTCCGCGTCGATCGTCGCGTCGGCGAATGGAACCGACTGTGTGGAGAGCAGCGCCGGCGGCAACTCGCCGTCGGCGGGAATGCGGACGGCGAACGCCCTAGGAAACGCCGTCGGGTTCTCGAGAAGAACGAAGGCCCGCTCGTAGCCCTCGTCGTCTTTTTCCATCGGCGCCGACACGGCCGCGACCCTGAAATTCAGATTCTCAAATCCTTCCCTCGCGAAAAGAAGACGTGCCTCCACAAGAACGTACTTGACGTTGGACAGGTCGCGTACGTCCCAGCGCGTTCGATACTTCACGTCGGCATTGATGTATTCCTGTCCCAGGATACTGCAGAGGTTTGCGCCTTTGACTTTCGCGTTGACGCAGTCGATCCCATGAACCAAGCCCTCATTCACGTGAAGAACCGAGGATTCGTAGTCCGCGTTCAGAACCCGAAACAAGCCCTTGTCTTCTCGGACAGTCTCCAAGACGGCTCGCGGGGCGTAGTACGCGGCGAACGACGTGTCGAACCCCCGGGGGTAGAACCGCCTGTTGAATCCATAGAGGTCGGCGATCTGAATCGCCGTCAGAACCAGCACAAGGACTCGGACCTTCGAGCCGGACAGACCTCGCCGTTCCAGGAAAGACTTGAATCGGTCGAGGGCCATTCCCGAGAGAATGAGAAGCGAGAAGACCACGCCGATGTGCCAGGTCCAGGCATACCGCACCACAAGAGGAGCAATGCCCGCGAGAGGACCCCATGAGGGAAGAAGGCACAGGAGAATCGTGACGAGAAAGACACTCCGGAGGCTGTGTCCGAAAGGGCTTCGGACGACCGCCAACCCGAGGAGCCCCAGAACGAGGGCGAGTCGTCCGACGAAGGCCCCGCGAATTCCGATGGGGTCCACCAGGTTCAGCAGATCGCGCAAACGATACGTTTCCATCTTGAATCGCGGCGTTGGAGACAGCGAGGACTGAACGGCGATGGGACCCCACACGGCGAGGGTCAGCAGAAGGACGAAGAGCAGCAGAACCGCGAGCGAGACGATTTCGCGCGGGCGTCGCACTAGCGGGAGATAGAAGAGAAGCACACAGGCGATCACGATGAACGAATAGGACATGTGGCCCCCGGCGATAGCCAGCGCGCACGAAAAACCGGCAAGAAGAAGAAGGAGGCATTCTGAGGGTCCTTGGGCCTCTCTGGATCGGATGAGGAAACAGAGCGCGCACGGGAGGTAGGCCGTTGCGACGGCTTCTCCGAGCCACCCGCTTTCCGAATACTGCTGGAACAAACTCGAAAACGCCCACCCGCTCGCGGCGAAGAACGCCGCGAAACGGCTCAGCCCGAGAAGTCGGCAAAGCCACACGAAACAGAGTCCCGACAGGGCGATGTGAAAGAGAAAGCCGATGGTGATCGCCCAACCGACGGGAAGCAGGAAATACAAGATGAATAGTGGATAGAACGGCCCCATGAAGGGAGCTTCCGCCGCCGGAATGCCGCACACCAAGTGGGGATTCCAGAGCGGAAAGAAGCCTTCGTGTATCGAACGAACGAAGAAGATCGCGTGCGGCACATCGTATTGCAGAACGTCCTCGCCCACATTCACGCCGCGGTGAAGGAAGCGATTCGTATAGAAGAACGGCATGAGGCCGAGAACCAGGAAATACGGCCACGCCCTCTGTAGAAATGTCTTCATCGCGTTCCGTTCTTGTCGGCGTTCGACGGCGCTCGCCCCTCGCGCTCAAACGATGGTTGGCGACGGCGTTCTCTGGCTCTCGAATCCCGCGCCAAGCCCATTCTCAACTCACCCGGCGGGAAAATGCAATCATCGACTGGGAGACGGCCGACTGGGAGTCGGTCGAAGTTCTCGAATGCTCTGGCGAGAAGGACGCCACCCCCTTCTCTGGATGGGTTCTTCCTGGTTCATCTGGGTGGGCTTTTCCTGGTTCACGAATCCGGCCAAGTCCTGAACCGGAGCCGGATCTTGGCCCGAGTCGAGCGGGACTCCGGGAACCTGGAGTCCCGTGGTCGGAAGCCGGAAGATCCGGACAAGCGTGACTAGGGCGCGCCCCTGTTCCGGCGTCGGACGACCGTCCACGGCGCGCATGGCGAGGGCGCAGAACGTGCCGGGTGCCACGTCGGCCCAGGCCATTCGTTGAGCGGGGCCGCCCGTTCCGCGTTCGATCATCAGGTACTCGTCCGTGGCCTCCCGGATCGCCATTTGCCGCCGCACGGGGACCATGACGGTGAAAGGACGGTTTTCGGGAGCGTTCACCGCCGAGATCACGGTCTGTTTCAGGTTGTCGAGCTCGACGAGGAGATCGCGCCACGGCCGGATCCGGCGCGTCAGACGACTCCCCCCGGGCCAAGCCGCGTCCGCCTCGCGTTCGATTCTGTCGAGCTCCGCCACGGCATCGTCGAACTGAAGCGATCGAATGTGGTTGCGCGCGACCCGGAAGTGCTCGTCCAGCGAGGGCATGTCCTCCAGGGGAGACTCGGGTTCTCCGGGGGGCTCGGTCCCTCTGGGAGGCGTGGCCGTCGCTCGGGGAGACATGGTGGGAGAGGCTGTGGGCGCCGGAACGAGCGGCGTACGTGGAGTCGCGGAATCCGAAGAAACGTTTGTCGCCTCGGGCGCGACCTCGGCTATCACGATGGGGCCACCAACCGAAGGAGGCGCGCCATCGCGCTCGAAGGACGATCTCTCGGTCGATTCGGGGCGGGAGTGGAACCAATAGAGAATCGCCCCCGCCCCTGCCAGACCAAGGACCACCACAGCGGCCACGCCGAGGAGAAGCGACAGGAGCGAGGGACTCGGCTTCGAAGGAGCGGACGCGTTCGCCCCTCGGGTCGTGACGGTCCGCGAGAGCGTCGTTTCGTCGGACGCGAACGTTTTCCCGGCGCCGGAGGGGATTCCGGAGGTCCCGACCAGCCGGTGCAGGTCACGGCGAAGCTCGGTGTAGTCCTGGTAACGATCGTCGGGGTTCTTCGCCAACATGTGGGCGAGAATCGGCAGGACACGCCCGTCGAGCAGCTTTTTCAGGATCTGAGGCTCGGGCATCGGCTCTTGGACGTGCTTGAGCATGACCGCCAGAGGAGAACTCGCTTCGAATGGGCGTTCGCCGGTGAGCAGGTGGTAGAACGTGACGCCGAGCGAATAGATATCGCTGCGATGATCGGCCTTCTCGCCCTTGCTCTGTTCGGGAGACATATAGTATGGACTGCCGATCACCGTCCCGCTCTGCGTCAGGTCGATGTCGCCCTCCAAACAACGCGACAGGCCGAAGTCGACGAGTTTGAACTGCCCCGAGCGCGTGATCAACATGTTGCCGGGCTTGATGTCGCGGTGTACGACGTTGTGACCCAGGGCGTAGTCGAGCGCTTCGACGGCGCCCAGGATCAGCGCCACGGCCTCTCCCACCGGAAACGGGCCCCGCTCCTCCAACACGGCGGCGAGACTCTTCCCCTCGACGTACTCCATGGCGTAGAACGGCATCCCCTCGTGTTGGCCGAACTCGAAGATCTGAACGATTTGGGGATGATTCAGACGGGCGACCGCGCGCGCCTCGCGCCGGAACCGTTCCAGGTTGGAGGGATTCGCCGTCAACTCGGATCGCACGACCTTGAGGGCCACCGGGCGGTCCAGGGTGGTGTCGACGGCTAGGTAGACGTGGCCCATTCCGCCCCGCCCGAGCAACCGGACGATGCGGTAGTGACCAATGAGCCGACTCTTCTCGGTTTTCTCTCCGCTGGGGTCCTTCCCCTTGGGCGGCATACTCAGGGTCGGCGCGTCGGAGTCGGCGTTTGTGAGATCGGGAACCTTGTCTTGGGGTGCGTTGTCCTCGCTCATGGTCGTTCCCCGGTCGTTTCCGCCGCCGCGCCTCCTGGAATCCGTCGCTGCCGACAAATACCTCGAGAAGCGACGCGCTGCCCCTCCAGAAGAAAGATCCCGCGTCAGGCAGGCACTTTATTCTGAATCGGCAATACTCGCGCCGAAAGCAAGTGTCAATACGGAGATGTTTGAGAAGAACTGGGCGCCGCCGCATTCGCAACTCGCCCGACGCGACTATCGCTCAACCTCGCCGGACGTCAACACATCGCGTCCGGGAGTCCACTTCTCGCGCCACTCGGGATAGTCTCTCGGCAGCAAATTCTTGGCGTAGGAACCGTACCAGCTGTAGCCCGTGCGCCGTTCGTACCCGATTTCCGAGATGTCGTACTTCACCACTCCGTCGCGGTCGGAGAACATCGGACGATTGGTCCCGATTTCGTAGAACCGGGCCCAGAGCGGTCTGGCGTCGGGATCGTCAACCAGAACTATGTCGCCGCGGCGCTGGCCGGGTTCAGAAGGCAGACGGGAGAAGGCCTTTCCGGCGATCCGAACCTGGTCGTACCACGACACGGCACTCTCGATGGCCTGAATTACCTCCGTGGAGGGCTCGTCGATACCCATGAGAAAGAAGGTGATGCCGACGCTCTCGGCCCCGCTCAGAGACGGGAGTTCGTAGCTGCGAGCTTTCTGCGGCTCGAAAGTCGTTGCGTCGTGTTGGGCGCACCAGACCGTCCGTTTGCCGTCCACGACAACCTGGCACTTCAGGATACACTCGATCCCCTTGGCGACGGCCTTCTCCGCGCGGTCGCGTCGGGCTTGGTCCACGAATTCGTACGGCTCCTTGCCTTGGGCGATGTCGCGCAAGAGAGACATCGCGCCGATCATCGCGTTGTCGTTGAAGGTGATATGCACCGAGTAGCCCGTGGGATTGGGAAAACACTGCGGCCATCCCCCGTTCGGATACTGTCCGTCGAGCAGGAAGTCCATTCCTTTGAGAAACGCCGCCTTATAGACCTCGTCGCCGGTCGCGTCGTACATCCGGGCCAGGATTTGCATCTCCCGAAAGGTCGCGCCGTTGTCGATCGTTCCCGCCCCTTTCTCTTTCTGGTCGAGCACCCATCGCCTGGTTTCCGAGGTCAGTTCCGTCGCGTAGTCGAGATTCTTCCACCACCCGCCGCAATCGCGCTGATAGAACAGGATGTTTCCGGCAATCCGCTTCGCCTCCTCTCCCTTGTACCACTCGGGCTCCTTCTTCAGAAAGTCGCTAGACTTCGATTTCCTGCGCCGGGCCGGCCTGGGCGTCTCCACAGGTCGCGCCGTGGCGGTCGAGACGGTCGCCGGGGCCTCGGCGGCCGCCGAGACGTTCTGAGACACGCAACCGAGCGACAAGGAAGAAAGCAGGATGAAAGACAGACAAATACGTTTTCTCATGTTCTTAGGGGTCCTTCGTCAACGTGAGTCTTGCTCCGGCACGCCGACCGGGGAGACGGCGACACGTGTAGTGCGCAAGGTGTGTCATATCACGATGCGGCGGAATGTGAAAGGGGCAATCGTCAATTTGTTGACTTGCAGCGCATGACCGAGGGGTTCTTGACGCCCCGCCGCGCCCTTTCGGTCCTCAGACGCGCAGACGGCCCGAGTCACCCTCCGCCTCCCAAGACCGCAGTCTTCAGAGATCGTCTTGGCGTCAAGGTCTTATCTCATTTATCTATAGTGTTCTACGCCTTCATATCCGCTTCGCCTCGCCGTCTCGTGCTCGGCAGGCGGCGGTGGGCGGATTTCTGTTGAGACGGCTCTCGATCTGGTCGGCATATTGCATTGCGTCCCCGCAAAGGCTCCCTTGCCCGTCGGAAGGGGCGGTGTCGTCATATGCCTGACCGTGAAGAAGGTCCGACCAACCCGCTCATCGCGCTCGCGATCGCGAATCGCGACGTGCTGTTGCCCGTGTGGGTGGTGGGTATCCTTCTCATCATGATTATCCCGATTCCGCCGATGGCGATCGACTTCCTGATCGTCATCAGCATTTCTTGCTCGCTCCTGATCCTCTTCGTGGGGATCTACATGCTTAAGCCGTTGGATTTCAGCGTTTTCCCCTCTCTTCTCCTTCTGGTCACGTTGTTTCGATTGAGTCTCAACATCGCGACAACGCGCCAGATCCTTCTCAATGGCAGCTCGGGCTACGGCGCGGCGGGACGCATCATCAAGACTTTCGGTGAATTCGTCGTCTCGGGCAACTATGTGGTGGGCGGCATCATCTTCCTGATCCTCGTGATCATCAATTTCGTCGTCATCACCAAGGGCGCCGGCCGCATTGCCGAGGTCAGCGCCCGTTTCACCCTCGACGCTATGCCCGGCAAGCAGATGTCGATCGACGCGGACCTGAACGCGGGCCTGATCGACGAGAAGCAGGCGCGCGAGCGACGCAGCACGATCGAACGCGAGGCGGACTTCTACGGAGCGATGGACGGCGCGTCGAAGTTCGTGCGCGGCGACGCCATTGCCGGACTTATCATCACTGGAATCAATATCCTGGGTGGAATCGTAGTCGGCGTTCTCCAGCACGGCATGGACCTGTCTCTCGCGGCGCGCACCTACTCGCTCCTCACGGTAGGCGACGGCCTCGTTTCCCAAATCCCCTCTCTGATCGTCTCGACCGCGGCGGGAATGGTGGTCACCCGCGCCGCCTCGGAATCCACCCTGGGCGAAACGGTAACGCGAGAGTTTCTTCTCCAGCCCCGCGCCCTGGGCGTCGCGGCCGGGATTCTCGTGGTTTTGAGTCTCGTTCCCGGCATGCCGTTGTTTCCTTTCTGGCTCATGGCCTCGATAATCGGCTACCTGGCCTACGTCTCGCGCCGTCAGATTCGCACGACGGCGCTGGCAAAGATCACGGAAGAGAAGGCCGTGGAGAAAGCCAAACAGGCCGAGGCGGCTCTGCCCGAGACCGAAGTCCTGGAATCCATCCTGACTCCCGACATGATCTCCCTCGAAGTGGGCTACGGCCTCATCCCTCTCGTCGATCAACAACAGTCGGGAGAGCTCCTGGATCGGATCAAGTCGCTTCGCCGCCAATTCGCCCTCGACATGGGGTTCATCGTTCCTCCGATCCATATCCGCGACAACCTGGAACTCAAGCCCGGGGGCTACTCGATCCTGATCAAGGGCAACGAGGTGGCCGGAGGCGAACTGCTGACCAACCATCTTCTCGCCATGTCCGCCGAAGACCAACGCGACAACATCCTGGGCGGCATTCCCACGATGGAGCCCGCGTTCGGACTGCCCGCCGTCTGGATACCCGAACGCGACCGAGAGCGCGCCCAGGCGGCGGGGTACACGGTCGTGAATCTCTCGACGGTGATCGCGACGCACCTGACCGAGGTTCTGCGTCGCCACGCCTGGGAGCTCCTCACGCGGCAGGAAGTCCAGAAGCTTCTCGACTCGGTGTCGAAGAAGTATCCCAAGATCATCGAGGGGGTCGTGCCCGAGCCTCTCAACCTGGGGCTGATCCAGAAGGTCCTTCAGAGCCTTTTGCGCGAACGCGTCAGCATCCGCGACCTGCTGACGGTTCTCGAAGCGCTCACCGACAACGTGGCTCAGACCCGTTCGCCCGAGATCTTGACCGAGCTGGCGCGGCAGGCCTTGGCGCGATCGATCACCCGGCAGTACACGTCGTCCGACGGCAAGATGCACCTTATGATGCTCGACCAGGAAATCGAGGACTTGATCGCTCAGGCCACCCAGACCACCGACCAGGGGGCGATTCTGGCGCTCGAACCCCATCTGGCGCAACGCGTCCTCGACGCCCTGCAGAAGGGGGTCGAGAAGTTCTCGATGCTCCAAATGCAGCCGGTCGTCGCCTGTCTGCCGGCCATCCGCACCCAGCTCCGGCGCCTGACCGAGAGGTTCTTCCCCAACCTTGTCATCCTGTCGCACAGCGAGATCGCCCCATCGGCACAGATCGAGTCCGTCGGAATTGTGAGGTTGAGCGATGCAAATTAAGAGATTCTACGCCGTCAGCATTCCGGCCGCCATTCGCGATATCCGCCGAACGCTCGGACCCGACGCCCTCATCCTGTCAACCCGTCCCGTCCGGAACAGCGGAATCGTCATCAACGGCGGACCGGCGCGCGTCGAGGTGACCGCGGCCCGGGAGAGACCCCCTGAGCGGGAAATCCAGAATGGAGCGGATCGAGATCCCGCCTCGGCTCCCGAGCTCGGGGCCCGATCCCGCCGAGCCGCACCCGAGAGAGACGACGAAGCGTCGAGCGGCCCTGCCGGCACGCGACGGAATCGCGGACCGCAGGTTCGCGCAATCGAGAATCCCGCGACAAACCGAATCGCCTCTCCCAAAACCGCGAGACCGATCGCCGGGAACGGGTCGCCGCCCGGCAAGAACGGCGGCTCCGAGACGCCCAGACCGGCGACCCACGAGCTATCGCACCTTCGGCCGACCGCCTCGGCCTCCTTGCGGTCCGCTCTGGCCGAGCTCAAGGCGCTACGCGACCATCTGGAAGGAACCGACGGAACGCGGCATGCTCGCACGGCGCCGACGGACCGCCGCGCACCGATCCGCACCCCTCCCCGCCCGCGCCCGAACCCCTACTTCACCTCCCTGGCCTTCGACTGGCTGGACGAAGAACTCTCGACTCCGAACCGTGGCGTAGACGATCCGAACGAATCGATCCCGGCTCGCCTCCTCCAAGGGCAGCTGCGCACTCAGGGGGTCGAAGAGGCGCTCATCGGCAGAATCCTGGAACGCATGTATTTTCAGGGTTTCACGACCCATCCATTGGAATGGTCGTCCCTAGACGCCGTCGTCGAGTCGAGTGAGACGCAAGTCCTCGAGAACGTGACTCGGCGCGATCTCTCGGGCGTGATCGGAGACTTGACGCCTCCGCTCGACGGCGTCTCGAGAAGGCTGCCGGGCGAGCCCTACAGGATCGCCCTGGTCGGGCCTACCGGAGTCGGCAAAACCACGACGATCGCCAAGATCGCCTCGCTTGCCTCGCTGCGCCGCAACCTGCGCGTCGCCTTGGTGACGCTCGACACTCTGCGTATCGCCGCGGCCGATCAACTGCAAACCTATGCCAAGCTGCTCGGCGTGCCGATAGAGGTAGTGTCGGACCCCTCGCGCCTGGGCGCGGCCTTCGACCGGTTTGCCGACACCGACTTGATCCTGATCGATACGCCGGGCTATAGTCCACGCGACACCGAGGCGATTGCCCGTTTGGGCCGCGCTCTGGACGTCCCTTCGTCGGGAGTCGAAGTCCACTTGGTGCTGACGGCAACCCAACGGGGCGAAGAGATGCGCCGCGCGATCGAAGGCTTTCGGCCGACGGGGTTCGACCGGCTGCTTTTCTCGAAAATGGACGAGGCGTGCAGTTGGGGCGACCTTCTCAACACATGGGTTCTCGCAGGCTACGGGGTGTCGTATTTCGCAACGGGGCAGCGCGTACCCGAGGATTTGGAGACTGCGACGGTCGACGGACTCTGCCGTCGCCTGGTGAACAGCAGCGAAAGAGAGGAATCTCGTGGAACCTGCCGCGAGCGAGCATAGCGCGACCGACCGCGTCCCCATTTCCCCGAATCCTCGCCCCACTCATGTTCTGGCGGTGTCGAGCGGCAAGGGAGGAGTCGGCAAGAGCAATTTCGTTCTCAACGTCGGCCTGGCCCTGGCGATGAGCCGTCGGCGCGTGTTGGCGATGGACGCCGACATGGGGCTGGGCAATATCGACATCCTCCTTGGAACAACGAGCCCCCATAACCTGTCCCACGTGATCCGAGGCGAAAAAACCCTGGAGGATATCGTGAACCATGGCCCCTCGGGCCTCGATTTCCTTCCCGCGGCGAGCGGAGTCGAGTGGATGACCCAGCTTACCACCGAGCAGAAGATCGCCTTCTTGGAGAAAATGGAATCTCTCAACGGCCGCTACGATCTGCTCCTCATCGATACGGGAGCCGGGATCTCCTCGAACGTTCTGTACTTCAACCTGGCGGCCCAGACGCGGATCGTCCTCGTGACCCCCGAGCCCACGTCGCTCACCGACGCCTACGCCTTCGTAAAGGTGCTCTCTCGCAAGCACAGCCAGAAAGACTTCCAGATCGTGGTCAACGGGGTGAAGACGGAGCAAGAAGGGCTCGATATATACAAGAAACTCACCTTGGTCACGGATCGGTTCCTCGATGTCAACCTGGGCTACCTGGGTTGTATCCCCCGAGATTATCGCCTGGAGCGCGCCGTCATGCGCCAGACACCCGTGATCGAGCTCTATCCGGACGCTCCGATCTCGACCGCCTACCGGATCCTAGCCCGGCGCATCGCGCAGCTTCCACCCCGGGCCCATGGCAACGAACTTGGACTTTTCTGGCGCAAGATGATTGAACCTGCTGCCGTCTAGCTGTTAAAACGTTCTGTCGGCGATCGGGACTCGACGCCGGCAGCCCGAACCGGCGGAGGATGCGAATGCAGACGGAACGCAAAGACGGCAGAGGCCGAGCCACGGCAAGACCGGTGGACGCGTACTCCAAGACGGAGACGGCCCTGCCCAGGACGCTCGAGGATCGCAACGCGATGATCGAGGAGTACCTGCCGCTGGTCAAGTACATCGCCAGCCGCATCGCCGGACGCCTTCCTTCCCACGTCGAGATCGACGACTTGATCAACGCCGGCGTCATCGGTCTGATCGACGCCATCGAGAAGTTCGACCCCACGCGCAAGATCAAGTTCAAGACCTATGCCGAGTTTCGAATCAAGGGCGCCATCCTCGACGAACTGCGCGCTCTGGACTGGGTTCCCCGCTCGACCCGCCAGAAGGCCACCCGCCTCGAACGGGCCTTCACCGAACTCGAGCAGCAACTCGGGCGCGTGGCCTCGGACCCCGAGGTGGTGGAACACATGGGGATTTCGTTCGACGAGTATAATCAGATGGTGGTCGAGGCGCGGGGCATCAGCCTGATCAGCCTCGACGAACTCCACGGCGACAGCGACGAAAACACGGAGCGCAATCTTCTCGAACTCCTCGCCGATCCCTCCTACGTCGATCCGGCCGAGGCGATCAACCTGGATCAGGTTTATCGCATCGTGGCCGAATCGATCGACATGCTGCCCGAAAAGGAGCGCCTCGTTATTTCGCTTTACTATTACGACGAATTGACGATGAAGGAAATAGGTGAGATTCTGGAAATCACGGAGTCCCGTGTCTCCCAGATCCACACAAAGGCGATTCTGAGACTCAGGGGCAGGCTCCTCAAGACCGTCGAACTGTAGGATCCGGTTGACATGGCGCCTGTGGGAGTCCGGATGCCGGCCGGGCGCCCGCGTCCGAGCCGCCGAGACGCTCGCGGTCCGACCCGCGAGTCCTGCGCCGCAACGCAACGCGCGTCTCGATGCCGGCGCGGAATCGGCACGTGCGACTCGGAAACCGAGAGATTCCGTATGACCGCCAGCGGGGACATCTCGATCCTGATCGTGGACGACTTCTCCACGATGCGCCGCGTCATGCGAAACACTCTCCATCAGCTCGGGTTTCACAACCTCGATGAGGCAAACGACGGCGCCGCCGCTCTAGAGAAGCTGAAAACGGGAGCGTACGACCTGGTCGTCACGGACTGGGACATGCCGAACATGACGGGGCTCGAGCTGCTGAAGGCCATTCGCGCGCAGGAGACGCTCAGGTCCATCCCCGTGTTGATGGTGACGGCCGAGGCGGAAAAGGAGAAGGTGTTCGCGGCGGCCCAGGCGGGCGTCACGAACTACGTTGTCAAGCCGTTTGCCCCCGAGGTGATCAGGCAAAAGATCGATTCGATTTTCAAATAGCGATGACATCCAACGAATCCACGTCCTTCTACGAGTCCCTCTTCGAGATCTGCCAGGCCATGGTCTCGCCGCTGGGACTCGACGCCGTTCTGAAGACGATTCTCGACCTGGCCACCAAGACCCTCCACGCCGACGCCGGCTCGATCCTGCTCTACGACGCCAAGAGCGAAAACCTGAAGATGCTGGCCGCCAAGGGGCTCCCTCCCGGCGTGATCCAACGCGGACACATCAGCCGCAAGGGAAGCATCGCCGAGTGGGTGATCGAGCACAACGAACCCCTGGTCGTCAACAGCGAGGCGATCGACCGCATTCGCAAGAACGACAGCCAAGGCGAGCGAGTCGAAGCGATCCGCTCGGCCCTGTGCGTTCCCCTGCGAGCCAAGGGCGAGATCATCGGCACGTTGAACCTGAACCGCTATAGGAATTCGGAGCAGCCCTACAGCGACGCCGATCTCCACACGGTCATGATCCTGGCCAGCCAGGCCGCCGTCGTGATCGAGAACGCGCGATTGCAGGACGAATCCGTCCGCCAGGTTCATCTGGCCGCCATCGGCCAGACCGTGGCGGGCATTTCGCATTGCATCAAGAACATGCTCACCGGGCTTCGCGGCGGACTCGGGTTGATCGAGATGGCGGGGCAGAACACGAACTGGGACTTGCACGCGAAGGGCGCCGGGGTCCTGAGGCGCAACATCGACCGAATTTCGCTCCTCGTACTCGACATGCTCGACTACTCGCGGGAAAGACGTCCCTCGCGCCAGGCCACCTCGGTCGAGACTCTCATCGACGACGTGTTCGATACGGTTCGCTACAAGTGCGAACAGAAATCGGTCCGCCTGGAACGCGAGGTCGCGCCCGACGCCTCTCGCATCCAGGTCGACACCGACCAAGTCTTTCGCTGTCTTCTCAACCTGGTCGAGAACGCCATCGACGCCATACCCAACGAGGGGTGCGTCAAGGTGCGTTGCGCGCCGGTGCCGGACAAAGAAATCGCGTCGGAACTCGGCGGCGCGATCGAGATCGGCGACCCCGGATCGGTCGTGCGCCTGACGGTCGAGGACTCGGGCGAAGGCATTCTCCCCGAGAACCTCCAGACGATCTTCGAGCCCTTCTTCAGCACCAAGGCATCCAAGGGGACGGGGCTTGGATTGGCCTGCACGCGCAAGATCGTGGAAGAGCACGGCGGCTGCGTCCGCGTCGAGTCCGAGATCGGCCAGGGAACGCGTTTCCATCTCATCTTGCCCGAGCGCAGCCCCAACGACGCCGGGGAGCTCCGGCCGCAAACCGTCGAGTCATGAAACGACAAGGAGACCAGGGAATGGGTATCGAGACCGAGAGCGCTTCGAAGGGCACCGTCTACATCGTCGAGGACGATTTGGATCTGCAGGCGGTCTTCGAGGCGAGTCTGATGCACGAAGGCTATCTGGTCGAGACCTTCGCGACGGCCGATGCCGCCCACGCGGCGCTCTCGGACGCGGTGGCCCGACGACGCGAGGTCAACGTCATCCTGTTGGACGTCCTTCTCGAGAACTCGAAGATGTCGAGCCTCGAGTTCCTCGGGTTCGCCGACGAGGCGAGTCCCTCCACGCAAGCGCTCATCATGTCGGCGCACCTTCCCGCGTCGCAGTTCCTGGAATACCTGGTGAGCGGCGCGGCCGGGTATCTCTCCAAACCGTTCTCCCTCGACGACCTCTTCCAGAACGTCGCCAAACACACCGGAGTGTCCAAAAGACGCTACCAGTACGCTCGGTGTCCGTGGGGTCTTACCGAACGAACCAGTCGCGACGTATTCTTCAGTCACGCCGCGAGCGACAGGAAATGGGCCCGGGCCCTGGTCAAACTCCTCGAGAACACCGGCATTTCGGTGTGGTATTCCAGCCGCGACATCACCCCGGCCGACGAATGGCGCACTACGCTCCAAACGGCCCTCAGCTCGTGTCCGGTATTCATCGTTCTCGTCAGCCCGGCTTCGCTCGGCGCCGAGCACGTCAAGACCGAGATCGCCTGCGCCATTCAACAAAAGGGGAAGTCGCCCGCGGAACACCTGGTCGTCCCGCTCCTCTACAACATGGCGATCGAGGACGCGCCCGAGGAGGTTCAGCGTCTTCAGTGCCTCGACGTCACGGACCCCGCCAAGCTCGCCGACCGCATCCAGGTCCTGAGACTCATGATCGAGCGGTTTCTCAGGAGACGCTCCGCCTCGGCGGCCTGACGCTTCAATCGCCCTCCGCGAGCCGTCTCAGAATCGCGATGCACGTCGCCATCCCGTTCTCCGCGTTCCACTTCCGGACAGCAAATCCGACGCCCCCGGCTGCATCGGATGAAACGTTCTCGATCTCTTTCTGTTGACCTTTGAGAGACCGCGCGCGGCGCAGGAAGTCGAACGGATCGCCCCGCGGCACGAGTTTGAAACCCGACGGAGCGAGGACGACCTTCTGCACGCCGACTTCGCGCGCGAAGATCCGCATCAGACTGATCGCGATCAGGTTCTTGGCGGACACCGGGAGCTGACCGTACCGGTCGCGCAGCTCCTCCGTCAGGTCCTCGAGGGCGCCGGCCTCGCGCGCCGTCGCGCATCGCTTGTAGAACGCCACCCGTTGCGATTCGACCGGCACGTAGGCTTCGGGCAGAAACGCCGCGACGGCCCAACGGATCTCGACCGTGTAGTCCAACCCGCGGCTCTTGCCTTGGAGCCGTTGCACGGCTTTTTCGAGCAGGTGGCAGTAGAGTTCGAAGCCGACGGCCTCGATCGCGCCGTGTTGCTCGGGGCCCAGGATATTGCCCGTCCCCCGAATCTCGAGATCGCGCATCGCCACCTGGAATCCCATCCCCAAATCGGTGAATTCCTCGATCGCGCGGAGGCGTTTGACCGCCGAATCGGTAATCGGCCGGCCGTCGGGAACGATGAGATAGGCGTAGGCGCGGCGCACGTCGCGCCCGACCCGGCCGCGGAGCTGATAAAGCTGGGCGAGGCCGAACGCGTCGGCCCGGTTGATGATGATCGTGTTGACGTTGGGGATGTCCAGGCCGCTCTCGATGATCGTGGTCGAGAGCAGAACGTCGTACTTGCGGTCGATGAAATCGAACATCACCCGCTCGAGGTCGCGCTCGTGCATCTGGCCGTGGGCGACGGCGAGGCGCGCGCGGGGAACGATCTCGCGGAGTCGCTGCGCGACGCGGCCGATGCTCTGGACCCGGTTGTGGACGAAGTAGATTTGCCCGCCCCGGTTGAGCTCGCGCAACACCGCCTCCTCGATCTCCTCGGGCACGAAACGAATCACCCGCGTGCGGATCGGCAGACGGTCGCGCGGCGGGGTGTTGATGGTGCTCATGTCGCGCAATCCGCTCAAAGCCAGATGAAGCGTGCGCGGGATCGGCGTCGCCGAGAGGGTTAGGACGTCGACCGCCGCGCGCATCGCCTTGATCTTCTCCTTTTGCCGCACGCCGAAGCGGTGTTCCTCGTCGACGATAAGCAATCCGAGATCGAGGAACTGAACGTCGCTCGAAATCAGACGATGCGTTCCGATGACGATGTCGATCTCGCCGGTGCGCAGCTTCTTGACGATCTCGCGTTGCTCCATGTCGGTTCGGAACCGACTGATGACGTCGATTCGGAACGGGTATCCCGCGAAACGTTCCTTGAAGGTCGTGTAGTGTTGTTGGGCGAGGATGGTGGTGGGGACGAGAACGGCGGCCTGCTTCTTGTCCTCGACGCACTTGAACGCGGCCCGCATCGCCACTTCCGTCTTGCCGAACCCGACGTCGCCGCACAAGAGCCGGTCCATCGGACGCGACACGGCCATGTCGCGCCCGACTTCCTCGATCGCGCGGAGCTGGTCGGGCGTCTCCTCGTACACGAACGAGTCCTCGAACTCGCGCATCCAGACCGTGTCGGACGGGAAGGCGTGTCCTTCGCTCACCTTGCGTTGGGCGTAGATCCCGAGCAGCTCTTCGGCCATGCGCTCGATCGCCTCTTGCGACTTGCGCTTGCGCCGCTCCCACCGCTTCCCACCCAGACGGTCCACCGAGGGCACCGCGCCCTCGACCGACGAGTACTTCTGGATGCGCCCCACGTTCTCGATGGGAACGAGCAGTTTGTTGCCCTCGGCGTATTCGATTTCGAGAAGCTCGCTTTCGCGCCCGTCGATCTCCTGTTTGCGAATCCCTATGAAGCGCCCCACGCCGTGGTCGGAGTGGACCACGAAGTCGTCGCGACGGATGTCGCCCGCCGAAAGAATCGGTTTGCCCTTGTACGCCTTGCGGTACACGTGGCGGCGTTTGTAGCGACCGAACATCTCGCGGTCGGTCACGACGAGAAGCTGGGCCTCGGGAAAGATGAAACCGTTGTGCAGCGGGCCCGTGAGAAGAATCACGTCCTGATACCCGGCGAGCAGGTCGCGCTGGACGAAGCGCGAGGATTCGGACCCGATCGAGATCTGACGCGAGCCGATTTCCTTCTCGCGCAGCAGCTCGTCGAGTCGCATCGCCTGGCCGTCGTTGTCGCAGACCACGTGGATGGAGAAGTCGGATTTCTGTTTCTGACGAATGAGCGAGATGTACGTTTCGAGATCGGGCGGGATCGTCTCGAATCCGCTCGTGTGGAAATCGAACACGGCGCGTCCGGGTTCGGGCGTGCGTTCCTCCACTTCCACCTGGGGCAGGTGAATCTGGCCGAACCTCTCGAACGAGCGTTGAATCTCGCGCGACGTGAAGTAGAGCGAGGCGGGCGCCAACGGTTCGCCTCCAAGAGCGATCCGCGTGTCCGTTTCGACGGACGCGATTTTAGGCGCTTCGGCGAGCGGATTGCCCGAGGCGATCTCCTCGTGGCGGCGCAACGTGATGCGGTCGAGCGGTTCGAGGGCGCGGTCGAACTTCTCGGGCGAGTCGAACACGACCAGCGTCTCGTCGGGCAGCCAGTCGGCGAGCGCCACGAGACGTTGCCCGTCGCGCGCGAGCCGGTCGCAGATCGACTGCATCCGCGCCGGCAGGATCGTCGCGCATTCCACCTCTTCCCCACCCTGGATGGAGCGCTGGGTCGAGACGTCGAAGAAACGGATCGACTCGATGTCGTCGCCGAAGAGATCGAACCGAATCGGGTTTTCGAAGTGAGGCGGAAAGATATCGACAATGTGACCGCGGACGCTGAACTCGCCCCGCGCCTCGGTCATTCCCTGGCGCTCGTACCCCATATCGACCAGACGGCGCGCCACATCCTTAATGTCGAATCGCTCGCCCCACCAGAATCGCAAGATCAGCTCCTCGCAGTCCTCGCGCGAAGGAATTCGCCGGTGAAGCGCCTCGATCGGGACGACGACGAGAGGAAGAACCGCGCGCGACTCGGCGGCGGCCTGCGATTCGCGATCGGAGGGCGCTTTCGTCCAATCGGCCTTCTCGCCGCGCAGAAGGAAATGCAACGTGGAGAACTGCCGTCCGACGATCTCGATGGCGGGCTCTTCGGCCTCGTAGGGAAGCGTCTCGGCCATCGGGAAGTGCTCGACCCCCTCGACGCCGAAGTGCTGGAAGTCGTCGTACCATCTCTCGGCCGTCTCGGCGTCGGCCGCGACCACGAGAACCGGACGTTCGAGCCGCTGCTGAAGCCGCGCGACCACCAGGGCTCGCGCCCCGCCTTCGAGGCGGTGGAAAAGCGCGATCTCGTCGCTTGCGAGCCCTTGCTCGACGAACCGCTCGAAAACCTTCGAGCGGTCGACTTGATCGAGGAGGAATTGTCGGTACGAGTTGGGCATTCGGATCGGGCAACCGGTTCAAAAACGCAATAATCCCCACTCGCGGCTCTTTTTTGAGAGTCGCGCACGGGGTTCGGGCTCGATCCTGCCAGATTCGCCACCCAAAAGCAACCGGGGCACGAGGCAATCTATGAGATGCCTCGCGCCCCGTCGGTCTCACATGGGGGAAAATCCGCGGTAATCTATCCGGCCCTTCCGGGATTCTCGGGGAACAACGGATTTGTTGGCCAACTGAAGTTGGAACAACAAACAGAGAACCTTGACCAACCCCAACTCTTCGTTCGTTGTTCCAACTTCAGTTGGCCAGAGTCGACGACAACCCAAGAGACTGGTGCGGGTAAGGGAGCTTCTCCGCTCTCGGGAGCGTCCCCAGGTCCTTTCCCCGGGATTTCCGGAAAGGACGTCTATCTCAGTTCCGAGCGCGGGAAGACGTCGATTTCGACCCGGCGGTTCATCGCGCGGCCCGCCTCGGTCGCGTTGTCGCCGATCGGATCGGACTCGCCCATCCCGATGGCCTGGATCCGGGTGCCGTCGATCTGATAAGCGATCAGCTGGTTGCGGATCATGTCGGCGCGGGACTGCGAGAGCCGGAGATTGTACTGGTCCGACCCCTCGGAACTGGCGTAGCCCTTGACGATCGCGTACGTGTCGGTGTCTTCGCGGATCACCTGGGCGATCTCGCCGATCTTCTCCACGCCTTGCGGCGTCAGGGTTGAAGAGTCCTTGGCGAAGAGCATCTGGCTCTGGATGCGCAGATTGATGTGGGACGCTTCGCCTTCGCCGGTCTCCGACACTTCGCTGACCTCCACATTCTCGATGGCGCGCAGCTTTTTCGCCTTGCGATCGAGATAGTACCCCGTGCCGCCTCCGATCGCGCCGCCCGCCGCCGCGCCGATCAGAGCGCCGCGTCCGCGATGATGCTTGTCGAGCAACGCGCCCGCCGCCGCGCCCGTCGCCGCGCCGATGACCGCGCCCGAGGCGGTCTTGTGCTGGCCCATCGTTTCGCAACCCATCGCAAACGTCAGCAGCGCCGCGACGAGCACTCCGCTCACCAATCGGGTTCTGTTTCTCATGATCCGTACCTCCTCAACATCCGGTTTTGGCGCCGGTCGAGACGCCCACGCAACGACACTATCTCGCTTTCGCAAGAGAAACCTGGTTCACCTTTTCTATTGTATCATAAAAACGAGACGACAATCAACCCGAGGGAACACCCGAGCAACCCGAGCCCGAAGAAGGCGCCTTCCTCTCGAACCGAAGTCCACAGTCCCTCGCCCGGCTCGCGTCGCTCCGCCCGTTCGAGCTGGGCGAGGTTCTCTTCAATGAAGGAGACACCGCCAACGGCTTTTTTGTTCCCGTCGAAGGCAAAATTCTGGCCTGTCGGCACGGCGCGGGCTCTGAACGTCTCGCCGCTACGCGCCCACGGTTTTGAGGTAGGGCTCGATGGGGCGCGCGCGGGCGTCCGAGGCGACGAACCGGTCGCGATCCTCGGGCGAGGCGAAGAGGTAGACGGCGTAGCCGCCCCATCCGCCGCCGCAATACTTGCGGGCGAGGCTCTTGTCGGCTTCGATCAACGGATTCATGCCTTCGTCGATCTGCATCTTGTAGCTCAACCGCACGCCTTCGGCCAGGCCGTCCAGGCTCTCCTCCAGAACGGCCTTCGCGGCGATCCGGCCCGCTTCGTAGATCCAATCGAACTTACGGGTCCTGGCCGCGATGCCCGGCGTGTCGTGCTCGGCGCCCGTGTATAGGAGCGCCATGAGTCCGCGAAGCATCTCTCCGTTTCGTTTCAGGCGAAGCACGGGCCTCGGGCCGCTCTCCCACACGCACAGACCCGTTTCGTGGATCACGGCGGGGTCTTGCCAACCCACGCCGAGATCGAGTTCGCTATCCACTCCGTCCTCTCCGTTCAGGACCGCCCAGGCGCCGCTGCCGCCCAGGCCGGAGCGCTGTTCGTAGTCCCACCTCATCAGGGAGACGAGCGGCGAAATAGCGCAGTTGACGATGAAGCCGCCCGGGCGGGCGAAACGCGGCACATCCAACCATCCCCCGGCGAAATCGACCCGTAGCGGCGCTTCCTTGGGAGCCCGAATCCATTTCACGATGTGGGACGTGGAGACGGGTTCGAACCGGGGCGGGGTCTTGGGCAGGATGCAGTATTCCGCTCCGACCCGCGCGCACAACGCGCGCTTCTCCTTCTCGAACTGATCGTCCTCGGTGACAACGAGAATGTCGGGCTTGAGCTCGAGGAAATGATCCTGAAAATCGAGCCCCAGTTCCATGTTCGTCCCCATCACCACGTTATCCACCATCGAAAGCGATTGAAGCAGGACGTTCTTGTGGTCTTGGGGTATCGAGGAGCGACGCTTCTTGTGCTCCCACAGCACTTCGTCCGAGGCGAACGAAACGGTCAGATGGTCGCCCAAGGCCTTGGCTTCGGCGAAAAACTGGATATGACCGGCGTGGAGGATATCGTAACACCCGGAAACGAACACCTTTTTCATGTGGAGACCCCTCATGCCTCGTCCCGCGCGGGAGCGAGAGAATTCCGATCGATCGCCGTAGGCGGAGGCGTCCCGTATGAGACCCCAGGCCCGCTAGCCTGTCAAGGCAAAAGGGGGGAGGAAGAAGACGCCCCAACGGGGCGTTCCTTCGCTCAGGCCCAGACCCGATCCGTTTCGCGAACACCTCGACGTCTTTACTTCGGTCGATCTCGGGGATTGCGAATCGAGAAGACGCCTTCTTGGGCCCAAGCCTTGTCGTTACTGAAGATGCGTGATTGCTCGGAAGTCCTTTACAGGGAGTGACAATCATTCTTTGACGCATTTTTGTCGATAACATATATTCAATATAGACCAGGGCATCGCCATGTTCCTAATCGAGGATGGCCGATGTGCTCGTCTGCCCATCGGGCAGATATGATCGATGTCAGAGGTTGTTAAGATGTATTCGACGGGAAGATTCGGCCGATTCAGTCCAATCTGTTACAGATTGGCCCAGATCTGTATCGTGGCGCTGATTATCTGTGCGGTCCCGGCCGCAGCCACTGCTCAGATTGCCTTCCCACAAGCCGAAGGATTCGGCAAGAACGTCACGGGCGGGCGCGGCGGTTCGGTTTATCACGTTACCAACCTCAACAACACCGGCACGGGGTCGTTGCGCAACGCCGCGGCGATGTCGAATGTCACGATCGTCTTCGACGTGGGCGGCTATATCCAGATCGGCAGCAAACTCGGCTTCACGGGCTCCAACATCACGGTCGCCGGGCAGACGGCGCCGGGCGGCATAGGCGTCAAGGGGGCGCAAGTCTCGGTGGGCGCCGACAACATCGTTTTCCGCCACATGCGCTTTCGGTGCGGCAAAGCCACATCCGACGCCGACGCCTTCAGCCTGAACAGCAATGTCAACGGAGCGATCTTCGACCATTGCAGCATCGATTTCAGCACGGACGAAAACAACTCGCTGGACAACCCGCAGAATGTCACCGCACAGTGGACGTTCAACGCCTGGGGTCTTCAGACCCACTCGTGCGGCGGGTTGCTCTACGCCCAAGACGTCACGGTCCATCACACCCTGTGGGCGCACAACCACACGCGCAACCCGAAATCCCGCAACGGCTTGCTCGACTGGGTTAACAACACGGTTTTCGACTGGGACATTCCCTTCATTTGTGGCGATACCACCGCCGGAACCCACTGGGCCAACGTCGACCGCTGCTATTTCCTCTCGGGCGCCAGTGGTCAGAGCAAGGCGTTCACCAGCGCCGCGACCGACGCTTACGGCAACCCGGTCTACCACATGTGGCTGAACCAAACCCTGACCGACTTCGATACCGACGGCATTCTCGACGGCACGGACAAGGGATACACAGTGATTTCCGGAACGGTAGAGCAGAGGGCCAGCCGTTATCCCGCAGCCCCGCAGGTGACCACCCAGGACGCGACGACCGCACACAAGTTGGTGCTTTCGCTGGGCGGCGCGACCCCGTGGGACCGTGACGAGGTGGACTCGCTGCTGGTCAGCGACGTCCTCAACCAGAGGCGCCGGATCATCACGCGCGAATCCGACTTGGGACTGAGCAACTCCGGTTTCGGAACGCTGGGCGGCGAATCCCCCCCGTCCGACACCGACGGCGACGGCATTCCGAACTATGTCGAACAAGCGCTCGGGTGGAGCACCACCGCCGCATCGAACAATGGCGATCACGACAGCGACGGCTATACCAACCTCGAGGAATACCTCAACTGGCTGGGCATGCCGCACGATCTGGCGGATTACAATGGATACGTCGACGTCGATCTGACGAAGTTTACCAGCGGTTTCGCCGCCACGGCCACCTACTCCGTGGCCAACCCGCTGAACGGCGGCGTGAGCCTGCTGGGCGACGGCAAAACGGCTCGCTTTACGGCCGCGACCGACTATTCGGGTTTCGGCAGCTTCGAATTCACCGTCAACGACGGCAGCGTCGCAACGATCGAAGTCGGCATTCTTGTGTTGAGCGACGCATCGGGGCAACCTCCCACTCCCAATCCCATGACCTGGAATTCGGCACCGAATGCCACCGACCCGCAGACGATCGCGATGACGGCAGGCACGGCGAGCTGTTCCGGCACCCCGGAATACTACTTCGCCTGCATCAGCGGCGGCGGCCATGATTCCGGTTGGCAGACCGACACAACATACACCGACTCCGACCTGATACCCGGAACGGAATACACTTACACGGTCAAAGCTCGCGATTCATTCTCGCATGAGGAAAACACCGCCTCCAACCCCGCCTCGGCCGCGACGCCCGCCCTGCCTGCCGTCCCGGCCCCCGATGCCTGGTGGAAGCTCGACGAGAGCAGCGGTCTGTATGCCTACGACTCCTCGGGCAACGGAAACACCGGAACGCTTCAAGGAACGACGCCCCCGACGTGGGACACCGGCGTTTATGACGGCTGCCTGACCTACTCTGGCGCGACCAATGGCGGCGTCTATGTCCCCAGCTGCAATTCGATCGACTTCGACGACGAGGATCTTAGCGTTTCGTTCTGGCTCAAGGCGCCCGCGAGCATCGCCGAAGGTCAGACGGAGATTCTAAAAAAGGGCACCATCGGCGCGATCGACGATCCGGGAACGGGCAAACGCTATGAGTTCTATCGCAAGGTGACCGCCACTTACGACAACTTCCGCTTCTGCATCGACGACAACGTGGTCAAATCGGAAATCAGCATCCTTTCGTCTGTGCCATGCACCGGCGCGTGGGTGCACGTAGCCGGTGTGCGCGACACCGCCGCCAATCAACTCAGGCTCTACGTCGACGCCGACCTGAAGGGAACGGCCACCGACGGGACCGGCAACATCAGCCAGACCGAACCGCTGAATTTCGGCGACGCCGTCATGGTCGGCTCGCTCGACTCGATCCAGATCCACCATGCGGCACTGAGCGGCGACCAGATCGTGACGCTCTACCTTGGCGATACCGCCCCGCCCCAAGCGCCAACGAAATTGACGGCCGTCGGCCGCGACGGCGTGGTTCAACTGAACTGGGCCGATAACACGGACGCCGACGTGGCAAGCTACAACGTCAAGCGCGCCACGGTCGAGGGCGGACCCTATGCGACCGTCGCCACGGGCCTGACCTCCAGCGCCCATGACGACTCCACCGTGACGAACGGAACCCAGTACTACTATGTGGTTTCGGCCGTCGATACGAGCGACAACGAATCCAACGATTCCAATGAAGCTTCCACGACGCCTGGAACCGATCCCGACACGACTGCGCCCAACCCGCCGACCGGACCGATTGCCTCCATCGCTTCATCCGGAGTCGTGCTGGACTGGGATGACAATACGGAATCCGACCTTGCCTCCTACAACGTCCTGCGCGCGACAACGAGCGGCGGCCCCTACACAACCGTCACGATGGGCGTCGCCACCAGCGCATACACGGACGCCACCGCAACGGTCGGCGCGACCTACTACTACGTTGTGACGGCGGTGGACACCTCCACCAACCAGTCGGATATCTCGGGCGAAGTCTGCAACGACACCCCCGCGGCGCATTGGCCCCTGGACGAGACATCCGGAACGACGGCTTACGACGAGGGGGGCAGCATGCTCGACGGCACGCTCTATTACGCGGGCGCCGGCGCATGGGGCCCGGCGAAGGTTGGCAACGGCCTGACCTTCGACGGTTTCGACGATTTCGTTCTGGTTCCCCACGGCGCCGCCATCGACTTCGCAACCGATTCGTTCTCGCTGTGTTTCTGGCTCAAACACGCGCCGACCGGCTCGACCAGCGGCGAAGAGGCCTACGTCGAAAAGGGAACGATCGGTTCGCCGGGCACGGGGAAGCGCTACAACCTGTACTCGAAAAACGGCTCGATGTTCTTCTCGATCGACGACAACGTCACGAAAACCCAGGTCGGCGTTTCGACCGGTTACTTCCACACCGGCGACTGGGTGTTTGTCGTGGCCGTGCGCGACGCCGCTGCGGATGAGATTCGCCTTTACGCCGACGCCGTTCTGGTCGACTCGACCACCGATGTCACGGGCAGCATCTCTCAGGATGAACCGATGTATGTCGGGCGCTACGCGCCGGACGCCGCCGGACCGAGTTACATGACCGGTGAAATGGACGACATCCGGGTCTATCGCTACGCCCTGACCACCGCTCAGGTAGAAGCCTTGATGGCGGCGGCAGAGGAGCCCCCGCCACCCGCCACCCACAATTGGATGCTTTATCGTTGATTGACCGTCCCGGCGCGGAGGCATCTCCGCCCCCGCGTCTTCTCCAGCCGCCCGAACGTTGACGGCTCACGATGCGCCGGGCGATTCAAAGGCGACGAGTTGATGTCGATCCAATTGGATGGCTCGGGGCGCAGGCCGATCACCGGTTCAGATGAACGCGCGGAACGTAATGGTGGAGGCGGCGGGAGTTGAATGCGCCTCCGGCGCACAAGCCCGCTTCAGGGCTTGCTTCACCCGCCTTGGGCGGGCCGCGTTCGATTCTCCAACTCGTCGAGCCACTCACCAAATCGCAAAATCGTCGCAAAATCGGGGTCATGAACATCGGGGTCAGACTTACAGATTACAGTTTAGTTCGGATCGCTCCGTTCCGACTGAATCGACATTTCCGAACC
>JAFGFN010000205.1 GCA_016931035.1 Candidatus Sumerlaeota bacterium
CATGATATTGCGCTGGCGCGTCGGTCTTGCGGCGCGGCGTAGCGGCGCACGCAAGAGCCGTGACAGCACACTTCTCACACACGCTCTTAGGACTTCCCTCCGCGACCGAGGTGTCGGTCGGCCTGGTTCTTCGATCTCGCCAGGTAATCCATTTCGTCTTCCGGCTCGGGCGCGGGTTCCGACGGGCCCGCTTCGACCGCCTCCCCCTCGGGCGTTTCCGATTCCGTCACGACTTCGGCTTCCCCACGGCCGCCCTTGAGAGCGGCTCCGCGCGGCCTAGGCGTCGGTCCTTTGCGTTCGCGCCTGACGCGCGCGCCCTCGGATCGAGCCGCCTGGAAACGCCTCAGATACCTCTTCGCCGTGTGCGCCAGGGCGGGGAGCATTCCGAAACGGGTCTCGGCGACGTCGAGGAGAAGCATCGCCAGGGCCAGAATGAGAAGCGGGATCACGACCGGCGTGACGACCGACGACTTCGCCGGGTCCTCGAACAACTCCTTGACGTTCGCCACCTTGCCCCCGCCCGTGATCGACGCCAGACGCGCCAGCGTCTCGCGCCCGAAGTGCGCCTCGCGTTCGTACGAGAACTCGGGCGACACGGGAAGCGACATCGGGGCGATCTTGTAGGTCTGGCCGCCCACCTGGACCACGCCGCGATAGCAGCCCGTCTCGGTCAGGTTCAGGTCGGTCCCGAGGCGATTGTGGCTCTCCCACTGCAAAGGGCGGGCGATCGTCCGGCCGCCCGGAGTGAACACCTGGAGCGTCGCCTGCCCCATTCGGCCGCGTTCCTCCTCCGACACTTCCATCCGGACGTGGCCGTAGGTGCCTTCGTACCGCACGTCGATCTGAAGGTTGTCCTGGACGTTGCTTCCCATGATCCAACGCGCGAGACTCAGGACGATATCGGGATAGTTGTCTTTGCCGGCGAACTCGCCCTCGGCGTCGAGCGCGAGCGTGGCGATTCGTCCCAGTCCCCTTTGCCAGAAGGCGACGACGGGGGCCTGGTCCTCGTCCGTCGTCTCGATGGCCACTTGCGCCTCGGGACGCTGGAAGAGGAGGTTGTAGCCGCCGCACGAGAAATCGCCCCATTTCTGCTCGGGCGAGATCGCGTAAGCTCCGGCGCGCACCTGCATCGGCGCCGGGTCCTGGATGAAACTGTTGCGCGTATAGGTGATCGTGTCCGCCGTGAAGAACTGGATCAGCTGTTTCGCGTCGTCGGTGAAATAGACCGACCCGTTGCCGCGTTTGGCCACGTCCTTCAGGAACTCGGCGTCCGAATCCGACTCGCTCCCGAGCCCGACCACGCTCACGGTGATCCCCGCGTCGGTGTAGTCCTTGAGAAGACGCTCGTAGCTGCCCGGCTCCTCGGAGTCCGCCGCGTCGGCGAACAGAAGGATGTGTTTGTTGATCTGCGTCGCTCGCGCGATTTCCAGACCCGCCGCGACGAGACCCGTATAGACGAAAATGCCGCCTCCCATCGATTCGATCCGCAGAATGTCGGAGGCGATGGCGTTGCGGTTCGTCACGGGCTGCTGCGGGACCATGATGTGGGCCAGACTGTCCACGGCGATCACCGAGATGCTGTCGGCCTCCGACATCAGGTTGAGACACTCGACCGCCGCGTGGTCGGCCAGGCTCATCTTGGTCTCGCCCGACGGCGTCGTCATCGCCATGCTCCCCGAACGGTCGAGAACGACGCTGAACGCGGTGCTCACCTTTTTCGACTCGCGCCGGTCTTCGAGCGAGACGGGCAGAACGGGATCGAGCGGCGATTTGTAGAACCCGCCGGCGGCGAAGCTCCGTTTCCCGCCGCAGACCAGGAGCCCGCCGCCTTCTTCGAGCGCGAAATCGCGCAGCGCCTCGATCTGGCGCAAAGGCATTTCCACCACCGGGACGTTGTTGAGGATGACCCCCTTGTACCCCTCGAGCTGGTTGATTCCCATCCGGTAGTCGCCGTAGGCGACCACGTGCGCCTTGAGGCCGCCCGCGCTCAGGACCCGCGAGACGTTGTCCGCTCCGCCCGTGTTGTTGATCAGGAGGAGCGGACGCTCTCCCACGACCTTGACGAACTTCTCGGCGAAGTTGTCCTTCACCAGGGTCTCTTGCTCCCTCGGCACGGCCTCGACTTCGAGTCGGTAGGACTTGATCCCCGGTGTCTTGAGCGAATCGACGAAGAAGATCGAGTTCTCCCCCGCCTTGAAATCGTACTGCCGCCATCCCTCCGACTCGCTCGCGCCGACGACCCGGTTGTCGCGATACAGACGATAGCGCCCGCGCGTCGCCTGGCTGGCGATCACGCGGAACGCGACGCGGAACGGCTCGTCGGTCAGAATCTGGTCGGGGGTCTCGACGTCGCGGATCGAAAGATTGAAGACCTCGGCCCGTTTCAAATCGCGGTAGAAGAGGGCGATGTCGCGTTGGCGCGCGAGGTGCGCCTCGCGCACCGGGCTGCGTCCGGTATATTCGCCGTCGCTCAGGATCAGAACGCGGGTGCGGCGATGCGGACTGGTCAGGTTGAGAACGGTCTGGAGTCCCTCGGCGAGGTCCGAGGCGTCCTCGGAATACGGGATGCCAAACGACTGAACGACCGTCTCGGAATCGGGCGACTGCTCGATGAAGGTCCGTTCGTTGAAACTGACGATCCCGAGCCGGTCGCCGGGCGACAAGTTCCGGCGCGCCAGCTCCATCAGTTCGATTTCCTTCTCGCGCGCCTCGTCGGAGATCGAACGCGAGCGATCGACGAGGAGATAGAGATCGAACGCCTTGGTCGAGCGTTTGAGGGAGGGATATCCCAAGAGGAGGACGGCCGCGACCAGAAGAGTCCATCGCCACAGATTGCGCCGGGGGAGACGACGCACGAACAGATAGACCAGCATCAGGCCGATCAAGAGTCCTTGGGGATAGGCGAAGGTCAAGATCATGTTGAGGTTGCTGGTTTCTGGTTACTGGTTTCCGGTTGCGGACAATCGGCCCGAAGCGGCCCTCGGCACTTCATCCTTCATCCTTTCATTCGTATCTCCAGTTGAGCGCGGCGAAGAGAATCACCGCCAAGAGCGCCGCATAGTAGAGCATGCGATTGCTTTCGGCTCGAACGACGGTGGCCGCTTCGAGGCCGGCGAGGTCGGGTTCCCGCGTCTCCATCGCCTGAAGATTCGATTCCCCAGGGGCGTAGACGTTGACGGAGAAAACCGCCAGCGCCGGTTGGGTCCCGTCCTGCCGCACTTCGTACACTCCCGCCGGCAACGACGCCAGGACCTCGGGCAGGTCCGAGTATTCGGCCACGGCGCGACCGTCGCGAACCAGGGAAAAGCGCGCGGGCGAGTCGGCGTCGGGACGCAGGTTCAGCGGAATCGACTCGCCGAGGCGAAACACGGTTCGACTCAGCCCGGGCATCGCGTCGCGGCATTCCTCGATCGCGTTCTGAACCAAGACGGGCCAGAACGACTGGCGGAAGACGTTGGTCCGGTCGTAGAGCAGGTTGAATAGAATGCGTTTCGCGCCGCCCGGCTGCGATGCGATCTCGACGATCAAGGGTTGGGCGCCGCAACTTACGAGAAGACGTCCGGGCGGACGCTTTTCGTATTCAACGTAGGGCCAAAGCACGCCCTCGAAAGGAAGGTTGTCGGTGATCGTGTTTCGATGGTCGATCAGAAGGTCCCGTCCCAGAGCGAGGCCGACCTTCTCGGTCGTCTCGGGCGAAGGCATTTCGTAGATCCGCACGTTCGCGCCGCGCGACTCGTAGTCGGCGCGAGTGGTGAAGACCAATTCGGCTTCGGCCGGGTCGCCCGTCATCCGCGCGTACGGCACAGCGGCGACGGCCTGGAGAAAGTGTTTCGCGACGAGGTCGAGGCCCTCGACGCACGCGCGCACGGTCTTGATCCGAACCGGCGGAAGAATCGCGACGTTATCGGCCTCCAGGCTGTCGGCGGAGATTTCCAGGCGCACGATCGAGCCGACCTGGTCCGTTTCGAAGGTCATCTGCTTCGGCTGGTCGGGCTGCACCTCGACGTCCTGCTCGAACACGCTCCGCGTCCCCGAGAAGGCGCGAAGCGTCGTGCGACACGAAAGGCTCGCATACGCGCGCAGAGTCAGAAACACGCGGTCTCGCCCTTCCGCGACCCGCGTGCGGTCGGCGAAATCGATCGCGGCGTTGGGCTCGGGCGTCCCGACGGCGGCGATTTCGAGGGTCTCGCCGTAGGCCCGGGCGTGCGCCACCTCGTCGGAAACAAAGAGAATACGCTCGTCTCCGGTCACGAACTTCCCCGCGAGGTTGACCGCGGCCTCGACGTCGCACGCGGGCTCGGACGGGACCCACCTCGCCAGGGCATCGAGCGCCTCGTCGCGCCCGGCGAAGGGGCCCGCGAGGATCTCGGGCCGCGTCCCCGCCGCGATCACCGTGTACCTGTCGCGCGAGTCCATCCAATCCCCAAGGAGATCGCGCGCGCGGTCCGCCATCGTCCGGGTCGCGCGCGCCTGCATACTGAGCGAATTGTCGAGAACGACCGCGTGGTGGCGGTTGACGCGCGCCGTCGGCAAGTCCGCCCCGGCGATGAGAAGCGACATCGACAACGCGGCCAAGAGTTGAAACAACAGCGCCAGACTCCTCATCAACCGATCGAATCGATTGCCGACCGGAAGGCGCGTCCGCGCGAAATCCCACAGGTGCAACCCCCCGACACGCCGCACTTCGCGGTGCGTGCGAAAGAAGTGCAGCCCGAGAATCGCGGGAATGGAAAGGAGCGCCAGAAGGCCCCAAGGGTTATGGAAAACCATGGTTCAAAGTCCCAGGTTCGCAAGTTCCAGGTTCGCAGGCTCGAAGATTCCCAGCTCTTGAACTTGGAACCTGCGAACGTGGAACCTGCGAACTCCTTCTCTTCCCTCAGATCTCCACAATCCTCGCCACCGACAACCGCCGCATCGTTTCCTCCAACGAGTCCGAGTCGCGCACGATCGCCATCGTTCCTCCCACGAGAAGAAGGCGCCGCTCCAAATCGTTGCGCAACCGGTTGAGCCGACTCCGATACCCCTCGACCGTCGCCCGGTTCAGGGCCAGATCGAGAAACTGCTCGGTCTCGGCGTCTTCGAGTCGCACCTCGCCCTCCACGCCCGGGTCGTCCTCGAACCGCGAAAGAACCTGGACGAGAACCAACCGGTCCGAGGCGCGAAAAAGCCGCACCAGGTCTTCGGGCGCGAAGGGAAAGAGGAAGTCGCTGACCAGGATCTTGATTCCCGCGCGCCTCGCCAGCGGCGCGTTCTCGAGCGCGGGCAGGGGCGAATCCTGACGCCGATCTTCGCCCGCCAAGAGATCGAACGGCGTGCGCACGGGCGCCAGGTTCCGGCCCAAGTCGTAGAGGCGCGTCACGGCGTTGATCTTCTGGGCGAGAAGATAGAACAGATAACCCAGTTGATGACGACGAACCGACTTATCGTCGGCGATCGACATCGACCGCGACGTGTCGATCACGATATCGACCGTCGGGCAAATCTCCTCGCGATACAACTTGACGGTCAGGCGGTCGTTGCGGGCGTAGGCCCGCCAGTCGATGTGGCGGACGTCGTCGCCCAAGACGTAGTCTTTGCGATCCTGGTACTCGACGGAGCTCCCCGTGCGTTTGCCCGCGAGTTCGCCGATGAGCGAAGCGGCCTGGCGCTCGGGAAGACACAGGTCGTACCGGATCGCATAGGCCTCGATCGCCGCGCGCTCAGGGATTTCTCTGGATCGATCCGCCATGTGGGTTTCCCGAATCGGGCTTTAGGCTGGAGGCTGAAGGCTGTGGACCTTAGGCCGTAGGCTGTAGGAATAGAAGGAGAGAACCGTCTCTTCCACTTCATCCTTCATCCTTCATCCTTCATCCTTCCTAATTCATCCTTGTCTCTCAGCTCGCCGGCAGCGACGGGCGATCCAGAGAAGCCCGATCAGGCCGATTGCTCCCGATACGAGGCGATAAGACCCGAGTGAGGATTCGAATCCGGGACGATACACCGTGCCGACGACCCATGAGGAAACGGGAGACAGCATGAGACTGCCCAGAGCCGCCCACGCACGAACGTGCCCGTCGTAGCCGGAACCGGGCCTCCTGAAGCCGGGCGATTCCGCGATGGAATAGAGGATAAGCAACCCGACGCCCACCAGCGCCCAATAGCAGATCGTGACGGCGCGAAGCGTCTTGTACCGCTTGCGCGCAAACCCAAACGGCATCAGAAGGACCGGCGAGAGAAACAGGAAGAACGGCGCTTGGAGAGGCCGCGACGAAGACGCGAGCTCCTGCGGCGACGGACCCGACTCCGTCACCGCCAGGTACGTCACGACGGAAAGCAGGTAGAAGAGGAAAAGAGTTCGCAACGTTCCCATCGATCCGGGCGCGAACGCATAGTGAAACAGACGCACCGTGAGCCACCGCGTCCGCTTGCGCCGATTGACGACCATGAGAGGCGGATCGAGCCGATGGGGAAACAGGATCGCCCCGAGGATGCAGCTCGCGACAAAGAGAAACACGATGGCCGCCGGGGCCATCGCGGGCCAGTTCGAACACCCGACCAAGGCGACCCAAGTAGCCGACACCGAGAACGTGAGAAACTTGACCTGGTGCTCGCGCGAATCCTGAGGCGGGGCGATCGAATTGCAGCACAGGTAGAACAACCACAGGCAGAACTGAACGTAGAGGGCGATTCGCAACACGAGATCGTCGGTGTTTCCCAAACTGAACAAGGAGAACGCGGAGCCGCCCCACGCGCCTCCGCCGTGGTGGGCTAGGTAGTACGAACCCATCGCCATCCGGATCGCAACGCCCGGGATGAACCAGAGGGCCGCGAGTATCAGGAGAACGCGAGCGGGGACGCTGACCCGCTTCAGGCGGACGTTCAAAGCGATGCAGAGCGAAAGCAGCGCAATCAAGGGGAAGATCAAAACCATGCCGAGGGCCGACTGCCCGATCAGGCCGAAGTCCAGCCCACCCAGGAGAAACGCGAAGAACATGAACGGAACGATGCAGAAGAACCCGAAGAGGAACTGGACCAGGATCGAGACGACCTTGCCCAACACCATCCTTTCGAGCGACATGCCCGCGATCTCGTAGAGTTCGAAGGTGCGGTTCGAGAACTCCCGGCTCGTCCCCATGAAACCCATGGCGATCACGACGAAGCCATAGAGCCCCATCGTCGCGCTCAGAAAACCGAACGCCACGGGCCCCAGACGGCCCTCTTCCCCCGGCAAGCTCATGCAGATCGCCGAGACGGCCTCGCCCAGCGCAAGCAAACCGATGAACAGGGCGAGGAACGTCCGGTTCCGCAACCATTGCGTGATGTCCTTGTAGAGCATGGCGTTGTCGAACACGCCGTTCGCTAGTCGCCACCGCATTGAGATTGTTCTCCTCCCATCACGACGAAGCCGCGCTTCTCGTCTTCGCCCTTTCCATCCGGTTGCGGGCCGCCGTCTTCGTCAGGCTTCGGATCGCCAGGTACACGCCCATTCCTCCCAAGACCACCCGAAACCACGGCAGAACCGATCCCAGTTCCACGTATTCGGGCATTCCCACCGCCATGGCCGAGATGGGAGATACCACGTACGCGAGAATCTGGCACACCGAGCTCGCCGCCGCCTGGCCGGGCCCGAGCAGGTTGCTCTCCTGGGCGTCGGAAAGCGCCGCCACGACTACGACGAGGCCGACCCCGACCAGAACCCACCAGAGTAGGACGGCGTTGCGCAACGCCTTGGGCTTGCCCCGATAGCGCTCGAAGTTGAGCAGGAACCCGGCGGGAAAAATCAAGAAGTAGGGGGCTTGGCAGGGAAGCAGGGCGTACGATATGGCCCTCTGATCCGAGAGCAGAGACCCCTTGAGCGAAACAACGAGACCCGTAAACGCGCCGCCCGCCAAAGCGATGAGAAGGACCGTCCAAAGCGTTCCCCACGCCCCCGGCATGAAGAGGACACCGAGGATCTTTCCGGGGAAGAATCGCCGCTCTCTCTGTCTCTTGGCGAACATCAGGGGAACTTCGATACTCTTGTAGAAGTAGCACAAGCCGATCGCGCACGACATGACGAAAGCCGACACGCCGCCCACGATCAGCGTCTCCGGACCCAATCGGGCGCTCGCGAAAGCGATGAGGGCCGTCGCCGTCAGAGTGAACGCGAAGAACTTCACGAAATGCTCGCGCGAATCCTGGGGAGGACTGATGGCGTTGCAGCAGAGGTAGAAGAGCAGGAGACACACCTGGCCGTAGAAGAGGAGAAAGACGCTCAGCCCGTTCCAGGCGTCGCCGTCGAAGTCGAGAAGGGCCTTGAAGAAATCCAGCGGTTTGCCGAACGGCATGGAAGTCCTCGTCGCGATAGTGATTATGAAGAAAAGCGAGATATAGCTCGCGACCAGGATCGTGACAACGATCCCGCCCACCCAAAGCAGAATCCCGAACCCTTTGAAACGGAAATGAAGCGCGGTGCAGAGCGCCAGAAGACACAGCGGCGGGACGGCCACCGCGATGCTCAGCGCGACGGCGAAGATCAGATAGAAGTCCAATCCGCCCAAAAGGAAACTGAAGAACATGAAGGGGACGATGCAACAGAAACCGAACAGGAACTGCGCGAACATCGAAATCGACTTCCCTCCGATCGTCCGTTCGAGCGACATTCCCGAGAGCGAGTAGAGCTCGAAGGTCCGGTTGTGGAACTCCCGGTACGTCAGGGTCATTCCCATCAGGGCGATCGTCATGACGAAAAGAGCGAGAACGCCCGAGAGAATCCCGAAGGCGACCGGCCCCATCTCCCCCGCTTCCGCGGGAATCGAGACGCACACGAGCCCCACCGCCTCCGAGAGGACCAGCAGGCCGAAGAACAGCGCCAGGAACGTCCGGTTCCGCAGCCACTGCGTGATGTCCTTGTAGACCATCGCGTTGTCGTAAACGCCGGCCAGGGTTCGTCCGAACATGGTCTCTCCAAGTCTCTCTCGCGCGATCTCATCCGAATCCCGCACATCCTACGCGCCGTTCCCGTTGTTCCCACCGTTCGTCTGCCCCGTGATCCGCATGAAGACGTCCTCCATCGTCGGCGTCTCGGGACGGAACTCCATGACGGAAAAACCTTCGTTCACCGCCTCGCGAAGCAGAGCGGGAATCCGCTCCGCCTCGTCGCGGAGCGAAAACAGAAGGACCCCGTTCTCGCCCGGGCGAACGTCCTGGATTCCGGGGCGTTGGACGAGGAATCGCACCAAACCCTCGACCTGCGACGGGTCGACCAGCCGAACGCGAATCTCGAATCCCTCGCGCAGGCCGCGCTGGATTTCTTCCACGCTTCCAAAGGAAATCTTGCGTCCCTGGTCGATGATGAGCATGTGGTCGCAGATCTCGCTCAACTCGGTCAGAATGTGCGAGCTGACGAAGACCGTCTTGCCCTGTTCGGCCAGGTTGCGGATCAGGTAGCGCAGTTCGACTCGGGCGCGGGGATCGAGCCCGGCGGCGGGCTCGTCCATCACCATCAGCTTCGGGTCGTTGATCAACGCCCGGCTCAGGTTCAGCCGCTGCCGCATCCCCTTCGAGAGTTCCTCG
Organism: Candidatus Sumerlaeota bacterium; assembly: GCA_016931035.1. Lineage (GTDB taxonomy): Bacteria > Sumerlaeota > Sumerlaeia > UBA8349 > UBA8349 > JAFGFN01. Next base: position 9,535 of record JAFGFN010000205.1, read on the forward strand.
ACCTTCTTGTCCGCGATGTCGCCCAGACCCGTGAAATCCATGATGCCGTCGATCCGGCGCGCGCGCGCCTTGGGCTCGATTTCATAGGCCCGCGCGTAGAACTCGAGATAGTCGCGACACGTCATGTCGGGATACGTTCCGTAGTGATCGGGCATGAAACCGATGCGGCGACGAATTCGGTACGGCTCCTCGTGAATCGACTCGCCGCCGACGCGAACCTGGCCGTCGGTGGGTTCCTCGAGCGTGGCGATGATGCGCATGGTCGTGGTCTTGCCCGCGCCGTTCGGACCGATGAAGCCGCACACGTCCCCCTCTTCGAGTTCGAACGACAAGTCGTCCACCGCCCGGGTCTTGCCGAAGATCTTGGTCAAGTTGTCGACTTTGAGCATCGCCGTATTCCTTGCCGAAGACTGGGACGCGCGTCGCCCAACCGCGTTCAGGGCGAGGTCGTCTCGCTCGCGCCTTCCATCAATCCGAACAAAACGCAAAGGTTGCGGTCGCCGCGGATACGCACGCCTTGTTGGACCGAAAGGAGGTTGCCGTCGAACACGATCGCATACTGCGTTCCTCCGCGTTCCCGAATCGGGCCGTAGAGGGGCTGCATTTCGCTGAAACCGAACGTCTTCTCCGCCTCATCGAGGCCGCAGAGAGTTGCCACTTCCTCCAGACCCGGAACCAGCGGAGCCGAACCCGACGATCTCGACTCGGCGCGCGTGTCGACCGGTTCGAGGTGCGCCTTGCCGCCCGGGGGGATCGCGCCGGCGACAAACACGCTTCCGCCGTCGAACAAAGCCAACGCCCGGATCGGGAGTTCGAATCCGTTTCCGACTTCGCTCGTCTCGGCGTCGTAGATCAGGCGTTCGCGCGTCGTGTAGGGCATCGCGGAGAAATAGTGGAAATTGACCGAGGGTTTGAAGAAGCCCGACGTCAGACGTCGTCCCCGCGTCAGATCCATCGTGAACGGGTCGTCCTCCATCTGCGCCACCGGATAGAACGCCGTCTCGCGCTCGAACTGAAATCCTCCCGCCGGATACAGTCCGGAAAGGACACAGTGACGCGCGAAGGTGAACACCGAATCGAGCGATTCGTCCAGGATCGTCACGCTGACGGTCCCCCCTTTGCGGGCGAACCCCTGCGTGAAGACGAAGTAGAGCGTGATCATGAGACAGAAGCTGAGCGACAAGACCGGCACGCTCACGAGAAGCCCCCGAATCCGGTTGCCCCGTCTGAAATAGAGATAGTTGACGGGTCCCGCCACGACAAAAAACAAGGTGGCGATGATCAGGCCGCCCATCGCACCCGTGCGTTTCATCACATGGTACGGAAACGATCGGAGCGTCTCCGTGTTCCTCCCCAGGAAAGTCTTCCACGGGGGGGAGGCGTGGCGGAATTCCGACGGCAGGACGTCGCCCGGAGTCGAGCTCTTCACCGGATTCGCCGACTGGAAGACGATCGTCCCGAGCAACCGCTTCTCGTTGCGCGGTTCCGTCGAACCGTAGATCAGGAGATTCCCGCCTCCGTCCACCCACTGGAGCAGGGCCCGGCGAGATTCCGCCGAGATCCGTCGATACGCCGAGTCGCCGACCAGGACCGCGCGATACGGCGCGTAACACAACCAGTCGTCGGGCAACTCGGAAGGTTCGACCTGCGCGACGATCTTCGAGGCGCCCCCATACCGGTGCGGGTATCCGGGAGAGGACGCTCCCCCCGCGATCGCGTTCGAGAAATCCTGGACCTCCTTTTCCGAAGCCCAGGCGTCGATATCGCACACGTTCAGAAACGAACGCTCCTCGGTTCCCCCGTGCACGACGGCAGTCTGGCCGTTCGAGTCCATGACGCTCGCCGAAATCCCCCCATAACCTCTCCGTCCGACAAGAAGGGAGAGATGATGGGTCCTCTCCTCCCCCGGCTCGATCGACCGATCGCGAATGAAAAACTCGTGGCGGTACGATTCCGACAGATCGACGTTGTACCCCATGCGCCGCGCGGAGTTGTTCTGAACCTTCAGAACGGCATAGACGTACGGATCGTCCGCCTGCGCCCCCAACACGTCGAGTTTGGCGACCAGGGAGGATTGCGCCGCCGCCGTCGAGACGATCCCCCACGCGAGCGCCGCGACAAGGAGGAACGCGCGTCTTGGGGCGCGTGGCGGTTGCACCGAGCGTTTCATTCTTTCACCCCCGCGGGCAACGGTTTGGAGTATTCGTCCACTGCGGAAAGGACGTCCGCCATCGCCCGGTCCACCCCCACGCCGTCGATCCGGGCCGAATAGTCCAGAATCAGGCGATGGTTCATCACCGCGCCGAACAGATCGCGCACCGAATCGAATCCCGCCTGCGGACGACCCAGGATGAGCGACCGTGCGCGCGCCGACGCGCCCAACGCGATCGCGGCGCGCGGACTGCCTCCGTATCGCACGTACTTGCGCACCGATTCGGGCGCGTCGGGACTGTCGGGATGAGTCGCCTCGACGAGACGGGCGATGTAGTTCGAAACGGCCTCCGAAACGTAGATATCATGAACCAGGGCGATCGCGGCGCGAAGCTGATCGAGGGTCAGGACCGGCTCGAGCGTCGGCGGCGCGCCGTTCACCCGGTCGCGCACAATGTCGCTCAACACGCGCGACGCGGGGCGGGTGAGATGCAGTTTGAACAGAAAGCGGTCCACTTGCGCCTCGGGCAGAGGATACGTTCCCTCGAGCTCGATCGGGTTCTGCGTGGCGATCACAAAGAAAGGACTCGGAAGGGCGCGGGTCTCCCCCATCACGGTCACCGAGCGCTCCTGCATCGCTTCGAGCAGGGCGGACTGCGTCTTGGGCGAGGCGCGGTTGATCTCGTCGCCCAGAAGAACGTTGGTGAAGACCGGTCCTTCCTGAAAGACGAATTCGCGCTGACCCTCTTTCTGTTGGAGGATGAAACTCCCCGTGATGTCGCTCGGAAGCAGGTCGGGCGTGAACTGAACCCGGTTGAACCCGATGCTGCACAGACGCGAGAAGCCCTTGACCAGCTCGGTCTTCCCCAGGCCGGGCAGCCCTTCGAGCAACACGTGTCCTCCCGCTAGGACGCCGGTCACGAGGTCGAGGACCAGCGATTCCTTGTCGAGAATCACCTGGTTGAGCGAATCGAGAAGATTCCGGATCGGCTTCTGCATCTCTTCGATTCGCGGCTTGATGGCGTCGGATGAATCCATTCTTCATTCTCCTTTGCGTGGGGCGGAGCCGAAGGCTATAGGCCGTGGGCTGTAGGCTGCAGTCAGAAGAGAAGCACCCCGATCATTCACATGGTGTACCCCAACTCTCGTTCCCAGCCCGTCGGCTATTCTTTTCGAAGAGACTTGAGCAATCCGTTCAAGACTTTGCACGTCTCCTTGCACGGCGAGTCCAGTCCTTCCATGTCGGCCCCGTCGATCTATCCCAAGCGGAATGCCACGGAACCTGGTATTCCACCTCCCGCGCCGAACCGTATGCGGCGTCCGGAAACCGGACGTAGTCGGCCTGCGTGTGGCGAGCGCAGCCTTCGACGATGTTCGACGCGATCGAGACGACAGCCCGACGGAGCTGAGAAGTGAGTCCGAACGCCTCCGTCCGCGGAAAATGTCGCGATGCTCTGTACACCTCGACGACCAGGCGATCGGCTAGCTCGAAAGCGCGCAACTTCGTGTGGTCTCTCATCCCTCTCCCCCTTCCGACGGCTGTTCAGTCCTACAGCCTTCAGCCTACAGTCTACAGCCTCATGCCTCGTCACTCTCCGAAATACTTCCCCACCACGTCCTTCTGGCCCGGCGAGATCCGCGTTCGGCTCACTTCCGATCCCGTTTCGGACCCGAACTCGCGAACCGTACCCGGCGAAAAACGTCCGGGATCGGGCTTCGGCTCGATCGGCGTAATCCCGAGACTGACCAGGTCGTCGGGACTCAGGTACTTGTTGGCGAGCTGCTTCTCCTCGTACGCCGCGCCGTCGAGCGTCTGTTCCTCGCCCAGGACGAGCAGAGCGTCGCCGCGCCCGCGGTCGATCCCGCCTCGCCCCGCCGCTCCATCGCCGGAAAGACTTCCTTCATCGAGCATCTCGCTCAACCTGGACCGCAGATCGTCCAGTCTGTCGCCCAAATCGCCGGGCGACATGGCGCTGCGCATCCCCTCCATCATTCCTTGGAGATTGCCCTCGAAGGGTCTGGACAACCGCCCTTCGGCGTTCTTCATGAGATCGGCCAGATCGTTCATCATCTCCTGCATTTCGGGCGAGCTCATCTGGGTGGCCGACGTCGCGCCCGACGAATCCAGCCGGCTCGAGATCTCGTCCACCTTCGTCGCCAATTCCGACAAGGCGTTTTCGCCGAGCTTCGCCGCGTCGTCGATCCGCTTCTCCAAGTCCTCGATCGCCTCCCACTGCTCGCGCGTGACGGCCAGGTTGTTTTCCGAGATGGCCTGGATCTCCTCTATCAGCTCCTCGCGCTGCTCTTCGGAAAGCAGCGGTTGACTCTCCTCGATCTTCTCGTAGAGCGGCTCGGTCAGCGCGGCGAGAATCTCCTCGGCCTGTTGCGTGGGCGTCGGCGGTCGCGGCGGCAGAACCAGGGCGATCCCGCAGTAGAGCAAGACCGGGAGAATTCGCTTGCCATAGTGCCGCGCGTCCAGGCGAGGGCGGCGCGGCCAGACTTCGCCCTTCACCTCGGCGAAGAAATCGGGGCCGCTCATCAAGCGCGGCTGTTCGTAACTCGCCGTCACCGACCCGTCGTTGCGGTAGAGACGATCGGCGATTTCGAGAATCTCGGTCGTCCGGAAGAACGCCCCGCGCCTTCGGGCCGCGATCCATCCCGCAACCAACACAACTGGAAACAAAGCGAGAAGCGCGTGAGCGTAACGCGCGCCCTCGGGGAAGGCGACCTTGAGCGCGATCAGCGCCGTCGCGTAGAGGCCCGCCACCCCGAGAGTCCATCCCAACGAGGCGTTGACCCACACGACCAGGTTCAGGCGGCGGGAAAACGGACGGACAAGGGAGCGTAGACCGCGATTCTCAGTCAAGACAACCTCGCGCGGGGAAAGCGAATTCGGACGGCGCCTTGGAGGTCCGACTGCGCACACCTTAACTTCCGAAGCGACAGTCTTTCAAGCCCGAAATCGCTCGCCGGGCCGGGCGGGCCGTTTCCGGTCGATCGTTTCGGTTCTCACCCGCCGGTTCGCCCGGCGGCGTACCGGCGCGTCCAGCCTTCCAACCCGCCTCGGCAGTTAGACACGCTTCCCGATTCGAGTCTTTGCGTCGCCGTGCGGCTGGGACTCCGTTTTCGGTCTCCCAGCCCTGAGCGTGTGGAGAAAAAACGACGTGAGGGTGTCTTGCTCCCTCCGCACTTTCGGGGAGGGCTCGGATGGGGCTCCTGTGCTCTCGAGAGTTCCCGACTTCCGCTCCCCCCTTCCGGTGAGACATCCAGTCCGGCAGGCTTGTTCCCTGGGAGTGCCGCCGCCGAGCCTCACCGTGTGGCGCGGGCTTTGCGGCCCACGCGCCCGGACAGCAGAATCCGGTGCGCGATTGCCGACGCGCCCCCGTCGAGCGCCTCGATCGGTGTGGCGGGATGCCTCGCGCGCAGCTCGGATAGAGTCAGATCGTCCAGAAAGCGTTCGTCCGAGGACCGCAAGGCGTTGGCGGGAATCAGAACCAGATCCGATCCTTGCACCTGGAGAACGCCGCGCTCGAAATCGGCGCCCGAGAGGAGACCCGAGACGGTCGCGCTGGTTCCGAACAGCGAATTATCGAGGGGGATCACCTCGACGTCGACACCCGCCACCGTGTTCAGGCTTTCCGCCAGCGGCTCGAGCACTCTGGCCCCCAACAGACCCGTCAGAACGGCGACGCGGCGCGGAGGCGACACCGACTCGGGCGCGCGCCGCGCGGTTCTCGCCCACCCCTTCCAGAACCGCGCGATCATCCCCACCCCGTTCTCGATCTGGCTGTCGATTTCCTCGTCGGTGTAGTCGGGCAACGGCTCGCCCGCCAAGAGAAAGATCTCGTCGGCGAGGAGCACCGTGCGATGGCCCCTGTCTCGCGCGAGCCGGTCCTGACGAGGAACCGCTTGACGAATGAGAGCGCGGGCCCCGGCCGGCGTGAGCGCCCGGAGGCGCGGCAGACCCGACCGATGCGCGGTGAGCCCGACCGGCACGACGGCGACACTCAGAACGCCCTCCCCGAGACTTTCCAAATCGTCCAACGTGCGGTCGAGTTCCGCCCCGTCGTTCCATCCCGGACAGAGGACGATCTGCGCGTGGAACTCGATGCGGCGCCGCGCCAGACGCTTCATCGTATCCAGAAGAGGCGGCGCGGTTTCCGGCGCGATCCCGAGCATGCGGCAGCGCAAGGCGTGATTCGTGGAATGGACCGATACGTACAGGGGAGAGAGGCGCTGCGCGGGGATCCGTTCGAGATCCGTCCGGCGCAGACCGGTCAGGGTGATGTAGTGTCCGTGCGTAAACGACAGGCGAAAATCTTCGTCCTTAAAACGGAGCGCCGGGCGCAAGCCCGGCGGATTCTGGTCGACGAAGCAGAAAATGCAGCGATTGCGGCAGCGGCGCGCCTTGAGCGGTTCGATCTCCACGCCGAGAGAAGCGTCGATCCCTTTGCGCAGCGTCTTCTCGCGAAGAACGCCCTCGCAATCGACCCACTCGACCCGCAGCCGCCCCTCGGAGCCGAGGAAGACCAGGTCGATCTCGTCGCGGACCGGCGATCCGCCGATCCGCGCCAATCGCGACCCCGGCTCGATGCCGATTCGAGCCGCCGGACTCCCCGGTTCGACGCCCGTGACTCGAACGCCGCGAGGGGGCCGCGCCATTCTCAGGCTTCCTTCTCGACGAGGACCTTGACCTTGGCCAACACGTCGTGGTGGACGCGAACCTCGACCGTGTACATCCCCAGGCGCTTGATCGGCTCGGGAATCGCGATTCGGTGACGATCGACCTCGAAACCTCTTTCGGCCAGCTGCGCCGCGATGTTGGCGTTGGTGACCGAGCCGAAGAGCTTGTCTTCTTCGCCGGCCTTGAGATGGAACGTCAGAACCAGGTCTTCCATCTTCTCCGCCGTCCCGCGCGCCTCCTTGCGCTCTTCCTCGGCCAGGCGTTCGAGATTCTTGACCTTGTCCTCCAGTCGGCGCTTGTTTTCCTCGGTCGCCTCGACCGCCAGCCCCCGCGGGCTCAAGTAGTTGCGGAAATAACCCGACGCGACCGAGACGGTCGATCCACGCGTCCCTACGTTGCGCACGTTCTCGAAAAGAATCACATCCATTCTTGTCTAAGCCTCCTTCTCAGGCAGTCTCCTGATATTGAGCCAGATGTCGATCAGTCCGATCGCCGCCAGGAGCGGCGCCCCGATCGGAAGGATCGCCAACACGAGGATCAGCCCTCCTATGCACAACCACGCGAGCCCCGGCTGGCCCGCCGCGCGAAAAGCGGCGATCGCATAGCCGGCGCACGCCAGCCCTCCCAAGAAGCATCCCGAGCCGAACCACATCAGCGTCGCCAGCGCAATCCCCGTCAGGTTCGCCTTCTCCACGTCCGGGGCGACGATCAACATCGTCAACGAGGCGGCCAACAACAGCGTGTAGCGAGGACCGATGCGGAAGAACAGCAATCCGATTCCCAACGGCGGCCCCCATCCCAACCGCGCGCGCACCCACTTGACCGCGAGGAACGAGAAGAGGGCCTGGACCCCAAGAAGCGTTCCCACCTGAAGCGGGACAATCTGATCCATCCGCCACTTCATGAAGCCGCCGGGCTCCTCGCCGGGCGCCAGAGACGAACTCAGGACTTTCCTCCCCTCTTCGTCGAGATAAGATGCCATGCGCCGAACCTGCTCGACGCATCCGATGCGGGCCGCCTCCCCGCCAACCGCAATCCCGATCCCCACCGCCACGAAAAGGAACACCCACATCAGCACGGGAATCAGATAGAAGTGATCGTCTTCGCCCGGCATGGCGCGCATCGCCGGTCGATACACGGCCGCAACCGCCAAGGCGGATGCGACCACGGCGCCCGCGGCAGGGTCCCCTGCCAGGAATCCCAGTCCCGCGGCGGCCAACATGACGACAACGCCTTTGACCCGAGTCGTGCGTTGCCAAAGGTTGAGCGCCAGGGCCGTCATCCCGCCGGACATCACAAGCCCGCTCAAGGCGCCAAACGACATCAGAACCGAGAGCAGGAACAGCGACGCGACAAGGGCAAAGCCGCTCACCGGGCCCCTTCCGGAATCGCCCGGCAGCCGGCCCAGCACCATGTCGGACTGAATCTTCGCGCAGGCGTCGAGCGCCTTGCGAAGCTTCTGCCCGTCCGGAGCCTTCCCGTCGTTCTCCTGTGGATCGCCGGAGATCATCGTTTCCTTACGGCACGCGGCGGAATTCGCCGGCTCGGTTCTGAGTCGCGATGCGGAGAAACTCCCCCGAATCCGCTCGATTCAGGGAGCCGCTCTATCCCGGCCCTCAGATCGCACGATACGGAAGCAACGCGATGATGCGCGCGCGCTTGATCGCCGACGTGACGGCGCGTTGGTGGCGCGAGCACGCCCCCGAGAGCCGTCGCGGCAGGATCTTGCCGGTCGGGGCGATGAAGAACCGAAGCAATTCCACGTCCTTGTAGTCCACGTGCTTGATCTTGCGCACGCAGAGCTGGCACACCTTGCCTCCCCCGAACAGACGGCGGCGACGACGCGGATGACGTCGCCCCCCCGCCGCGTCGAATCCTCCCGGCCCGCCGCGTCGACCCCCCGCGCCCGGCCCGCGATCGCGATCGCCGCCGCGGCTCGGACCGCCGTATCCCTCGCCTCGGGGGCGGAACGGCCGCTCTCCCGTCGGGCGGGGCGCTCTCTCGGGCGTCTTGGCCATCTCTCGAACATCTTCAGGTAAATCGACCATGACTCTTATCCGACTCCTTTCACCTCTTTGCATCCATTCTTGCCTACGGCCTAAAGCCTCTCGCCAAAAGCCTAAAACGGAAGATCGTCAGCCGTCTGTTGCTCGTCGGCCTGCCCGTCCATCGCAGACGGAGCATCGCTTTCCCCGTGGGCCGGCGTTTCCGTGCCCGGCCACGGACTCGGCGGCGCGGACTCGGGTGGCTGATACTGGCCCGATGCGCCGCCGCTCGAACCGCCGTCCTCGCTGGGACGGCTGTCCGCGAACTGCACCCTCTCGGCGTTCACAACGATTCGATTACGCTTCCCGCCGTCGGGCGACTCCCAGCGATCCTGTCTGAGCCGCCCCTCGATGAAGACACGGCGTCCTTTCTTGAGATACTTGGCGCAGAACTCCGCGCTTTTCGCCCAAGTCTCGACGTCGATAAAGGCGACGTCGTCTTTCGATTCCCCGTTCCGGTCTTTGTAACGTCGATTGACGGCCACACCCAGCTTGGCCAGAGCCGTGCCCGAGGGAAGATAGCTCAATTCCGGGTCCCGGGTCAGGTTGCCGATCAACATCACTTTGTTGAGTTCAAGCATAACGGGTCTCCTCTTCTCTTGGCGCGCGCCAAGGGCTCACTCCGCACCCAGGTCCTTCGCCGACGCCTCGTCTTCGGTCTGTGCAGCCTCCTCGGCGGCCACGCCCTCGCCTTCGGTCTTTGCAGCCTCGTCGGTCCCGGCGCTCTCGCCTTCGCTCTTCTCGGCTTGCTCGGTCCCGCCGCTCTCGTCGCCGCTTTCTTCAGCCTTGTCGGTCGCGGCGCTTCCCTCGTCGGTCGAGGCGCCGTCGCCTTCAGAGCCTTCGCCCGCGGGACGCTCGTCGGACGGCGCGCGAGACGCAGAAACCGGCCGGTGGGACCGCGGGGGACGCAGATCGCGGCGGAACGAGAATTCGGGCGGGGGGTTCTCGTCGAGTTTGAACTCGGACACTTTGACGGTCATCTCGCGCAGCAGACCCTCGTTGATGCGAACCTGGCGCTCGAATTCCTCGACCAATCCGCTCGCCGATTCCTCGAATCGAAAGCAGAGAATCAGGTAGATTCCCTCGCCCTTGCGCTTGATCGGGTAGGTCAGACGGCGTTTGCCCCACAACTTGACGTGGACAACTTCGCCGCCTCGATCCGTGATGATTTTGGAGAACTGATCCTGGTAAGACTGAACGGACTCTTCGGAGAGCGCCGGATCCATGATCACGACGCACTCGTAATTCTGGGCCATGTGCGGTTTCCTCCCTTCGGTTTGGTCAGCCCGGGTCCATTCTTTGTACGCATGGCCGCGAACCCGGGCAGGGACTTTCGAGATATGTATGTCTAAGGACGGTGAGCGACGGAAAGACGCGACGAAGAAGGCGAAACAGGTCTCGCGATCTTACCGGCTCCTCCTCGCTCTCTTCCTCCCTTCCTTCATCGTCCGGTTCGGTTGAAACGGCTCATGACATCGTCAATGTCCTCGGTGAGCCATGCTTCGACCGCGTCGGCCGCCCGCAGAACCATCGACTCGACCTCGGACACGAGCGACTTCGGCCATCGGGCCAGAACGAACGCCGCCAAGTCCCCCGGCGGCTCTCCTTCGGGAGTCACGCCGCATCGCAGTCGAGCGAACTTCTGCCCCCGCAGGCCCTCGATCAGCGATTCCAGCCCCCGATGGCCCGCGCTCGACCCCTCGGCTCTCAGGCGAATCCGACCCAGCGGCAGCGCCGCGTCGTCGAGCGCTACCAGCAGGTCTCTCGCCACGTCCAAATTCTCGCCCCGAACCAAGGGCACGACGGCGTCGGCGCTCAGGTTCATGTAGGTCGTGGGCTTGAGCAACATGCAATCCGCGCCGACCACCTCGCCGTCGGCGAACTGCGCGTCGATCCGCCGCGCCTGCGTCCACCTGAGCCCGGCGCGCCGCGCCAGCTCGTCCACCACTTCGTAGCCGACGTTGTGCGGCGTCGTGCGATATCGCGACCCGGGGTTGCCAAGACCCACAATCAACTTCATGCGGCGCTCTTTTCACACGAGCGAGATCACTCGCCCTTCTTGTCCTCGGCTCCTTCTCCCTCCGCCGCGGCCTCGCCTTCGGCGCCCACCTCAGCCTCGGCCGCGACCGCTTCCTCCTCGATCTTCCGAGGCACGACGACGTGGAACAAGACGTCGGTCGCGGGCGAATGCATCTCGATCTTCTCGCCCAGGTCGAGATCGCTGACGTGAATCGATTGGTTGATCGCCAGCTCGCTCACGTCCACCTCGATATGAGGCGGCACCAAGTCGGGCAGACAGCGCAGATGCACGCTGCGCGTGATCTGCTCGAGCACGCCGCCGTCGCGCACCCCGATCGGGTTTCCCCTCCCATGCACCGGCACGACCACGTCGATGGGCTGGGTCAGGTCCACCCGCATCAAGTCCAGGTGCACGAGCCGTTCGCTCAGAGGATCGCGCTGCAGCTCGCGGATCACCGCCAGCTGGTTCTCGATCCCCAGTTCCTCGGCGCTTACGCTGAACATCGCCATCTCGCCGCTCAGCTTCGCCGTCGACTTCAGGAAGTCGTGCGTGTCGATGCTCAGCATGATCGCGTCGCCTCCCATTCCGTAAAGAACGGCGGGAGTCTCGCCCGACGCGCGCAACCGGCGACAGAAGTTCTTGCCCCCATCGCGGCGGGCTTGGGCTTTCAACGGGATTCTCTCCATCTCTATTCCTCCGAAAACGCTTCGTTCATCAAACGATTCGACTCGCGGGTCGATCCATCTCTTGTGGACTCTACAGTACTTTCTCGAACAAGGCGCTCACCGACCGGTCGGAATGAATCCGCCGGATCGCCTCGCCCAGCAACGGGGCGATCGAAACCACCTCGATCTTGTCGCCGGGCTTTCCGTTGGGCGCCGCGATCGTGTCGGTCACGAAAATCCTCTTCAGTCCCGACTCGGCGACGGCCTCCCGCGCCCGCCCGCTCAACACGCCGTGCGTGCAGGCCGCGTACACCTCGCGAGCTCCCCGCTCGCGAAGGGCGGACGCCGCGTTGCAAATCGTCCCGGCCGTGTCGATCAGGTCGTCGAAGAGGAACGCGTTGCACCCCTCGACGTCGCCGATCACGTTCAACACTTCCGAAGCGTTGGCCGCGGGACGGCGCTTCTCGATGATGACCAGCGGCACGTCGAGAACCGAGGCGTAGTTACGCGCCCGCTTCACGTTCCCCACGTCCGGACTCACAACCACTAGGTCCGGAATCTTCATCCCTCGCACATGTTCCAGCAGAACCGGGCTGGCGTACATGTGATCGACGGGAATGTCGAAGAACCCCTGGATCTGCTCCGAATGCATATCCATCGTCAAGGCCCGCGTGGCTCCGGCGACGGCGATCATGTTCGCCACCATCTTCGCGGTCAGAGCCACCCGCCCCTGATCCTTGCGGTCCTGACGGGCATAGCCGAAGTACGGGATCACGGCCGTGACGCTGGCCGCCGAGGCTCGCTTGAGGGCGTCGATCAACATCAAGAGCTCGACCAGGTTGTCGTTGACCGGAGACGACGTCGATTGGACGACAAAACAGCGCTTCCCCCGGACATTCTCGTTGATCTTGACCCAGGTTTCCCCGTCGCTGAACTTGCGAGCTTCGCACCCCCCCGATTCGGTCCCCAGGTAATCGCAAATGGCGCGGGTCAATTCTGCGCTCGCGCTCCCGGCGAAAACCTGTGGATACGTGTCCATCCGAACCCTCTCGTCCCTTCGGGCACGACGCTCTCCTGCCCTCGATCCACCCCATCGGGAGAACCGCAAGAGGCGAACTATAAGCACAGAAAACAGTGTTTGCAACGAAAAAAACGTGCGAAAAAACGCTCAGGCCCCCGGCGCACCGCTGTCTACGGAGTGCCTGGGCGGGGAGCACGGACAAGCGAACGCAAAGACGGGCCGTCGCCTACGGGGAACGAAGACAACAGAAAAGCCCCGCTGGCGCGTTCTTGGCGCCATCGGGGCCTCAAATCTCGTTCCGCGTCGCGTGCGCGACGCGCCGGAATCTCGCGTCCGCAAACCCGCCCAATCTAGTTCGGGCGTTCCCTTTTTTCTTTGAATTCGATCTTGTTCAAGTCGTCGTGCTTATAGTCCAATCCCACGGCGCTCAGGATGAAATCCGTGAACTCGGAGAAATCGAACCCGAGCCGCACGGCCAAGCCCACGTGGGTGATCGGATCGCCCAGGCCGACCTGGAGCGACGTCGTTCCCCAGTGTTGCCAGCCGCGCGGGAAAGCGGGTATGCCCAGATGGAACGTATCGGCCCAGAAGTCGTAGTTCACCTCCTTGGCCGGAGTGTTGCGCCAAGTCATCTCGTCGCCCGCCATGCGCCCGGCCCAGAGGCTGTCCGCCTTCTTGAAATAGGTTTCCCGGCCTTTGTCGTAATCCTGCTCGATATGGATCATCTGCGCCGGGCCGATCCCGAGCTCCGTTCGATTCTCGGGACCGATGAAGAAGCCGCGCCCGTCCATTTCCATCCAATAACCGGTGAAATGATACGAGCCCAGGTTGCAGAAGTCCGTTATCTGCCCGCGAACCCCGACGATCGGAGGCCAGGGGCCGGAACGGGGCGTTTCGGCGATCACGCCCGCTCCCAGAATGAACATGTCGTTGAAATCGTAGAGCCGGTTCGAAGCGTAGTGACATCCGCTCAAACTCATGCTCAACAGGAGGAGTCCAACAAGAACGATCGGGTATCTCGACATGCGCTGGTTCATTTTCTTGCTCCTTCAGGACTTGCGGGATCTGGTGGGTGCTAAAGCGAAGATTGTGAGCCTTCTGACAGTCGAACGACGGCCTAACCTAACATTGCCCGATTCTCCTCGTCAAGCAGTATTTGGCCGTCTCCGAGCTTCCGGGTGCGACGCAGGACTCTGAGATTTGGCCCTGTCCATCGCATGTCTTTCGCCGAATTCGAATCGCAATCGCTATCGGGATCGGGATCGGGATCGGGATCGCTATCGAAACGAAAAGACGGAAAGAACCGATCCCGATTTCGATGGATGACCTTCGCGGGCCGTATAACCGAACGCTCCTCGCGATCCCCACAACGCCTGCAAAACCAACGATGCATTCTCGTCACGTCCTGTCTCCGTGAGAAATCCGAGCTCACGTGTTTCGAATTGCTGGGACGCACCCCCGGGAACAGCGCGCCGCATGATCGCGCCGCATGATCGAGACTTGACTTCCCTGGAACTGCGGGAGCAGAATCGGGACTAGCGGCCTTGGGCCCCGCCGCCGCGAGCAGCGTTGTCCACCCAGGGACCGTCGGACGTCAAGGGGTATCGAATATGGTCAATCCCGCCATTCTGGCAGTCGATGACGATCCGCTTGTCCTCCGAGTCATCTCCGAAATCCTCAAACGCGACGGGTTCGAGGTCGCGACGGCTCCCGACGGTTCCTCCGGGATCGAAGCCGCCTCGAAGAGTGAATTCGGCGTGGCGATTGTGGACCAGTACATGCCCGGCATGTCGGGTATCGAGACCATCCGGGCGCTCAGGCGCGTCTCGCCCGATATGGAGCTGTTTCTCCTGACCGGGCATCCATCGCTCGAATCCGCCCTGGAGGCGATTCGCGAACGCGTGGCGGGCTACATGTGCAAACCCGTCACCGCCGGCGACCTGACCCTCAACGTCCGGCGCGCCGTCGAGCATCGATCGCTCCTGATCCAGAACCGCGAACTCCTGCGCCAGCTCGAAATCGAACGCAACCGTTTGCGCCAGCGAGTCGTCGCCGCCGAAGGCGCCCTGGAACGGCTCTCCGTGATTCACCAGTTCGTCGGCCGAAGCGACGTCATCATGCAAGTGCGCCGACAGATCGCCGAGGTGGCCCCGACCGACATGACCGTCCTCTTGCAGGGCGAAAGCGGAACCGGCAAGGAGGTCGTCGCCCGTCTCATCAGCGATCTCTCGGACCGCGGTACGGGAAGTTTCGTCAAGATCAACTGCCCCGCCATCCCCGAGACCCTTCTCGAATCCGATCTCTTCGGACACGAACCCGGCGCGTTCACCGGAGCGGAGCGGAGAAAACCCGGTCGCTTCGAACTGGCCGCCGAAGGAACCATCTTCCTCGACGAGATCGGGGACCTCCCCCTGCCGCTTCAGACCAAGCTGCTTCAGGTGATCGAACAGAAGGAGTTCACGCGCGTGGGAGGCGCCGAAGCCATCCGCGTCAACACCCGCGTGATCGCCGCGACCAATGCCTCGCTCGAACAGATGATCGCCGAAGGACGCTTCCGGGCCGACCTGTTCTATCGCCTGAATCAATACACGATCGTCCTCCCCCCCTTGCGACAACGGATCGAGGACATCCCGATCCTGGTCGAACACTTCCTCAACAAACACGCCAACACCCTCGACGCGGTCGAACACACCCTCTCGTCCGAAACCATGTCTCGCCTGATGGAATACGCTTGGCCCGGAAACGTGCGCGAGCTCGAAGCCGTCATCCGTCGTTTCGCCTTGACCGGCCAGGAAGACTCGATTCTCTCTCGCCTCTCGTCGTCCAACGGAGTCGCCCCCCCCACACCGATCCCCGCAACTCCCGCGTCGATGTCCCCCGCGCCCTCCCCCCCATTCGCATCCACCCGACTCCAAGAGGCCGAGGTCCGCACTATTCTCACGGCCCTCACCCAAAACCGGTGGAACCAACGCCGCGCCGCCGAGTCGCTTGGCATCAGCTACAGCACCCTTCGCCGACGCATCGCCAAGTACAAGCTCAAGGAACCTGTCCCCCAACGCCAAGCCCTTTAGGCCCCAACTGAACAAGTCGCCAATGCGCCGATTCCGACCAACAGTTGTTCACCCCTTGTTGGTCAATTCCGTCATGAACCAGCCTCCACACCACGCCATCCTCTGGGAAATGGGGAATCACGAGGCATCGTAACCCGCTTTATATCAATGATATAACTAACAAACACGACCTTTCCGATCATGCTTCGAGGCGGATTGTGCACGACTATTGCTCTCCGATTCGATTACGGGTGCGGTCGCGTGGCCTTTCTGGGCGAGGAGTCGAAGTAGCGGAGCCCTCTCAGCCCCAGCTGATAGAAAGGCAAAATGGAAGGCCGAAGGCGTTGTTTCGGCGGGCCGATGGGAACGGGGGAGGAAGAGTTTTTTCGCGGAGCGGTCGTCCGCCAGGCGAGCTCGCAACGCAAGAAAGGCAAGGGGGCAGACATGCACGGCACCGGCTACGCGCACCAGAACGATGCGGCTATCCGCGGTTACACGCACCCAGATTCGGCAATCCGCGAGGGTGGGATAGTCCGGGAACAGGAGAATCGGTCGATGAGTCGAGAATCGTTTGATTTGCATTGGCTTTTGGGCCACGAGTTACGCGCCGCCGCGCGCTACCGACGCTTTGTCGCGCTTGTGATGGTGGGCTCGTCCAACAGCGACGAAGGCCGATTGCGATTCCTCCAGGGCAATATCCGCGATAGCGACGAGCTCTTCGACATGGGGGGGTATTCGGCCGTCGTCATGACCGAGACCGACGCGCGCGGTTGCGAGGCGGCTCTCGAACGCTTCCGCAAGACGACCGTGGCGGAATCGGATCTCTTCTTCGCCACCGGTGTGTTCCCGGGAGACGAAGGACGTCCAAGGGAACTCGTCGCCACCGTGCGCCGCAGGCTTCGCGAAGTGTCCGAAACCCGACAGCCGAGACATGACTCCGCTCGCTGAGACGCCGTGGAGGGGAGACGGTCCTGCGTGCCGGAATAGCGCAAGCGACGCGCGCGGAGGAGAAAAAAGAACTTCTCTATAAAGATTTAGGAACTTGTAGGCGAGACGTACACACCTCGAAACGGCTGGAGGATGAAAGCGCCATGAACCCTCGCAACGCACGTCCCCTCAACGATCGAATCCGCCCAACGACCCGTCTTCTCGGGATTGTCGTCCTGCTTCTTGGGGCGATTGCGATTCTGACCGCCTGTTCGAGAGCGCCCAGGGACCCCTTCCCGCTGGTTGACGGCGCGACTCCCGTCAAGCTCGCTCCGGGAGACGAGGTCCAGGTCAAGATTCGCTACTTCCCCGACCTGAACGAGACTCAGATCGTTCGCCCGGACGGAAAGATCGCCCTCGAAATGATCGACGATGTCCAGGCTGAGGGTTTGACGCCCGAGGAGCTCGATGAAGCCATTACGAATCTTTACGAGGATAAGATCAAGAACCCGATCGTCACGGTAATCTGCCGAACATTCGCCGCTCAACGGGTCTATGTGGCGGGCGAGGTGGGCACGCCAGGCGAGGTCCCCCTGATCGGAAGGATGACCGCCGCGCAGGCCGTCATGGCCGCGGGCGGTTTCGACCGCGTCACGGCCCAGCCCGCGAGCGTGATCGTCGTGCGTCAGATGGGGGGCAAGCAATACTCCAAGAAGGTGGATTTGAGCGACACTTTTTCCAAGGACCCCGGCGAGCCGTTCTACCTGGCGCCCATGGACATCGTGTACGTGCCCGACAAGATGATCCGGAAAGTCAATCTGTTCGTCGACCAGTACATCAACCGTCTCGTTCCGGCGGGACTCTCGTACGGGCATACACTGCCGAGCGGAGACACGGTTGGATACTCTCCCCCCGGCTTGGGCGCCCGATAGCGTGCTCGCACCGGGTGGATCGAGAGGCCTGAAGGCATACGGGACGCCGACGGCGTTGCAGGATCGGAAAGACCGCGGAGCAATCGGAGAGCAAGGCGATGTTGAGTGAACAGAAAAACTCGGGGTTCCGCCAGGGCGAATCGGCCGCCGGAATGACGGTCCGCGACGTTCTGTACGTTCTGCTGCGTCACAAGAAGGCGATGGCGTTGTTCTTCGTCGTCTTCGTCTGCGCCGGCACTGTCGCGATCCTCCTCATGCCCAGCGTCTACCATTCCGAGGCCCAAGTGCTCGTCAAGGTCGGGCGCAGCCCCCTCACGCGGGACCCCGAGATCAGCGTTCCGCAAGTGGACGGCTCGCCCAACGAGGTGCAGAACGCGATGGCCATTATGCAGAGCGAGAGCGTGGCGGAGAACATCGTCGAGAAGCTCGGTCCCGAAACGATTCTGCGACCCGCGGCGCCGCACTCCTTTCCGGCCCGTGTGCTGGCGCGTCTGCGCCGTGCGGGCAAGGCGGCCGGAGGGGAGTCGCCCTACGACGAAGAAACGATTCATCGCTACGCCACCACCGCGGTTGTCGAAAGCCTCCAACTGAAGGCCCTCGGCAACATCATCCGCATGAGCTACAACGCCCAGGACCCCTATTTGGCGCGAACGATTCTGTCCGACCTGCTCGACTTCTACCTCCAGAAACACGTCGAGGTCTACACCGCCCAGGTCTCGCCCGAATTCTTCGCGCGCGAAGCAACCAAGGCCCAGGAGGACTTAGCGCAGAAGGAGAGCGAGGTCGAGGAGTTCCGCAAGAAGCACAATGTAACCTCGCTCGAAGACCAAAGGAAGGTGGCCCTGGACACCGTGTCGCAGATCCAGGCCAACCTGCGCGACACCAACGCCGAAATCGGCGCCTCGAAGGCCCGTATCAACTCCTATGAGGAGCAATTGTCGGTCATGGGCGTAAAGAAGGACAGCGAGACCGGCCAACCCCTCGTCCAGCCGGCCCCGAGCGCCTACGTCGGCGAACTCAAACAGCGGCTGCTCGACCTGCGCGTCCGCGAGTCCGAGGCCGAGCGGCGCTACCCGGACGGCGCCCTGCCGCTCGAAGACATCCGAGACCAGATCCGCATCACGCAGGAAGCCATGAACAGCGAGGCCCGCGACGCGCCCGCCGCCGCGGCGATGGGCGGGACGGTCGCCGGAGCCGGAGGCGATGCGCCCGGCCGCAACGTCGTCTCGCTGCTCGAAACCGAGCGCGCGCAGCTCGACGGCCACCAAGCCCGCGCCACGATGCTCTCGTCGCAGCTTCAGGCGGCCGAGAAGGTGCTCGAACCGTTTCGCGAGGTCGAAACGACTCTCAAACGCCTTACGCTCGAACGCGACGTGTTGGAAGACCGGTACGTCGAGTTTCGCAGAAACCTGGAACGTTCGAGAATCACCAGCACTCTGGACCGGGAGAAGGTGAGCAACGTGAAAGTCATCCAATCGCCCACGTTGATTCTCGACCCCATCCTGCCCAATCGGCACCGCAATTTCGCGCTGGTCCTGTTCGTCGCGTTCTTCGGCGCGATCGCGACGGCGTTCGCGCTCGAATACCTCGATCAGACGCTCAAGACCAACGACGACGTGGCGAAACACCTGGGTCTGCCGGTTCTGACCACGGTGACCGAAGAGGAGTTCAAGTCGTGTATTTGAACTTCTACTCTCTCCTCAAGGAGCCGTTCAGGATCACGCCCGATCCAGCCTTCCTCTACTTGAGCCCGAGTCACAGGGAGGCATTGGCGTCGATTCTTTACGGAATCCGTATGCGCAAGGGGTTCGTCGCGGTGACCGGCGAAGTCGGAACGGGCAAGACCACGGTGATCCGCTCTTGTCTGGCGACCTTGAACCGGACGGAGGAGAAGGTGGTCTACGTCTTCAACCCGCGCGTCACGTTCCGCGAACTCATGAAGGTCGCGTTCGAGGAACTCGGCATCGAATCCAAGGGAAGGGCCTTCTGGCAAATCGTCAAGCGCTTCTACGAATACCTGATCGAGGAGTACCGCGCGGGGCGCAACGTCGTCCTGATCGTGGACGAAGCCCAGAACATGCCGGTCGAGACGCTCGAGAAGCTGCGCATGCTCTCGAACCTAGAGACATACGAGGAAAAACTCATCCAGATCGTTCTCGTCGGTCAGCCGGAGCTCGACGAGAAACTCAATCGTCCGGAACTCCGGCAACTCCGGCAACGCATCGCGGTCCGCGCCACGATTCAACGCCTGACTCGCGCCCAGAGCCGCGACTACATCCGCTATCGGCTCTCGCTCGTCGCGCCGGAAGAACAGCGCGTGTTCTCCCCACGGGCCGAAAGACAAATCGCGAAACACGTCAAGGGGGTGCCGCGAGTGATCAACATCCTCTGCGACAACGCGCTCGTCGCCGGCTACGGTCGGCGAAGCCCCGTCGTGTCGAACGCGATCGTCCAGGAAGTGATCGAAGACTACGAGAGGCGGATCGAGGCGCCCGGGCCGCGACGCCGGATCCTTCCCATAGCCGTAAGCGTCGCGCTGTTCGCGGGACTGTTGCTGACCGTTTTCTTCTCGGCCAAAGCGCTGCCGAGTTTGGCTTCGGCGAACTGAGAGAACCGGGTTCGCCGCGGAAAGGCGCCCGAAGCGAGGTTGAATCAAGTGACAAAGATATTCGAAGCCCTTGAACACGCCAGAGAAGAGCGACAGGAAACCCTGGGGCGGCCCGTCGAGGTTCGCCACCACGGTCCCTCGCTTGATCTCTCGTTCATCCGCTCCAAGGCCGCGGGAGGGCCCGGCATCCTGTCGATGCCCGTTCTCCACTTGTCGGAGAAGATGACGGCCCTGTATCAGAGCATCAATTCCCTACTGTCCGGGGAAGGTCCCAAGACCGTTCAGTTCATGGGCATCGGAGAGGGACACGGCACTTCGACGCTGACGCGGGAATTCGCCAAGACGTGTGCCTTCGCCCTGGGGCGATCGGTCCTTCTTCTCGATGCCCACCAGGTCAAGCCGACGCACCTTCGCCATTTCAACGTCACTCCTCAACACGGATGGGAAGAGTGCGTGTGCGCCAATCTCCCGCTCGAACACGCCATTCATCAGATAGGCGAGGGTCAACTCTACGCCTGTCAGCTCTCGGTCAAGGCCCCTTCCGCGCTGTGGTTGTCGGATCGAGTCAAGACCGAATACTTCATCGACAATCTGAGATCGAGCTTCGATTTCACGCTCGTGGACACGCCCTCGGCCACCGCCTCGCCCGAAGGCATCGCCTTGACGCAACTGGTGGACGGTGTCGTGCTCGTGATCGAATCGGAAAAGGTCAGACGCCAGGTCGCGGTCAAAGTCAAAGAGAAGATCGAGCAGCACAGCGGCCGCATTCTCGGCGTCATTCTCAATAAAAGGAAGCTGCCCATTCCGGAGTTCATCTACAACCGGCTGTAGTCTCGGCCGTGGCGGAGCCGTTGGAGTCGTTCCGCACAAGCGCGCGGATCCGCGCTCCAAGGGCTTCTTAGGGAGGAATAGAAAACCATGTTGATTCGTACCTTTGACAAATGCCGCAGGCTGTTCCGATCGACCAATGGAACATGCAAGGTCAACGGACTCTACTCAACCGAGCAGTTTCACGATCTGCTCGACCGCGAACGAGGCCGTTCCGACCGCAACAGCCATGGATTCGCGCTGGTCATCTTCGAACTGAGATCGGACAAACGGAACGAACAAGCGCTCACGCTGGGCAAGATGTTTGTCGGCCGCATGAGAGCCACCGACACGGCGGGATGGATCGATTCGCACCGCGTCGGCGTCTTTCTCCCCGAGACGCACCAGGACGGTGCGCGCACGTTCGCGGATCACATCTGCCGCGACGTCGCCACCCGCGACGCGCGCCCACCCGCCTACACGATTCGCACTTATCCCTCGCAACACGCTTCCGGCTCGGGACCCCGTGCCGGAGGGAGGAGAGAAGACGAATCGTCCTCCCGCCGCGAGGAGAACGCCGAACGGCATCCGAGCGCCGTTGCGACTGGGAATCGGAACGCCGAGAGTCCGGCCGTGGCGTGCGGCGGCGGTCGGGAAACCGCAAGCGACGACAGACAGGAAATCCTGAAGTTGTGCGCTGCGCCCATTCCCAAATGGAAACGCGGGATCGACGTCGTCGGCGCCCTGACGGGCTTGATTCTCTGCGCCCCGCTCATGTGTCTGGTCACGGCGCTGATCAAGATCGTTTCGCCCGGTCCTGTCTTCTTTCGTCAGGAACGGGTCGGACACTTGGGAAGACGCTTCTCGATGTGGAAGTTCCGCACGATGCACGTCGACAACGACGTGTCGGCGCACCGCGACTACCTGGTGGATCTGATCCACGACGAAGGCGAAGACAAGCCGATGGTCAAGCGCGAGGACAACCCGAACATCATCCGGTTCGGCCGGATCCTGCGCGCCGCAAGCATCGACGAGATTCCCCAACTGTTCAACGTTCTCCGAGGCGAAATGAGCCTGGTCGGCCCTCGCCCGCCGATCCCCTACGAGGCCGAGGAGTACCTGCGCTGGCACGCCAACCGCCTCGAAACCGTCCCCGGCATGACCGGGCTCTGGCAGGTGAGCGGAAAGAACCGTCTGACGTTCAAGGAAATGGTTCGTCTGGATATTCGCTACGCTCGGACCATGAACCTCTGGCAGGACGTAAGGATTCTGCTCAAGACGTTCCCGGTGGTCGTGTCGATGGCGTTCGAGAAGGTTGCGGTCAGGTTCGCGAAGGAGGAGCCGGATGACGGCATCAGCCAGCAGGCGGCTTAACGTCGGCGTGGTTGGTTGCGGATACTGGGGACCCAACCTGGTGCGCAACTTCGACAGCATCGAAACCACCCAGATCAAGAAGGTGTGCGACGCCAGCCCGGAACGGCTGGCCCACATGAAACGGCTCTATCCCTCGATCGATGTCGCCACAGACTTCGACGAGCTGGTCGAAGACCCCGAGATCGATGCGATCGCCGTCGCCACGCCCGTGCAGCTGCACCATCGCCTGGGCATGAAATGCCTCGAGGCGGGCAAACACACGTTCATCGAGAAGCCGATGGCTTTGTCCTCGGCCCAATGCGACGACCTCATCGATCTGGCCCACAGAAACCGCCTGACCCTCATGATCGGCCACACGTTCATCTACACCTCCGAAGTGAGAAAGATTAAGGACATTCTCGATTCGGGCGAGATCGGCGACGTCCTTTACATCAGCGCGCGCCGACTCAACCTCGGACTCTTCCAGAAAGACATCAACGTCGCTTGGGACCTGGCGCCCCACGACATCTCGATCATCCTCTTCCTCCTGGGCGCCGACCCGGTGACGGTCAACTGCCAGGGCAAGGCGCACGTGGCCGAAGGAATCGAGGACGTCACCAACATGTCGCTCGATTTCGCCGACGGGCGTTTCGCCACGATCATGAGCAGCTGGCTCGATCCCAACAAGGTCCGCGAAATGACGATCGTCGGCAGCAAGAAGATGCTCGTCTATAACGACATCGTGGCGCAGGAGAAGATCAAGATCTACGACAAACGCGTCGAAGTGCCGCCCCACTACGACACCTTCGCCGAGTTCCGCTTCGCATACCATTACGGAGACATCTATTCCCCTCACGTCCAGCAAATCGAGCCGCTCCGAGTGGAGTGCGAGCATTTCGCGAACTGCATCGCCGACGGATCGGCGCCCATGACGGACGGCGCCGACGGCAAAAAAGTGGTCGAGATTCTCGAAGCGTCGTCCGCCTCCTTGCGCCGCAACGGCGCCTCGATTCCTCTGGCGCGACCCGACGTTCGGGCTCAAGCCTGATCCGTTCCGCTCCCGGATGAACCTCTCCGAATACCACTGGACACCCGGATTCAACGACCCCACGTGGCTCGGGTTGACCGCAACGTGTCTCTATCTGCTCTCCGCCGCGCTCTGCGGCGCCTGCGCCGCCCGCGAAATCCCCCCATCGGAAAACGCGCGCGCGAACACGAGCCAACGTCGATTCTGGCTCTGTCTCGCCCTCCTGATGTTCGCGCTCGGCGCCAACAAAGAGGTCGATTTCCAGACGTGGATCGTCTCGACCGCAAGACGCGTGTCGATCCGTCAGGGGTGGTATCCGTGGCGGACCGTCGTCAAGGTCGCCTTCGCCACGGCGACGGTCTTGGCGGGCGGCCTCTTGTTCGTTCTATCCGTCCGCGAGACCCGCGGCATCGGAGCGGCGCGCCCGCTCCTGCTTGCCGGAATCGTAACGTTGTGCGCGTTCGTCCTCCTCAGAGTCGTTCCCTTCGGCGGCGTCTGGGGCGTTGCGGCGGAAGAGAAGGCGGAGACCCCCTGGCTCAAGGGTGCGCTCGAAATAGGCGGCATTGTCCTGGTGCTGGCCTCGAACGCAGCGTATCTCGTCCACACCCGTCGGGAGCCCTAGCGACGGTCAAACCTGCCATGGCGGACCGTACACCGCTCGGAATACAAGCCTTAGCCTGTTTCTTCGGAGCAAGAACGGATTGAAGGCCGCACTCTGACCTCCTCCTCTCGAAGGCGACGGACCGTTCATGGTCCTTCACGCCGCTCTCGACGGAGATGTCGCCGACCCCAGAATGCGGCCAATCGGAAGAGTCCCCGCGGCATCGAGGGGTGATCCCCCCCCCCCCCCCCCCCCCCCCCCCCCCCACCCCCGCCGCCCC
>JAFGFN010000206.1 GCA_016931035.1 Candidatus Sumerlaeota bacterium
ACGAAGCCGCGTCGCCCGAAGCGGCTCGCGCCTCTGAACGGCTCCCGTTCAAACCCGAACCGCGCAGGGCGTGAAGGATTCGGGAACTCCTCTCTGCCCGGGCTTGACTCCCTCAGCGGGAGTCTGGATAATGATATAGTCCGAAATCCCGCCGCCTCGCCCGGACACGGGATCTTGCCTTTGAAAGGGTTGCCCCTTCGATATGCCTGAGAAGAAGTACCGTATTCTATTCGTCTCCTCGGAAATGGCTCCGTACGCGAAGACCGGCGGCCTAGCCGACGTTGTCGCCGGGTTGTCTCGGTGTCTCGGCAAGCGCGGACACGAGGTCCGCGTCGTTCTCCCCTTCTACCGAGCGATCAGGGATCGGACCGACTCGATCGAGACGTTCCTTCCATCGATGTGCGTGCGGATGGGAGACGCCGAGGAGTGGTGCGCGGTCCGGCGTGTCCGAACCGAGCACAATGTGACCGTCTACTTTGTCGATCACGACCACTTCTTCAATCGCCCCGGCTTGTATCACGACGGCTGGATGAGAGACTACGACGACAACCCGAGGCGGTTCGCGTTCCTCTCCCGCGCGGCACTGCAGATTTGCATGGACGGCGGGTTCGAGCCCGACCTGATTCACTGCAACGACTGGCAAACGGCCCTGATTCCGGGATATCTGCGCTCCTGGTTCTGGAATCACCCGTTCTTGGGACGCGCCGCGTCGGTCCTCACGATTCACAACGTCGCCTACCAGGGGAAGTACCCGGTCGGGCACTATTCCTATCTGGGCCTGGGTGCGGAGAATTTCGTCCCCGAGCGGTTCGAGGACCATGGCGGGGTCAATTTCCTCAAAGGGGGCGTCGGCTGCGCCGACGCGGTCAACACGGTGAGTCCGGGCCACGCGCGCGAAATCACGGCGCCGGGTCAGGGCTTCGGGTTGGCGCCTTATCTGTCCAACAAGAACGGCCGTTTCCGAGGGATTCTCAACGGCGTGGACTACGACCTGTGGGAACCTAGCGCCGATCTGTTTCTCCCTGCGCCGTACAACGTCGAGGATCGCAGCGGCAAGACGGTCTGCAAGCGCGCGCTCCAGGAGGCTTTTCAACTCGATCCGAGCGACAACGTCTGCGTCGTAGGAGCGATCGGACGGTTCGTGCATCAGAAAGGCTACGACCTGATCTGCGAAGCCATCGAGCCGATCCTGCGCGACATGGCCGTTCAGTTCGTCATCCTCGGAAGCGGCTCGAACGGGATCGAGCGCTTCTTCGGCACTCTGCCCGCGCGCTATCCGGGCCGTGTCGGCTCGTACATCGGCTACAACGACGCGCGCTCGCATCTGATCGAAGCGGGATGCGACTTCTTTCTCATGCCGTCGCGCTTCGAGCCGTGCGGTCTTAACCAGCTCTATTCGCTGCGGTACGGCACCCTCCCGATCGTGAGGGCGACGGGCGGTCTGTGCGACACGGTCGAACAGTACGACGAACAGACGGGCGAGGGCACCGGGTTCATGTTCGACGATCCGACGCCCCGCGCACTCTACGACACCGTCGGGTGGGCCGTAAGCACCTACTACGACCGGCCGCGCCACGTGGAACAGCTCGCCGCTCGGGCCATGCGCCAGGACTTCTCGTGGGAGAAGTCGGCCGTCGAATACGAGGATCTCTACCGTCTCGCCCTCTCGGCCAAGGCCGACTACGACCGCAGTCACGCCGTCTAGGTCGACGAAACCCTCCAACGCGAGCGAAACCCCGAACAAGGTCTGAGAATCACTCGTACCGAAGCGCCTCGATCGGGTCGAGCCGGGCCGCCGCAATGGCGGGCCAGAGACCGAAGATCAAACCGATTCCCACCGCGCCGACGACACCGAACAGACGCGCCCACATGGGAACGGCGCAAGGCACCATGGGCAGGAAGGTGTGCAGGAACCAAGCCAGCGATTCGCCCGCCAGAACACCGAGGACTCCGCCGACACCCGTCATCGCCATCGCTTCGGTCAGGAATTGCCAGACGATGTCCCGCCGCCGCGCGCCGATCGCGCGTCGCACCCCGATCTCGCGCGTGCGCTCCTTGACCGAGGCGAGCATGACGTTCATCACGCCGACGCCGCCGACGAGAAACGCCACGCTCGACAAGGCGAACATCACGGCCAACGTGGCCATGACGATCGCGTCGAACTGCGTGATGAGCGAGTCCGACGTGTTGACCTCGAAACTGTTGGGATCGTGCCACCCGACGTGGCGACGGCGGCGCAGAACCTCCTCGATCTGTTCGATCGCCTCGGCGCGACGCCCTTCCTTCGCGCGGACGATCAACGAGATCCAGGCGTTGTGCGAATGCTCGAAGAACCGGTTCATCACCGCGTAGGGGGCATAGATGGCCTTGTCGCGTTCGTTCTCGCTGCCGAACGGGCCGTCCTGGAGTTTCGCCACCGTCCCGACCACTCGGAGGCTCATGCCCCTGAAAGAAACGTGCTTGCCGATCGGATTGCGACCGGGGAACAAGACGCGCACGATTTCGTGGCCGATGACGCAGACGGGCGCGCGCCGTGCGTTCTCTTCCTCGGTGAAGTAGCGTCCCTGGTCGATCTCCAAACTCAGCGCGTCGGCGCCCGAAGCCCACATGCCGGACGCGAACGGGCCGATGACCTCCTCGCCCTCGTAGCCCACCGTGAGTTTCGATAGCAATATGGCGATTTCGGGCGTGACGGCCTCGATCGCGTCGCACTCGTCGCGAATCGCCTCGGCGTCCTCGGGGCGGAGCTGTTTGCGCTTGCGGATCTCGGGGTCGGGGCGTCCGAGATTGATGGGAGGAAAGCGCGTGACATAGATGTTGTTGGTGCCGAACTGCTCGATCCCGTCCACCACGCCTTGGCGAAAGCCGTTGAGAACCGAGGCGACCCCCATGATGATCAGAATCCCGATGAACACGGCCATCACCGCCAGAAGCGAACGAAACCAGCGGTCGCGCAAGGCGGCGAAAGCCAGAAGGGTGTTCTCCCGGATCAGCGCCGTGCGAGGTTTGCGTAGATGACTCTTCATCGCCGACTCAGCAGGCCTCGCGTCCGAGGGCCTCGATGGGATTGAGATCCGCCGCCGTGCGCGCCGGATACAGACCGAAGAAGATGCCGACCGCGCTGGTCACCACGACGGCCAGGATCGGCGCCCACAACGGAAACGCCGCCGGGAGTGGGGTGATCGTGCGGACAAGATACGCCAGAAGCCACCCGAGACCGACGCCCACCACGCCTCCGGCGGCGCACAACATCACCGATTCGGCCAGGAACTGGAACCGAATGTCCTTCTGCCGCGCGCCGATGGCCTTGCGCACGCCGATCTCGCGGGTGCGCTCGACCACGGTGAGCAGCATGATGTTCATGATGACGATGCCGCCGACGACCAGCGAGATGCCCACCACAAACAAAGCCACGCTGAAGATCATCTGCGTGAGCTTGCGCCAGAACGACATCAACGAGTCGGGCGTGATGACGCCGAAGTTGTCCTCTTCGTCCCAACGCAGGTGGCGACGCGCGCGCAGCACCATGCGGACTTCGTCGACCGCTTCTTCCATCCGCAGCGGGTCTTTCGCCTTGACTATCAGGTTGATCGAGCGGCGCGAACCGAAAATCTTCTCGAAGGCGCCGAGCGGGATCGACACGAAGTTGTCTTGGGAGTGTCCCAAAATCGACCCTTGTTTCTTGGCCACGCCGTTCACAACGAAGCCCCGTCCCCAGAGCCTTACCTTGCGCCCGACCGGATCCCGGTTCTCGAACAGCTTGTCGGCCACCTCCCACCCCAAGTAGCAAACAAGGGCTCCGCGTTGGACTTCGCCCTGAGAGAACCCGCGCCCCTGCGCGATATCGGGAGACTCGATCAGGTAGGCGTCGTAGTCTTGGGCGAGCATCTGGACGTCGGAAACGGAGCGCGAGCCGTACTTGGGCGAGACCCCCCACCCCCGTTGAATGCCGACCCGCTCGACATCGCTGGCGAAACGCCGGATCGCCTCGGCGTCCTCGTGGCGGATTCCGCGGTTGCGCCTTCGCGCCTCGGCGTACTCGGTGTGGCTGGTCAGGATGCCGTATTTCTGGACGGTGAACGAGCTGGAGCCGACCTTGGCGACCTTCTCGCCCATGTAGCGGTTCAGGCCTTCGATCATCGACACGACGAAGATCACCGCCGTCACGCCCATCGCGATCCCCAACAAGGTCAGGAACGTGCGGAGCGGATTCTCGATGAGCGAGGCCGCGGCGACCCGCAGACCGTCGGAACGCTTCATGGTGCGCCTGTTCGGTTTTCGGGAGAGGGCTCTCATCGTCGTGCGCCGTTGCCCGTGTCGCTCTCGATGCGGCCGTCGAGTAGCGACACGACGCGTCGAGCGTGTTTGGCCACGTCGGGATTGTGGGTCACGAGAATGATGGTATTGCCCTGCTCGTGAAGCCGATCGAACAAGCTCAGAATCTCGCGTCCCATCTCGGTGTCGAGATTCCCCGTCGGCTCGTCGGCCAGCAGGAGACTCGGGCGAGTCACGAGCGCGCGGGCGATCGCCACCCGCTGGCGCTGGCCGCCCGACAGCTCGTTGGGACGGTGGTGGCGACGGTCGCCCAGACCGACCGCTTCGAGCGCTTCGGTTGCGCGTTCGACACGTTCCGAACGGGGCATGCCGCTATAGACGAGCGGCAACTCGACGTTGCGTTGCGCCGTCTGGCGGGCAAGCAGGTTGAACGTTTGGAAAACGAACCCGATTTCCTCGTTTCGCGCGCGCGCCAGCTCGTTGTCGTCCATCTCGCTGACGGGGCGTCCGTTGAGGAGGTATCGGCCCTTGGTCGGAGTGTCGAGACAGCCGATCAGGTTCATCAACGTGGACTTGCCCGACCCCGAGGGGCCGACGATGGCGATGTATTCGTTGCGACGCGCCTCGAACGACACGCCGCCCAAGGCGTGGACCGAGGTCGCGCCGAGGTCGTAGGTCTTCCAGATGTCTTTGAGATCCAACAAGATATCGTTCATTGTTCACGGGGCCCAAGGCGATTCTATGCGAACCCGTACGCGGCGCAGCACCACGCTGTTTGACAACGTGTGGCCGCGCGTCGCTCTCGGCGTCACTTCTCCTTGGATTTCCGAACGAGTTTCCACTCCTTGAGCTCGCGGAGCGCCTTGAGAGGTCCGGTGACGACTTCCTCGCCTTCCTCGATGCCGCCGAGCACTTCGGCCTGCGTCTCACCCATGATGCCGACCTCGATGGGCCGGAAATAAGCGAAACCGTCCTTGCCCAAGACGAAGACCCCTTGGACCTCCTTCTTCTCCGAGTCCTTCTTTTTGTCTTTGTCGGCCGCGCTCGCCTTGTTGTCGCCCCCCTTGCCTTCGGTCGCGTCCTTTTCCTTGACGGGGTCGGCGTCTCCGGGGTTCTCACTCTCGGCGCCGTTCGCCGCCGGGTTCTTGTCGGCCGCTTTCGCTTTCTTATCCTTCTCTTCCTTGGCTTTCTTCTCCTCGGCGGGACTCGGAGGAGGAACGTACGTCCCGCTCGTGTCGACGTCCACCTCGCGGATCGTCAGCGCCTGAATCGGCACGGCGAGAACGTCGGCTCGCTCGTCGACCGTGATCTCGGCCTCGCACGACATGCCGATCCGGAGCGAATCGGGCGGATCGGCGATGGCCACGACGACCTTGAAGTCCTTGCCTTCGTCGCTCGACCCGGACTGAATGGGCGCCATGCCGATCTCGCTCACTTCGCCTTCGAGCTTCTTGTCGGGAAGGGAATCGACCTCGACCTCCGTCTTGTCCCCCAGGCCCACTTGGACAATATCGGTCTCGTCCACCTGAATTTCGGCCTCGATCTGCGAGAGGTTGGCGATCGTCATCAGAGTCGCCTGGGGGTTCGACTGAATGCCCGGGACGGCCCGTTCGCCCACGTCGACGTTGAGAGAGACGACCGTTCCGTCGAGCGGCGACACGATGGTGACCTTGGAGAGACTGTCCTCGGTGCGACGGAGCGACGCTGCGACGGCGAGCAGATTCTGTTCGGTGGCGACCTTCTGGGCCCGCTGCTCCTCGACGGCCAGTTCCAAGGCCCGCATCTCGGCCTTGCACTGATCCACGCGCGCCTTGGCCACCGCTTCGCTCTGAAGACTCAGCTTGGCCTGTGCCTCGGATTCCTCGAACTCCTCGGTCGAGATCGTCCCGTTCTTCAGAAGCTCGCGCCGCCTTTCCGCCGCGCGTTTCTGGCGCCGCGCGGTGATTTGCGCCTGTTCGTACTCCGCGCGACAAGATATGAGTTGCTGCTCCTGGCGCGCCAAGTTGGCCTGGGCGGCGGCGATCGAGCTCTCGATTCGCTTCACGTCGGCCTCGGCTCCGGCCCGACGGGCTCGCGCCGAGGCTAGGTCCGTCTCGGCCTGAAGAGGGTCGATCTTGAGCAGGATGCCGCCCTTGCGCACCGTCTGGCCTTCCGCCACGGGCAGATCGACGACCACTCCCGCCACCTCGGCCTGAATGTCCACCAAGTCGTGGGCGCGAATCGTCCCCGGCGCGCTGACCGTCGCCACCAGATTCTCGGCCCGCTCGATCTTGGCCGTCTTCACCGAAAGCGGCTTGGGTCGCTTGGATGAGATCACGCCCCAGCCGATCGAAGCGACAATCAGGAGGAAAATCGTGAACAAGATAGGATGTCGTTTAACGAAACGTATCATGCGATTGCCCCCGGTTCGTGCGGACGCGATGGAATTTGGCAGGAGATGCTCACTTCTCCCGCGAACGATCGGCAAGGCGTGGCGCTCTCAGAGAATCCGGACACGGGATGTTGCCGTATCTCACGACAAATCATGGGATTGCGCAATGCGGGATGTCAATCCGAAAACCCGTGGTTTGGACGCACAAATCCCTCCGGACACGGCGCCCAACGCCGCCCATCTTCCATATTAGACGCGCCAAAGAGACGAAAGTTGTGCCTTCCGCGAAAAAAAAGTGCACCGGCCCCAATCCGTTCTCGATCCACGTCTACGTCCGTCTCTTTTCCCGGACGCGGAGAAGGAGAATCGCCGTGGCGCACAGGGCCGTCGCGCCGCCGAAAAGAAAGGGCGCGCTCGGGTGGGCGGAGAACAGAAATCCGGCGATCAGGCTCGCCGGAAGCAGGCCGACGCCGACGATCATGTGATAGAACCCGAGCGTCGTCGCCTTCGAGTCCTTGTCTCCCAGCGACGAGACGAAGGCTTTCTCCACCCCCTCCGTCATCGCGTAGTAGATGCCGTACACGATCCAGAACACCCAGAGCAGCGAGCGGGTCCCGGGCGTGATGAAGCCGAACGAAGCATAGACGACGGCGTAGATCAAGAACCCCATCAACAGCACCCGTTTTCTCCCGATTCGGTCGGAGAGCGACCCGAAGGCGGTGGAGAGAAGCGAAATCGAGAGGTTAAACGCCATATACATGAGGATGACGGTCGGGAGCGAATACCCCAGGTTCATGCACCGAAGGAGAAGAAACTGATTGGAGGAGTTGCCCAAGGTGAAAACCAGGATAGCGAGGAAGAACCACTTAAGGTTCGTGTCGTACTTTCGGATGTCCAAGTTCGGCTTGGGCTTGCCGTCTTTGCGCGTCGCGCCCTTCTCGCGAACCGGGAACAAGAAGAGGACCCCGATCGCGGCCGGGACGATCGAGATAGCAAACAGAATGTAGAAGGAGCGCAGGTCTTTCAGATTGCCCGTCGCGTGATCCAGGTAGCGCAGACTGACGAAGTAGCAGATCAAGACTCCGAGGACGGCGCCGGCGAAATCCATCGCCCGATGGACCCCGAAGGCCTTCCCGCGCATCGAGTCGGGCGTCGACTCGGCGATCAACGCGTCGCGCGGGGCCGTTCGCACTCCCTTCCCGATCCGGTCGAAGAACCGCGACAGGAGAACGAAGAACCAGCCGAACGCGGCGAGAAACAGGAGCAGCTTGGCGACGGCGGACAAACCATAACCCGCGATCGCCAGTTCCTTTCTCTTTTGGATGCGATCGGAGTAGTACCCGACGAACACCTTCGAGAGACTCGCCGTCGATTCCGCGATCCCCTCGACGATTCCCAGCGCGGGGCCGAGCAGCGCCTGCCGAGTGGCCAGAATCATCCCCAGGAACGCCTGGAGAAGCGGGTAGACCATTTCCGACGAGACGTCTGTGAAAAACGACGTGACACCCGTCAGAATCACGTTTCGGTCGAGCCGTTGTCTGTTCGCCACCGGGTTTCCTCCTTGGACGATTCGTTCTCGCCAGTTGGGCAGAATCGAGTCCGTTGCCGAAACACAAACGCACGCGCGTCTCGCCGACACGCAGCGGGCGCGATGCGTTCCCTTTTCGCCAGGAAGTCTAAATCCGAGGGAGTGGTCCGTCAAGCCCTGTTGGCATACTCGCCACGTTTCTTCATGAGCAGG
This sequence comes from Candidatus Sumerlaeota bacterium, assembly GCA_016931035.1. Classification (GTDB taxonomy): domain Bacteria; phylum Sumerlaeota; class Sumerlaeia; order UBA8349; family UBA8349; genus JAFGFN01. The sequence goes on from JAFGFN010000206.1 coordinate 8,388, forward strand.
ACGAATGTGGTGAAAACGTCGGAGTCGAACTGCGCGTGCATCTCCTCCTTCATGATGGCAAGCGCCTCGAACGGCAGGAGGGCGGGCTTGTAGGAACGTTGGGTGGTCAGGGCGTCGAATGCGTCGGCGACGCTGCATATGCGGGCGTAGGGGTGGATCCGGTGGCCCTTGAGGCCCAGGGGATAGCCGCGGCCGTCCATCTTCTCGTGGTGCTGGACCACGATAACCCGCTCTTCTTCTCCGAGCATTTTACTCTCTTCGAGAATGGTCATGCCGTAGGTCGGGTGCTTGCGGATCTCTTTCCATTCGTCGTCGTCGAGAGGCCCGTTCTTGTTGATGATTTCGGACGGGACCCGGCATTTGCCCAGGTCGTGCAGGAAAAACCCCGATGCGATCTCGTGCAGGTTGTGGCGCTCGCGCCGGCTCAGGTGCGCCTCGGCGATAAGCAATCCGTAGATCCCCACGTTCACCGAGTGAGTGTAGGTGTAGTAGTCGTGGTGCGTGAGCCGCACGAGTCCCTTGGTGGCCTGAGGCTCGCGAAGAACGAAGTCCACCATGCGGAACACGTTTTCGCGCTGCCGTCCGATGCTGGCGACCGTCGGCTTCTCGAACATCTGTTCCGAGAGCGAAGTGGTCAGGTTCTGGATCATGCGGCATTTCGACCGCATCTGGATGGACTTGTCGGTCAGCAGTTCGCCGATCACCTCTTCCTGGTATTGAACGAGCGAATGACTCTCGTCGGCGCGGATGTAGAGGTTCAGTATCTGGTTGTTCCGCTCGATCTTCGCCTTCATCTCCGAAGTGAATTCCGTGCCCTTCTCGACGAGCATCTCCAGACGTTCGTTCCGAACGCGACAATAGACGCCGAAGGGCAAAGGGTGACCGACGATAAGGAAGTCCGCCAAAAGGGGAACGTAAGTCCTATCCGAGTGAGTCCTCCCGCCGGGCGCTTGCGGACGCACCTCGACAAACGCCGCCGCCGTCTGTTGCCAGCTCACCAGGGTGGGAATCGTGGGGCGTTCCGGACTCATGGGGATACGAATCTCTTCCGTCGAACAAGGAGAGAAGCGCGCGAATGGAGTTCCGCCGATGAGATGGCTCTCGACGCGTCGGCGAGGAGACCCCGACCCATCGCCCGGCGGGCGGACGGAGCTCTCCGCCCGTAGACCGCGGGCGTCGTCTTCTCGTTCTCAGAATCGTATCGGCATTTTCGCGGCGGATTCTTAGGGAAGGTAGCGCACTCTCAGGCTGGAGGACTTGCGGGACTTCGCGAAGAGGCCGCTTCGAGGCATCGGTTGAGAAGGATGAACCGGACCCCGTCGCCGCTCCCCGTCACCTCGGCGATCCAGAACGGCGGTTCGAGCCAATGGGGAAAGCGATCCGCCCACTCGATCAGGATCACGGATCCGGAATCTTCGAGATAGTCCTCGAGCCCCAGACTCGCCAGGTCGGGCTCGTCATTCGCCTCGCGATCCGGCCGCGACGCGACCCGGTAGAAGTCGGCGTGGTGGAAGGCGAGGCGCCCCCCTTCGTAGGACTTGACCAGGACGTAGCTCGGGGAGGTGACGGTCTCGGCGATTCCGAGCCCACGGGCGAAACCGCGCGCGAAACAGGTTTTTCCCGTCCCCAAACGCCCCACCAGAGCCACAATCTCCCCGCCTCGCGCTTCCTTGGCCAGAATGCTCGCGGTGCGTTCGGTCTCCTCGGCCGAGCGGCTGACCAGGAGAAGGGTCTGTCCCTCTCTCAGGGCTCCGAGCAGCTTGTCGGGGTCCTCCTCATCGCACACATGCGCGAGGTTATCGACGGGCCGCCCCGCGGGCTCGTCGCCTCTGTTTCTCAAAGACTTCAGAATGTCGGCGTATCGTCTCGCGGTCAGAGGATCGCGCGCGTCGGGGGCCAGTTCGGCGAGGGGCTCCAAAGCGAACACTCTCTGACTCAACCGCGGATGGGGTATGGCCAGGCGATTCGAGGCGATGACCTCGTCTCCATACAGCGCCAGATCGAGGTCCACCGGCCGGGGGCCCCAGCGCCCTTGTTCTTCCTCGCGTCGGCGCCCGAGCTGGTGCTCGATGGCGAGGAACCGATCCAAGAGCGACTGGGCGTCGAGGCGAGTGGCGAGCTGGACGGCCGCGTTGAAGAAGTGCGGCTGGTCGGTTTTCCCCCACGGCGCCGTTTCCCAAACTCGGCTCGCGGCCGACACCTCGATCCCGTCGGTATCGGCCAGGCTGAAGACCGCCCGACGCAAGAATCCCGCGCGGTCTCCCAGGTTCGACCCGAGGATGCCGTAGGCGATCGTTTCGCCAGCCATGGCGCAACCCCTTCTCGCGCGGCGGACAACGACGTTCGAAGGAATCGGGCCGAGAACGTCTCTTCCACCGCAACTTGTCGTATCATAGCGAATCGGGCGAGGAATCCAACCGGTTTCTCAGCTCGTGGCGAAACGCTCCTCGGTTGCCTGTCGTCCCGCCGTGTGAGGGGAGTCTTCTTTGACTTTCCCCCTCCCGCCTTCTAATATTCAGTGAATCGACGGTGCGGGAGGAGAATTCCAACGTTGACGGAAAGGCGGCTTCTCATGGCGTTTCGGGCGGCGAGACTTCTTGTCCTTGCGATTGCGAGCGTTTGCGCGGCGCAGGTCACCGCATCCTGTCGGGCCGAGGCCGAGAGTCCGGCTCCTGCAAGTCTCACGCGCGCGGCCTCCGATGACGAATTCGAGATCTATCGCCACCGGTCGGAAGATCTTCTGCGTAAGACCGAAGATTCGCTCAAGAGCGAGCTCCGGTCTCTGGATTTGAGCGAGTGGAGCTCCGAACCTCCCGAGGGCGGCAAACGTTTCGAGTGGGAGAACCACGCCGTCGACTGGTTCGCCGGCTCCGAAGCCCGGACCCTGGCCGACAATCTGCTCTCGTATCAGTTGCCTTGCGGCGGATGGTCGAAGAACATCGATTTCGCTCGACACGCCCGTCGTCCCGGAGAACGTCCCTATCGCAGCTGGGGACCCGTCGGCACTTTCGACAACCAGGCGACGTGGAAACACCTGCGGTTCATCGCGCGCGTTCACCGCGCAACGGGTCAGGCGCGTTACCAAGGCGCGTTTCTGCGCGGTCTGAGATACGTTTTCGACGCTCAGTACCCGACCGGCGGTTGGCCGCAAGTCTATCCTCTGATCGGAGGCTATCACGACCAGATCACGCTCAACGACGGCGCTCTGCCCGGCATCGTGGGACTTCTCTGCGACGTGGCGTTCGCCCGCCCCGGACTCGAATTCGTTCCCGAAGAGGAGCGTTCGCGAGCCCAACAAGCCCTCGACAGGGCGCTCGACTGCGTTCTGAAATGCCAGATCGTGGTTGAAGGCGAGCGGACCGCTTGGTGCCAGCAGTACGACGCGGCCACCTTCGAGCCTACCGCGGCTCGGTCCTACGAAGTCGTCGCTCTGGCCAGTCAGGAAAGCGCGTGGCTCCTCGGAGCGCTGATGGACCTTCCCGAGCCGACGCCCGAGACGATTCGGGCCGTTCGGAGCGGGATGAAATGGCTCGAGGCTCGCGCCATCGAGGGGCTTCGTTGGCAATGGACCGACGACGGGCCGATGGCCGTCCCCGATCCTCAAGCGCCGCCCATCTGGGCGCGTTTCTATCGAATCGGCGACAACCGGCCGGTCTTCTGCGATCGCAGCGGCAACGTCTACGACGACGTGAACCTCGTGCCCAAGGAGCGCCGCCGCTTTTACGCCTGGTACGTCTCGTTCCAGTTTGCCGACGTATTGGCCAAGTACCCGTCCTGGGAAGACGCGCACCCCGAGAACCCAGCGGGCGGTGGAGAACGTCACTAGATTGCGAGCCGCGCTCCGATCGCGAGGGGCGCGAGAAAGGACTCGACGATGCGGCATCGACGGTTCACTCCGGTCGCCCTGGTCACTTTCCTTGTTCTGAGTGCGGTCCCGTCGCCTCGGGCCCGCGCGCAAACCTCGACCCTCGCGAGACGGATCCAGGAGATCGACGACCCGGCTCAGCGGGCGGCGTGGAACGCCTACATGAAGCGAGACGAGCGCCAGGTGCGCCTCATCCGCGAAACGATGGTTCGCGAACTCCGCGACAACGGGATCGAGAGCGCCGTTCCGGCCCCTCCGGGCGAGAGCGACTTCCCGACCTTGGAAGATCGTCCGGCGGAATGGTTCCGGGGCGTCGAGGCGCTCCGGATTGCCGACAACGCCATCTCGTTCCAGCTGCCGACGGGCGGATGGGCCCGTGGAGTGGAGATGACGTCCCGGCCCCGTCGCCCGGGAGAACGGTGGTTCACCCACCTGCGGTGGGCCGGGACCTTCGACAACGGGGAGACCGACCGTCAGATGCGGTTTCTGGCGCAGGTCGCGACCGCGTCGGACCGGCCCCGCTTTCGCGAGGCCTGCGCTCGGGGCCTGGATTTCGTTCTGAACGCCCAGTTTCCCAACGGCGGATGGCCGCGGACCTATCCCCTGGCGGGCGGGACCCGCGACAATATCGCCTTCTCCGACGAGACCATGGTCCGCTGCCTCGATCTGCTGCGCGACGCAAGTCGGGGCCAGGAAGCGTTCGGGTTCTTGAACGACGAATCGCGCCTCGGGGCTGCCCGCGCGTTCGAGAAGGGCGTGCAATGTCTGGTCCAGACTCAGGTTTCGATGTACGGCGCGCCGACCGGGTGGTGTCGGCAATACGAACCCCTGACGCTCGAGCCCGCCGCGGGAGGCCCTTTCGAGCCCGCATGTCTCGCGACTGGGGAAACCGCTTCGGTCCTGGGATTCCTCGTGTCCCTCGACGCCCCGACGAGCGCGGCGGTCCGGGCGGCCTACGGCGCGGCCCAATGGCTCGGGGCGACGCGAATCGACGGGTTTCGGTGGGAAATGGTCCAGGGCGCCTTCCAACTTCTTTCCGACCCCAAGGCTCAGCCCATCTGGGCGCGGTTCTACGAAACCGGGTCGAACCGCCCCGTCTTTGTCGGTGGCGACGGGATTCTCCGCTACAACGTTCTGGAGATCGACGCCGAGAGCCGCGATTCCCACGCCTGGTACGAGTGGGACCGCCAGCGGAGAGTCCTCTCCGAGTTCCCCGCCTGGAGCCAACGCCATCCCAGGCCGTTCTAGGCTTTGTCCAATAATTGCTTGGAAGCCCTTTTCTATGTTCGACTCCTTCGGAGTCGAGATTGGGTTTTGTCAGTAGTGTCCAAAACAGGTTCCCCGGAGGGGAACAATTTGAATAGCCCTGGGCGAAACCCAGAAAAGACGTTCCCCTTTTGTGCCGACTCCGAAGGAGTCGAACGACGCAAAACCCGATGGAACAACGATGTTCGACCCCTACGGGGTCGATATGAAACGGGGGCGACGTTACCCCGGATTTCATCCGGGGCTATTCACGTTCGGCCCCTGCCGGGGCCGTTGGAACGCGGTGACCCCATTTGCTCACGACATTTCTGTCCTTTGTTTTCAATATCGAGACGAAGAT
>JAFGFN010000207.1 GCA_016931035.1 Candidatus Sumerlaeota bacterium
ACGAAGCCGCGTCGCCCGAAGCGGCTCGCGCCTCTGAACGGCTCCCGTTCAAACCCGAACCGCGCAGGGCGTGAAGGATTCGGGAACACTCACATGAGCGGGCGGAAAACCCTGTACTCCCCTATGTCTTTGGTGTAGAGAGGAAGTGGCCCTTTTGTGCCGTTTCCATCCCCCTTTTCAAGGAGGGCGCAGCCCAGGGTCCGCCGGAGAGCTTTCCGTGCCCGGCGGGCAACTCCGCGCCCCAAAAGTCGCCCACTCCGATGAAATTCGCCGAACGTTGCGCCGAAATCGAACGTCAGTTCGAGAAGATCGAACAGTCCCTGGCCGACCCCAAGGTCCTGGCCGATACGGCGCGCTATCGCGAGGTCGCCAAAACGCACCGGTCCTTGGAGCAAGTCGTGCGAAAGTGGCGCGAGGTGCGCAAGGTCGCCCAGTCGCTCGATGAAGCGCGGAGCCTGCTCGACGACGCCGACCCCGAGATGGCCGAGATGGCCCGAGCCGAAGTCGAGCAATACGAGAAGCGCTTGCCCGAGATCGAACGCGAACTGGCCTTGCTCCTTCTTCCTCCCGATCCGATGGACGAGAAGAACATCGTCATGGAGATCCGCGCCGGCACCGGAGGCGAGGAGGCGGCGCTGTTTGCCGCCGATCTCTTCCGCATGTATTGCCGCTACGCCGAGTCCAAGGGCTGGAAGACGGAAATCCTCTCTCAGAACCCGACCGAGATCGGCGGCTTCAAGGAAATCGTCTTCGGCGTCTCGGGCGACGGAGTCTACAGCCGCCTCAAGTTCGAAAGCGGCACCCACCGGGTCCAACGCGTTCCCGCGACCGAGGCCTCGGGGCGAATCCACACCTCGGCCATCACCGTGGCCGTGATGCCCGAGGCCGACGAAGTGGACGTCGCGATCAAACCCGAGGACGTGCGGATCGATGTCTTCCGATCCTCCGGCCCGGGGGGACAGAGCGTCAACACGACCGACTCGGCGGTCCGAGTCACTCATCTCGACAGCGGTCTGGTCGTCTCGTGCCAGGACGAGAAATCCCAACTCAAGAACAAGGTCAAGGCCCTGAAGGTCCTGCGGTCGCGCCTCTACGAACTCGAGATTCGACGCCGACAGGAGGCCGAGTCCGCGAGCCGTCGGCAACAGGTCGGCACGGGCGATCGCAGCGGCCGCATCCGCACTTACAACTTCCCGCAGAACCGCCTGACCGACCACCGCATCGGCCTGACGCTCTACCGGCTCGAACAGGTCGTCGAAGGGGAGATGAACGAGTTGATCGAAGCCCTCCGGACCGACGAAGAGACGCGCAAACTCGAGCGGGTCGCATCGGGGACGATATGACGGCCGACGAAACCCTTACGATCAAGGACGCCATCGACCGGTCCGCCCGTTGGCTCGAGGAAAAGGGAATCGACCCGGCGCGGCTCGACGCCGAACTGCTTCTCGGCCATCTCCTCGGTCTCGAACGCCTCGATTTGTACCTTCAGTGGGATCGGCGCCTGGACGAAAACGTCAAGACGCGCTATCGCGATCTTCTCAAGCGCCGCGCGGCCCACGAACCGGTCGCCTACATCGTCGGAACCAAGGAATTCTACTCCCTCCCGCTCAAGGTGACGCGCGATGTCCTGATCCCGCGTCCCGAGACCGAACTCCTGGTCGAGCGCGCTCTGGAACTGATCGCGGACTTGAGCGATACGCTCGAAGAGGGGGCGTCGATCCGAGTCGCCGACGTCGGGACGGGCTCGGGAGCCGTCGCGCTGGCGCTGGCTTCTCAGATTCCCGATCTGCGCATCGTCGCGACCGATGTTTCCCGCCCGGCGCTCGACATTGCGCGCGAGAACGCCGCCGTGCTCGGATTCGATTCGGAAATCGAGTTTGTCGAGGGCGCGTTCCTCGAAGCCGTCCAGGAACCGGTCCACTTTGTCGTCTCGAATCCGCCCTATGTGGCCGAGCGCGATCGAGAGTCGCTTCCGCCCGACGTAGCGATGTACGAACCCCACGGCGCGCTGTTCGCCGGCGAGGACGGTCTCGATGCCATCCGCGCCCTGGCGCCGCAAGCGGCCGAAGCGCTTCTTGCGGGCGGATGGCTCGCGATGGAAATCGGCCACGACCAGGCGAGCGAGGTGCGCGCGATCCTCTCGGGCGAGGGGCGATTCGAAGAGCCCGTCTTCACGCAGGACTTTCGAGGAATCGATCGTGTCGTGGCCGCGCGTCGAAAATGATCGAGGATCGGGGAATCGCGGCATGAAGAATACGGAACCGAGAACTCCTATATCGGAATCTGCCACGCCCTTCGGGTCCGCCGCCCGCGAGGCAAGACGCCATCGCCCGCTTTTCGCAATCCGCAATCCGCAATCCGCAATCCGCAATTGGACGCGCCTGTCGGCGCTGCTGGTTCCGGCGCTAGTCCCGATTCTCCTTGCCCTCGGCTGCGCGCGATTCGTCTCGCCCGTCGCGCCGAGTCCCATTCGTCCCTCTACGCACGGGGAACTCGCGGCGCGGATGGACGCGGTCTATCCCGCGCCCGAGAGCCTCTACGTCCGTCTGGACATGACCGTTTCGAGACGATTCCTGCCCGGCCGCGACAGTCTCATGATCCAGATGCTTTCGCGCCCTCCCGATCGGGTCGTGGTCGAGGTCGGCCAACGGGGACTGGTCGGCGGAATCCTTCGCCTCACGCAAGTCGGCGACGATGCGGCCGCCCTGCTCATCAAGGACGCCCGCCACTTTCGGGGCCAGGTCGGCGAACTGGCCGAGCGACCCGACCTCTTCTTCGGCATCGAGCCGCTGGATTTGGCCCGCCTGCTCACCGCCGGGCACGACGCCGCGGAGATCCTCAAGCGGCCCGCCGCCGATGACTGGGTTCTGCGCGAACCCACCTGGTTGAGAAGAGATTGGCTTCTGGAAACCGGCCTCGGGTCGAATCGCCGCGTCCAGTATCGAATCCGCCCGCGGGACGGACTCGTGTGCGAGATTCGGCTGCTCGACGCAAAAGAACGATGGAGCGTCCGGTCCGAGTTTCGCTCGTACGAGCGCTTCGGCGACGCTCTTTTCCCGAACCGGTTCGACATTCGGTTCCGAAAGCCCGCCGTCCGCGCCCGCACCTCCGTCCAGAGCCTCAATCCGACGCCCCGACCCGGCGTGGCGGACCCGTTCTCGCTCGAACCTCCCGAGGGGGTCGAGTCGGGCAGTTTCCGCGAGTGGTTCGACCGTCTCGCCCCAACCCGGTGAAGAGAAGACGCCGACCCCGCCGTCCCCGCCGTCGCGCGGGCCTTTTTCCTTTGCGCGTGTCGGGAGCGGAGTGATAGAACAATCCGGTTTCCTCGCGTCGGAAATATCAGGGGGGCGGCATGACGGCGTCTGGCGAAGAATCTCTCGAACCGGCCCAGAGCGACACCCGGGCTTCCTCCGGATCGCAACCGTCGGCTCCACCCTTGGTGTCGATCGGTATTGTCTGTTGGAACGACCGGCGCTTCCTCCCGAAATGCCTGGGCGGGGTGTTTTCGCAGACCTATCGCGCGCTCGAAGTGATCCTGATCGACAACGGCTCGACCGACGGTTCGGTCGAGGAGGCCGAGCGGGCGTTTCCGCAACTCCGGATCGTCCGCAACTCCGAGAACCTGGGGTTCACTCGCGCCCAGAACAAGGGAATTCGCCTCTCGACCGGGAAATACTATGTGCCGCTCAACTCCGACGTGACGCTCGAACCCGAATTCGTGTCGGAAGCGGTCGCGGCGCTCGAAAAACGTCCCGACTTCGGGTACGCGTCGGGCCTCGTCTACTTCGACACGGACGATCCGGAATGTCGAAACGTGGTCTACAGCGCGGGACATCTTCTCGTTCGCAACGGACTGGCCTACAACCGGCACTACCTCAGACAAGTCCCGCGCGAGGCGCTCGAAGAAGGCGAGACCGGCGGGGCCAACGGCGCGTGTCCCGTCTATCGCCGCGAGATGCTCGAGGACATCGCCTTCGAGGGAGAGTATTTCGACGAGGACTTCTTTCTGTATTGGGAGGACGTGGACATCGACTGGCGCGCCCACCTGGCGGGATGGCGATGCTGGTTCACGCCGCGCGCCGTCTCCCACCACTACATGGAAGGAAGCGGACTGGCGCGCACGGCTCGGGGGCGCGCCCGAGTGGCGGTGAACCGTTGGCTGATGTTGATCAAAGACATCGAGTTTTCGCTCTTCCTGCGCCATTTCCTCTACATCGTCAAGTTGGACCTGACTCGCACGCTTCCGATTCTTCTCGAGAAACCTTCGTCGTTCCTCCAACTCCACAAGGGGCTGTTGGGCAACGTCGTGCGGAGTCTTCGCAAGCGCCGTGCGATCCAGTCGCGTAGAAAGTGGTCCACGCGGCAGATTCTCGAGTGGCAGGAAGAAAGCCGCGCCGAGCTGAATCGAACCAAGAACGCCGAAGGCGCGACATTCACGCGAAAAGACGATCGCGTCCGGCGGGGACCTGAGAGCGCCTCGTGATTCTCGTTCTCGAACTCCTGGCCTTTGCCGTGTGCCTTCTCAGGACGCTGCCCGAAGCCGCGTGGCTGGCCGCGCAGCGGGCGCTCGGGCTCGATTCGTCCTCGCGCGACTGGGCGGCGCCGCCGCCGGACTCGTTCGATGTCGTATGTATCTCCCACGTCGAGTGGAACTACGTCTGGCAGCGCAACCAACACACGATGAGCCGCCTGGCTCGGCACGGCAACGTCCTCTACTGCTTCCCGGTCAAGCAACGCGCTTATCGCCTGCATTGGCTCGACGTTCTTCGCGGCGCGCGACGAACTCCAAGCGGCGTCCATTTGTGGTACCCGCTTGTCCTCCCCGGCTCGCGCCTGAGCGGATGGATCGAGGGCTTCAACAAGTGGTTTCTCGCGGCATCGCTGAAACGATTGCAGACCCGGCTCGGAATCCGCCGTCCGGCGCTATGGTACTACTTTCCCGACCTGGTGTTCCTGGTCGGGCAACTCGGCGAGCGCGCCCTGGTCTACGACATCCAGGACGACTACAGCCACTTCGAATGGTCGTCGCCCAAGATCCGCGAACGCGAGCGGTCCCTCCTCGAACGCGCCGATCAGGTGTTCACCGGGACGCACGCTCTCTACGAAAAGCACCGCGCCGCCGCGCGCCGAATCCGATTCGTTCTGAACGGCGTCGATTTCGATGCGTTCCACGGCGTGCGCGCCTCGCTCCCGTCCGCCCCGGCTAGGCATTCGTCGCTTCTGGCGGGAATCGCCGGTCCGGTCATGGGATACTTCGGACTGATCGACGAACGCGTGGACCTCGATCTGATCGATGAACTGGCGCGGCGGCGCCCGCAGTGGCATTTCCTCATGGTCGGACCCGTCGTGACCGCGCGAAGGCCCGGGGTCCGTCCCAATGTGATTTTCACCGGCCAAGTTTCGTACGCCGACCTTCCCGCGATCGCTCAGCGGTTCGACGTTTGTCTCATGCCGTTCGTCCAAAGCAATCTGACGGCGGCGATCAACCCGACCAAAACCCTGGAGTACTTCGCGCTCGAACGCCCCGTCGTTTCGTCGCCCATTCCCGACGTGGTGCGATTCTACGGCGATACGATCGACTTCGCGCGCACGCCCGACGAGTGGGAACAGGCGATCGAGCGCGCGCTCCGGCAACCCGATCCCGCGCGCCTGGCCAAGGCGCTCGAAAACGCCCGCGGGCGTTCGTGGGACGCGACGGTTCGAGATTTCCGGAACGAGATCGTCCAGATCCTGCGGTAGGCGTTGGCCGAGCGGCAATCAGGCTTCCGACGGCCAAGGCCAGGTGTCGGCTTTGACTGCTTGATAGTTGGCGTCGAGATCGGGCTGGAGAAGAACCAGGGCGGCGATGCGGCGCACCATTTCGGTGACGTATTCGGCCTCTTCCATCGTCAAGCCGCGCCCGAGCATCGCCTTCTCGCGGTAGCTCAGCCATTTCTTGATCACCTGATAGCCGCCGATGGTGTACTCCCACACGGCGAGCGGCACGTTCTCCCAATACGCCGCGCCGTTCAGGAACACGTCGAGCGTCTCTTCTCCGAACGCTTTCTTCAGTCCTTCATCCTTCTGCCTTCTCACTTCATACTTCCCTTTGCCCGGCATGCAGACGCCGTTCTTGCCGCCATGTCCCCATCCAGCGGTCACGTCCAAGTCCCCGGCGGCCGGATCCAACTGGGCAAGTGTGGGAGAAGATGGTGTGGGACCAACTGAAAGTGTGGGACCAACAAAATGTGTGGGACCGGCGCCCTCGCCGGTCATCTTCCCAGGACTGACAGCCGAGGGCGGCTGTCCCACACTTTCACATTTCTTGCGGATCGTGCCCAGCGGCTTCAGGCGCGGGTCGATCTTGCCGCACGTCACGCCCTCGACCGGCTTTTCGGTGTCGAGCAGCGCGGCCACGCGGCGGCCCAGCGCGGCGGAATCGAGCAGCGCCTGCTTCTTCGCGGGCAGCGGGATGCGCGGCCAGTCTTGGCGGAGTCCTCCGGCGTTGTTTTGGCTGTATATTGCGGCGTGCATTATCGCAATAGCATGGTGAAACACCAGATCAGGCGAAGCAGAAACTTGCTTTGAGTATTCCTGAAGAAGAGAAGAAGCATTGGGTGAATTCTCCTCTGAATCCATACTAAATAGATCATTGGCGGAGTGGCTTTGCCGAACAACCAGAGGAAAGCAGGTCGCGCCACGATCAAAAAGGTCCAGGCAGCCAATGGGCACAACGAACTGTGGACGAGACCAATCCCTGCGGGGCTTCTGCTGCGAGACCAAACAACAATTCCCCTCGAACACCTGCGGGAAATACTCGCTGCGTTTCTCGTCGAGCAGCTTCGTCTCCGGCTCCCAGTAGAGCCAGCGCACGTCGAAGGGGCGGTAGGCGTAGCGGACGATTTGCCCTTTCGCGCGGCCGCGGCGGACGAGGTAGTCGCGAATCTCGCGTGCTTTGTAGCGTCCGCTCTCTTCCATGACCGACGGCCAACGGCGCGCGATCTCTTCATGCGATAATGAGGAATCGAAGTAAGCGGCGATGCGCTGCTCCAAGGACTCGCGGTCGATGTCCACGAGAAACTCGTCGCGACTGGTCTTGACGCCGGGAAACGAGACGGGAAACAGGTCGGGCAGCTGCGGCCAGGTCAAGTATCCGGCGTCCACCTGGGCGGGCATCAAAGGGTAGCCGATTTCAACCGGCGGCAGGAGGGCTGCATAATGAGCCTCTTCCTGTCCGGTGGCGTTGCGCAGAATCTCGGCGTGTTTTTCCCGTCCCCAAAGATGCCGGAACCAGACTGAAAGTGTGGGACCAAATGAATGTGTGGGACCGGCGCCCTCGCCGGTCTCTTTGCAAGACAAGACAGCCGAGGGCGGCTGTCCCACACCTTTGTCCATCATTTCATCCATGACAGCCGGGGGCGGCTGTCCTACACCATCGACCCAGGCCCTCCAGAGATAGGGGTATTCATCCACTTCACGACACAGGCCCTTGCGGATTGGATTCTCCACAATGTATTGGGCCTTGGCTTCAACGCTTTCCGATTTCCGGGTGACATGATCGAAAGATTCGTCCTGCCAGACGGGGCCTTTCCGCTTCAGCAGTTTGTTGATGGAATGCGCGGAGGCGCTCTTGATCGCCCCGACGATTTCGGTCTTGGTATAACGATTGCCTTCGGCGTCGCAGATCGGGTCATAGAGCATATGCGCGTGATCCGGCATGACGACGGCGCAAATCAGATTCATCTTGGCCGGGTGGTCGTGCAGGATGTGCTTGAGGACCAACTCCCTGGCTGCCTCCGGCAAATGCCATCGGTCTTTCGTTATGAAAGTGATGAAGAGCGGATTTCCCCGGCCTTCGAAATGGGGAAGATGGCGGCGGAAGTCGGCAGGGGCCTGCCGCGCCGGTGTAGGACAGCCGCCCCCGGCTGTCTTTTTTTGAAGAGAGACCGGCGAGGGCGCCGGTCCCACACTTTTTGATGGTCCCACACCTGATCTTGGTTTTCGGACAAGCAAGAAGATGGCGGTTCCGACTTGAATCCCCTCGCGGTTCGATTCGGTGGAAAAGATGCTCGGGTCGGATTCGCCCCAGGGAGTCAGCTTGCCTGTCTTGTATTTGTCGCCATTCAGGCAGTCGATCCATATCTTGTCGAACACCTCCAGATACCGTTCGCGCATTCCGGTGTGCGACAGGCCTTCGAGCCAAGAGTAATTGGAGATGTAGCAGACGACCCCCTTGCCGGATTTCTCGACGATGCGGCGCTCGGCCATACGGAAGAAACGAATGTATAGATCGTTGAGGCCCTGCCCTTCCGGTTTGGGCGCGCGCTTTGTCGTGCGGTAGGCCGTCACGAGATCGCGCTCCTCTTCCATGCCCAACCCCGCGTAGCCGTTGTAGGGGGGATTGCCGAGGATGACGAGGATCGGGGCTTCCTGCTTGACCTTGTTGGCGGCGTCGCGCTCTTCCATCAGTTCGGGGAAGAGCGGCAGTTCGTCCTTGGGCTTCTTGAGCGGCTCCCAGCCGGTCAGGGCGTTGGTGAGGTACACGCCCGCGCGCTCTGGACCTTTGTCAGTCTGTGTGGCACAGCCGCCCCCGGCTGTGTTCTTGCCTTTTCCCCAGCCGAGGGCGGCTGGGCCACACTCGTAATCCAGCGGCGCGCCGAGCAGGCGCAGCATCAGGCCGAGCTGAAGATGGGCGACGACGAACGGCGCGGGGAGAATCTCGAAGCCGAAGACGCGCCGCATCGCGGCGGTCTTGAGTTTCTGCGCCGTCAGGCCGCTGCCGCCTTTTTCCTCCAGCGTCCGGTGGATGCGCCTCAGCGTCTCGACCAGGTAGGCGCCCGTGCCGCAGCAGGGATCGAGCACGACGACGCGCTCGTCGGCGAGGCCGTCGGCGAGGTCGAGTTCCTCGCGCAGCACGCGGTCCACGCGCTCGACCTGGTATTGCACGATCTCGGGCGGGGTGTACCAGACGCCGAGTTCCTTGCGCAGTTCGGGGTCGTAGGCCTTGAGGAACGGTTCGTAGAAGTACTGGACGGCGTGCTCTTCCTCGAATTTGGCGAAGAAGGCGGCGCGGTCCACGCGGTTGAGCGCGGCCCCGGCCCAGTCGAGCACCTCGTCGATGCCGAGGGGCTTGAGTTTCTGCGGCGTGGCGATCTGGTTGAAGAGGCCGGCGACCATCGGGACGTGGAGCGTCCAGGCGGCGTTGTGCCAGTCGAAGTGTGGGACAGCCGCCCCCGGCTGTCGTTCCCGACACCAAAGCACCCAGGAGGAGAAGACGCCATAGAAAAGCGTTTGCACGAAAGTGGCCTGGAAGAAATGCTCGCCCTTGTCGCCTTCGAAGGTCATGCCGAGGGCTTCTTCGAGGGCTTTGCGCAGTCCGCCGAGGGCGGGCAGGGCGGCTGCGGCCTCGACGCGATGGCGCGCCTCGCGGGCATAGGAGGCGAGGAACCAGGCGAGGTCTTCGGGCGACGAGAGCGTCGATTCGCAAAGCATGACTCGCTGGAGAAACTCGACCAGCCGGTCGCCCTGTTCCTTAGCGGTCTTCTGCGGATGGTCGAGCAGGACGCGGAAAGCGTCGTGCGATTCGGCCATGCGGTAGGTTTCGAGGCGGACGGCCTTGCCGTCGGAGTCTCGCCCGACGAGGACGAAATCGCGGTAATTGGTCACCAGCACGAGGCCGTAGCGTTTCCAGTATTTCGAGACCTGGGGCGTTTTGGCGGTGACGAAGGAATCGTCGGCCCAGCCCTTGACCTCGACGACGCCGCGTTCGGGCGACTGACCGTGGATCGGCTCCGCGTCCTTGGATCGCTGGAACTGGCTGGCGGTATAGAGGCCGAAATCGGGTTCTCCCGCGCCGATGTTTCTGAGTTGGGCCACGGCGCGAACCCGGGGTTTGAGTTTCGCGCCGATTTCGTTGAGGAGGGTTTCGAACGGAGCGTAGTAGGATTCTTCGGCCGTTCCGCCGCCGGTGCGGTGGATTTCGCCGAGTGCAGACAAGTAGGTTTCGACTGGATTCAGGGCCATAGGCGGAGAACCGAGAGAACGGGGCGCGTCTGCCTGGCCGCGCGATCGCGCGGCGTTGCTCAACGGAACCATACAACCGGTTCCCTCGCGGATCAAGCCAGAAGAAACGAAACGGGAAAGCGAAACGCCGCCGGGGTTGGCCGGCGGCGCGGGGGGTCCATCGGGGGGGGAATCGTTGACATCTGGATAGAGAATGCGTTCGAGTACATCGACCTGGAATCGGTCTCGCGAACCCGGTTGGCTCAAGCGGCCGTTGGAGCCGGTCCCCGAGGGGATCGGCACGGCCAGTGGGTCCATCGAGACTTAAGTGATTCCTTAGAAAGGAGGTGATCCAGCCGCACCTTCCGATACGGCTACCTTGTTACGACTTCATCCCAATTACCACCCATACCATGG
>JAFGFN010000208.1 GCA_016931035.1 Candidatus Sumerlaeota bacterium
GCTGGGGGCGCTGAAACGGGGGAGGAAGAAGAAGGGGAAGGCGGAATAGAGTATCCTGTCCCCGATTTCCTGTCCCCGATTTCCTGTCCCCGATTTCCTGTCCCCGATTTCCTGTCCCCGATTTCGCTGTCCCCGATTTCGAACTCAGGGTCGTGAAGTAGAGTCCACGGCCCGCGATGCGGGGGCGAGTCAAGGCAAATCGAAATTGGTGAGATTGCTGAGCCCGACCTTGGTTTTCCGAAGGGCGATCCAAATCTCAGTGTTTGGGTTTCGGGGGGGAGGGGAGCGGGGTGTCGGGATCGGTCGATTTGTCGGGTCGAGCGGCGCCGAGTTTGCCGAGCGGGGCTTCGACTTTCGAGCCGCCGGAGTCCACCTTGAGATTGAATCCCTCGGCGGTCTCGCAGACCTCGAAACCGTCGATCTTGTCTTTGTAGGCGGGATACACTCGTTTCTTCTGGTCGATAAGGTCGCGGACCGTTTCTTCAAAGAGGATCGCGCCGAACTGATCGCCCGAGAGAAAGAGGTTCTCGACGACGGCGCGGATCTCCTTCTCGCGTTCTTCCTTGGGGAGCTGCGCGAGATTCCAGGCGATCACGCCCATCGACACGGCCATTTCGACGCCGTCGTGGCCTTCGCCCATCGAGTTCAGAACGGGCCCGACCAGTTCCGCCAGGGCGTCCGACAACGTTTTCTCGCCCGGATTGGCGCCTTCCTGTTGGGTCGGCGCGGCGTTTCCCTTCGGGGCGTTTGGCTTTCGATCTTCGATCACGGGGGTTCCTTTCGCGTTGGAGTCGGCGCGCGGTCGGCGCCGAGAAGGAGAGTCCGGGGAATCGTTCGTGTCCGTTCTATTAGACGTTTCGGCACTTTTGGGGACAAGTTGAGCTGTGGGATGGGGGGACTGCGATGGGGCCGAGTGTCGCCCGAAGAGAAAGGGCGGCGCCACTCAGGCGGTCGTTCTTCAGAGGGTCTTGCTCGGCCAGGACTGGGCCGCCTCGGCCATGAGCTCGACGATGGGGATCTTGTTGGGACACCGGGACTGGCATTCTCCGCACGCGGTGCAGAGCGACGGGTCCCAGCCGGGTTCCTCTTCCCTCGTGAGGGCGGCGATTTGGGCGCGGGTTTCTTCGGAGAGGCTCGGGATTCGGAGATTGATGAAGGCTTCGAGGACCTGGGGGATCAGAATCCCCTGGGGACACTCTCCGCAATAGCCGCAGGCGGTGCATAGGTGTTTGAGGCTGACGTTGGCGAAGAGTTCGTCGAGCCGTTTGCGAAGAGCGTCGAGGACGTTCTCGGGCAGCGGTCCTTTCTCGACGGCGGCCGCGCCCTGGACGGCGTGATTGGAATAGCTGATGCCGTTGAGCGCCGCGGTGACTCCCGGATAGTGCGCGGTGAAGCGCAACGCCGGCTCGACCAGCGAGGCGAACCCCAACTCTTCGGCGATCGACGCGAGAACGGGGGCCGAACGCGCGAGTCGTCCGCCCGCCAAGGGGTTCATCGCCACGATTCCGATTCCGCGTTCGGCGCAGTACTCGACGGTGCGCACGCGACGCGCGTCGGCCAGGTGAAACGGAATCGTGACCATATCGAATTCGCAGGGGGAATCCTGGAGATAATGCAGCGTCTCGTCGTCCTGGCCGTGGGTGGTCAGGCCGAGATAGTCGAAGAGGCCTTCCTCCTTGGCCAGGAGGACCCCTTCGAGAAACCCGCCCTTCTTGATGCCCTCCTGGAACACGTCCTCGCTGTGGACCGCCCAGAACTGGTACATGTCGAGATGGTCGACGCCGAGGACCTTCATCGACCGCTCGATCTGCCGACGCGCGTCGTCGGCGGCGCGAATGCCGAACCCTCGGTTGGGCTGGAATTCTCCGATTTCGACGCCGCCGTTGCCGGGCGAGCTCTTCGCCGTCACAATCAGCTGGCTCCGGTCGAGCCCCTCGAGCGCGGCGCCCAACCAGGATTCCGAGCGCTCCTTGCAGTAGGCGGGGGCGACGTCGAAGTAGTTGACCCCGAGTTCGACGGCCTTGTGGACGGCCTCGACGGCCGAGTCTTCGTCCTTAAACCGCATGCACCCGAAGGCGAGGGCCGAGACGTTCCAACCGGTTCTCTCGACGGGGCGATATTCCATGCGGGTTCTCCCGTTCTCAGAAAGTGCGAGGGCTCGCGCCCGCGATCAGGTTCATGAACTCGGTACGGGTCGCGATGTCCTTGTGGAAGCTTCCGAGGACGGACGAGGTGGTCATGACCGAGTTCTGCTTTTCGACGCCCCGCATCATCATGCACAAGTGTTGACACTCCATGACGACGCCCACCCCTTCGCAATCGATCGTGTCGCGGATCGCGCGGGCGATCTGGGCGGTCAGCCGTTCCTGGATCTGGAGCCGCCGTGCGAACAGGTCGGCCAGGCGCGCGAGTTTGCTCACCCCGATGACTTCCGTCTTGGCGATGTAGCCGATGTGGCACCGGCCGAAGAAGGGAAGCATGTGGTGTTCGCAAATCGAGTAGATCTCGATGTCGCGGGCGATGATCATGTTGTTCGCCTCGGACTTGAACACGGCGCCGTTGACGGCCTCGACCGGGTCGGCGGCGTAGCCCTGGAAGAGGAACGCGTAGGCCTCGGCCACGCGCTCGGGGGTCTTGAGCAAGCCCTCGCGCTCGGGGTCTTCTCCGATTTCAATCAAGAGTTGCCGAATGAGATTCTTCACCTTCTCGACGTTCATTGAGAGATCTCGCTTTCGATTGTGTCGGCGCGGCCGTCATGGGGCGGATCGCCTTCCGGGGCGAAACGACGGCGCAAGTCCTGTGTGAATTCGTCGCGGGGTTCGAGACCCTGCCGGTCCGTCTCCGAGACCCGATCCGCGATTCGCTCGCCCGTTCCGGGAAGCATCAGATCGGGATCCAACTCGAGCAGCGGGACCGAGACGAAGCCCCGTGAGGCGACGTCGGGATCGGGAATCGTCAGGTCGGGCGCGTCGATCGCGAGGTCGCCGTAGAGCGCGAGATCGAGATCGATGGTCCGCGCCGCAAACCGGTCCTCGGATCGCGCGCGGCTTTCGTTCGACTCGATTCGCCTCAAGAGTCCGAACTTGAGATCCCGCGCGCTCAAACGCGTCTCGATGCGCACGACGCCGTTCAGATAATCCGGCTGTTCGGGCCGGTCGATCGCCGGGCTCCGGTAGAACGTCGAGATTCCAGTGACGCGCACTTCGCGCGCCAGGGTCTCGAGCGCCGCCGCGATGTGGCGCTCGGACTCGATGTTCGATCCGACCGCGATGTAGGCCACGACCGGTTTCGCGCTCATGCTCCCGCCGTCCGACTTCGCACGATCTCGACCCCGACGCTGCGCGCGAACCGAAGCGCCGTCGGTTTATCGACGCGGATGCGGACTTTCTCGATTCGAGGCAGAGAGAGGCAGTAGTCCGCGAGCGACTGGGCCAGCGCCTCGACTAGAAAGAACTCCGACGCCTCGACGATCTCGATCAGCCGGTTCTTGATCCCCTTGTAGTCCACCGTGTCTTCGATCCGGTCCGACCGGCATGCCTCGGACAGGTCGGCGTAGAGCGTCGCGTTGACCACCACGTCCTGTCGCTTGAGGCGTTCCTCCTCGTTGACGCCGACGATGCATCGCGCCAGGAGATCGCAGATGTGGATCCGATCGAGTTCCGTCTCAGCACCCATAGACGCTTCCCTTCATGTGGCGTCCGCCGTCGACGAAGAGGACCTGGCCCGTGACGAACCGGCTTCGGAGGAGATAGAGCGCGGCGTCGATCACGTCTTGGGCGGAGCCGTGGCTCTGGAGCGGATTCGTATGTTTCATCTTGTCGAGATAGGCGTCGGTTTCGCCGACCGGGGGGAGGATGAGGCCCGGCGCGACGGCGTTGACGCGGATTCGAGGGGCGAATTCGAGGGCCAGCATCCGCGTGAGACTGAAAAGCAACCGTTTGCTCGCGTGGTACGAAGCGTGGACGCGATCGTAGTCGGCGATCCGCGCGTCGAGAAGATTCAGGATCGACCCTTCGCGCTCTTGGGCGGCAAACGCGCGCGACAACGCCAGGGGGGCGAAGGCGTTGACCTGAAGGGTCTTGAGGAAGTCTTCGGGCGGGACTTCGGTGAGAATGTCGCGCGGGAAGACCGCCGCGTTGTTGACCAGAATGTCGATTGGGCCGGCGACGTGAACCGCCTCGGCGAAAAGCGTCGCTCCCGCGTCGGGCTTGGCCAGGTCCGTCTGGACGGTCCAGGCCCGCGCGCCCCGGTCGCGCAAGCTGGAGGCGAGCGACTCGGCGGGTCCCTGTGAACGGCCGTAGTGGACGACCACGTGGACGCCTTCGGCGCCGAGGGCCTCGCACAACGCGCGCCCGAGCCGCTTGGCGCCGCCGGTGACGAGCGCCGTTCGGCCGGCGAGAACTTCGCGTCCGGAGGGCGATTGAGGAATTGCTCTCGATGCGGTCATGGCGGTTTCCCCCACCGAGGGGTTTCGGGCGGGCTTCGTCCGACTGCGCCAGAGTGTCGGTGCATCGACGGAACTCGATGTGGAACTCCGCCCGATTCCGGTGCACGCGAGTCCGACAGTTTCTCCGATGGTATCTCAAAACCGGGAGGTCTGCAATTTCGATATTTCGATTGCTTTTTGGACGATGAACCGATAGAAAAGCTCCCTTAATGTGAGGGTTTTGCGTTCCCACACGATGCGTAACCGCCGAGAATTCAAATATCTGAAGATGCCTGCGACAGGAGGAGCCCGATGGACTTCGCGTTGACCGAAATACAGGAGATGATCCGCGATACGGCGCGCCAAATCGGCGAGGAAATCATTCTGCCCAACCGCGCGCGCTGGGACGAGGAAGAGACGTTTCCGACCGAAGCGCTCGACGCCCTGGCCAAGTCCGACATGATGGGTGTCTACATTCCCGAGGAGTACGGCGGGATGGGAGGCGGCGCGCTGGATCTATGCATCGCGGTCGAAGAGCTGAGCAAGTTCTGCGGCAGCGTCGCGGTCTCCTACGCGGCCAACGCCCTGGGGGCGTTCCCGATCCTCCTGCACGGGACCGAGGAGCACAAACAGAAGTACATGCCCAAGCTGGCAACCGGCGAATACTACGCCGCCTTCGGGCTGACCGAACCCAATGCGGGCTCGGACGCCGGTTCGGTGGAGACCACGGCGGTGCGCGACGGCGAGGAGTACGTGATCAACGGCACCAAACAGTGGATCACCAACGCGGGCGAGGCGCACGTCTATACGGTGATCGCCTCGACCAATCGCAAGCGCGGCGCGCGGGGCTTGAGCGCCATCATCGTCGACAAGGACACGCCCGGTTTCGATTTCGGCGCGAAAGAGAAGAAGATGGGTATCCGCAGCTCGATCACGCGCGAGCTGCACTTCCAGGACTGCCGAGTTCCGGTGAGCCACCTTCTCTACAAGGAGAACCGGGGGTTCCGAGTCGCGATGGACACGCTCGACAAATCGCGGCCCGGCATCGGCGCCCAGGCGCTGGGGATCGCCGACGGCGCGCTCAAGGAGGCGGCCGAGTTCGCCCAGAACCGAGTGCAGTTCGGCCAGCCGGTGACGGCGTTCCAGGCCGTGCAGCATATGATGGCGGACATGGCGATCGCCATCGAGGCGTCGCGATGGTTGGTGTATCGGTCGGCCGTGGCCGTGGACAACGACGAGCCGGGCGCGTCGGCGATCGCGGCGATGGCCAAGGTGTTCGCGTCCGACACGGCGATGAAAGTCACGACCGACGCCGTCCAGGTGTGCGGCGGCTCGGGCTACATGCGCGAATACCCGCTCGAGAAACGGATGCGCGACGCCAAGATCACCCAGATCTACGAGGGCACGAACCAGATTCAGCGCAACATCATCGCCCTGGACCTCATCCGCCGCACGGCGCGGAAGTCGTAGGAGTGGCGCAGGCTTTCCAGCCTGCGAAACGTGATGCTTTCCCCGATTCGTGATCGCGCATCGTTCGGTTTTGGTCTGGTTCTTTCCTGGGAACGCCAGGCTCCAGCCTGGCATCGAGCGGGGTGTCCGGAGAAGAAGAGCCAGGCTGGAGCCTGGCGTTCCCAGGAAAGAACTCAGTCGTCTTCCATCAATATCAGTGTGAAGGACTACTAGGATCATGACTGCTGTTGGCGCTCGCCGATATCGAGGGCATGACCGCCGAACTCATCCACATGGGGCTGTCACAAGGCGAACGCCTCAAACGCCTCAACGAAATCGCCATCCGCTAGATGCAAGCGCCGACTTCCGCTCTGGCGGTTAAGCAACTCAAGGGATGTTCCTGGGGTGGATTCTTCAGGTAGTATTGCTTGATGAGCCGACGGCCTCAAGACGAAGGCACGGCACCGCGGGGATTGAATTGATGCGGGCCGGCTACCTGGGATCACGACCGGCGTGTGGAGGTTCTCCGGACATGACAGATATACTCGATCAGCTCTCCTTGGGCGAAGCAACCAGAATCTTGCGATTTCGACCTGCTAGTGAAGCGAAGTTCCATAACCAGGTCAAGTATTTGAGAACAGCAATTGCAGAGCAGGTGTATCCCAATCTGAAGATCGTCTCTCTTGAGAGATCTGACCCATCAGCGAGTTTTGACTACTTGATTGTGATAACCGGCGGCAAGAGCGAATTCGAGCGTAGGATGCCTCCCCATGTCCAAGAGGATATTTTCAAGCGCGTTCATCCCGGCCGGGATTGGGAGATCATGTGGGCCGACGGAACCGTCGCGAATGCGCCCAATCCAGGCTGCTCACTTGCCAGCAGAGATCCCTTCGATGAAGTCCTTCATGAAATCACAGCCGGTCTATATGTGGTCAACGAGGTGTTGTCAAGAGAGGGGCAAGCCGCTCGACTGGATGCAATGGAAAAGGAAGCGCGGCCCGACTGCCAATGTGCAAGATGTAAGAAAACGATCAGCGAGCAAGAGATGGTGTTCGCGTACAAATGCAGCAAGTGCAATCAGATCTTCTGTCACTCCTGTGGGTTCATTGGCAGTGTAGCCGCGTGCCCGTTTTGCGAGAGAGGTGAGGAGAACAAACAACCGTGGTCTCAGATAGAGCAGTCGTCAAGCCCTATGAAGGATGAGGGACGAATTGACGAACTCTATCGAAACCTTCTTGCTATAGTGGCAGGGGATAGGCAAAAAGCCGAACGAGTAATTGAACATGAACGCCAATGCAGACGGTCTGCATCTAGAGAGGAACTGATCGAAATTGCCATCTTTCATTGGGAGCAGGATAATAGATGATTGAGGCAGGGGGCATGTGGAATAAGCACTGCCCTTTCGCCTTCATGCAGTTCGAGGGAGCGGGGTCATGCTTGAGCAACGCTCTCCTCCTTGCGCCGGTCCCTGCGATTCGCGCTGGAGTGCGGGGTCGTGGCGGTGCTATTGTAGCATAAGGGAAAGAAGGCGGGAGACTGGCTCCACCTTCTCCTTGAGGTTCCGTCGGCGCGGGAAGGCATTGTGATGGACAAGATGCGGGTGTATGTAGACGCTTCGGCTTTCGGCGGGTACTTCGACGACGAGTTCGCCGAGAGCACCGAGCCGTTCTTCGATGCGATCCTGACGGGACAAGCCACGGCCCTGATCTCCGACACGCTCGTGGGCGAGTTGGCGGGGGCGCCCGAGCGCGTTCAGGACTTGCTTCGGCAAGTGATGACCGGGAACTGCGTGTACCTGGAATCGGGCGACGAGGTGGACGACTTGCGTGACGCCTACCTGACAGCCGGCGTGCTTTCGCCCAAGTGGACGGACGATGCCACACACGTGGCACACGCTTCCGTTGCCCGCGCAGATGTGGTGGTCTCCTGGAACTTCAAGCACTTGGTGAACCCCTCGCGAATCCGTGCGTTCGATGGAGTGAATACGGCACAGGGTTACGGGCCGGTTGTGATCATGACCCCGCTTGACGTTGCGGGCGCCGTGAAGGAGAAAGAAGATGAAACGAAAGACTAAGACCTTCGACTGCATCGAGATGAAGCGACGCATTCAGGAGAAAATCTACGAGGACACAAAGGGCATGACCCGCGTCGAGGCGCGGGAGTACATGCGCCAGCGCATCGCCAACAGCCGGTTCGCGTCCTTTCTGGATCGCCCGGCCTCGGGAACGCCAAGCGCCGCGCGGCACGGTTGAACTGCGTTGGAAAAGCGGTTTGCTGAATCCGCCAAACTCGGAAAGCGGATTCGTGCTAATCTGGAGGCACTGCGATCATGAGCAAGGAACGATTCACGGAGCGCCAAGCCGAGGTCCGCAACGCTATCGCCCGGTTGGAAGAGGCCGTCGCCCAGACGGAGACCCCGATCCTTCGCGACGCAGTCATTCAGCGCTTCGAGTTCACCTTTGAACTCACTTGGAAAGCCCTCCAACTTTGCTTGGAGCATCGTGGATTGGAATGCGGCAGCCCGCGCGCGACGCTGAAAAAGGCCTTTGCCGAGGGCCTGATCGAAACACCCGAAGAGGCCGACGTGTGGCTGCAAATGCTCGACGACCGCAACCTGACGAGCCACGCGTATGACGAAGCGCTCGCGCGACGCATCTATCGACACATCGTCCAAGACTATGCGCCGCTCTTGGGGCGCATGGCCGAGTGCATTCAGACGCTCGCGTGGGATTAAGACCATGAATCTTCGCGCTAAAGAACTCGACATTCTCCGCGCCACTTTCCGCCGGTTCACGGCCGTGCAAGAAGTGAAGGTCTTCGGCTCACGGGCCACGGATACCGCGCGACGGGCGTCCGATCTTGACCTTGCCATTTCTGCGCCCAACGCCTCGCCGGCCGAGTGGTCGGACATCTGCGACGCGGTCGAAAACGTCCCACTGATCTATGAGATCGACGTGGTGCGGCCCGAACGGACACTCAACCCGCGTCTCAAGGAGAAGATCGCACGCGAAGGCGTGGTCATCTACCCGGAACGGAAAGTGGCATGACCGCGGAGCGGCAATGAGGTAACAGTGCTTCGGAGAATCTGGAAAGTCCGCGATCTTCTCATCGTCCTGGTGCGGCGCGACC
This sequence comes from Candidatus Sumerlaeota bacterium, assembly GCA_016931035.1. Taxonomy (GTDB): domain Bacteria; phylum Sumerlaeota; class Sumerlaeia; order UBA8349; family UBA8349; genus JAFGFN01. The sequence goes on from JAFGFN010000208.1 coordinate 9,005, forward strand.
TCATTGTCCGTTACCAGTCGTCGGTTCTCGGTTTCTTTTGGTCTTTCGCCAAGCCGCTGGTCCTCGTCGCGATCTTCACCGTCGCGTTCGGCATGTTCATCCGGGTCGAGTCGCCGAATCCCAACGTCAGCTTCGCTCTCCATATCCTCGTCGGCATTCTGGGGTGGTCGTTTCTGGCGCGGTGCGTGACCGAGGCCCATTGGTCGGTTCTCAGCCACTCGAACCTCATCAAGAAGGTGCCGCTGCCGATCGAAGTGTTCCCCTTCTCCACGCTCGCGGGAGGACTCGTCGATTTTCTTCTGGGGATGCTCGTCGTCTTCCCGATCGTTCTCTATATGACGTCGCGCATCTCGGGTCTCGACTGGATCATGATCCTGCCGCAGATCCTCGCCTTCCTGGCCGTCACGGTTCTGCTCGCCTTCCTCGCTTTGGCGCTGTCGCTTTTTGTCTCGGCAGTCAACGTCTTCTACCGCGACATGGCTTCGCTCAGCGAGGTGGCGCTTCAGGCTTGGTTCTATGCCACTCCGATCGTCTATCCCGTCAGCCTCGTTCACCAGGCTGTTGCCGACGGGCGGATTCCGCGTTGGGTCGAGACCTTATACTGGCTCAACCCGGCGACTCCCATCATGGCGGCCTACCGGCGCATTCTTCTCTACCGCACTGCGCCGTTTGAAGCCTCCGATACGCGGATACTGGCGTTTCTCGGGGTCTCGGTTCTCACGACGGCGGTGCTCTACGTTCTGGCCCAGATCGTCTTTCGGCGTTACGCGCGCCACTTCGCCGACGAGGTCTAGTCCCGCGGAAACCGCTTTCCGTCTTGCTGAACCGTCAACAGGCGAGGACTCATGAACCGTTTTGAAGGCTGCCTGCTCGGCCTGGCCGTCGGCGACGCACTCGGCGCGCCGGTCGAGAACATGAAGGCGGGTCGCATTCGACAGATCTTCGGCGAAGTGACCGGCTACGTCGATCCGATCGAGGCGCAGGCCGACCGTCCGGGGCGCTGGCGACTCCAAGGCCTCTATACCGACGACACGCAACAAGCGCTCGCCGTGGCCGACACGCTCGCCGTTTGTGGAGAGGCCGACGTACGCGCCTTGGCGGACCTCTATGTGCGCCTGGCCGACGAAGGCCCCTCGGACGCGCCGTTCGGATCGCACCGCGGGACGGGCCACTTCTTCCGCCGGGCCGTCGACGCGCTTCGAGCGGGCGTCGACGATCCGCGCGCCGCCGGACAACCCTCCGCGGGCAACGGCGCGGCGATGCGTATCGCTCCGGTCGGGCTCTACTACGCCGACGACGAAGAGGCGCTCGGGCGCGCGACCGTCGAGTTCTCCCTCGTCACCCACAGCGATCCACGCGCGATTGCGGCGGCCCTGGCCGTCGCGCGGGTCGTCGCGGTCTTCGCCCGCCGCCAGCTCCCTTCCGAGTCCACTCCGTCCTCCCCGTTCGCCCCGTCCGCATCGTCCACACCCCACGGCATCGCCTCGGACCTCCCCGATTGGATCCGGATCTGGGAGGAGCGCCTCGACGACGAATGGGGGGAATTCCTCGATCCCTCCGCGCGACGCACCGATCTCCATCGCTTCTCCGACGCCCTGCGGTCGCTCGGCTCGCTTGTGCGCGAAGCCAACGACACCCTCGCCGCGCAGAGCGTCGTGCGGATCGCGAACGAATCGAATCCCTTGGAGAAGATCGCGCAATGTCATGCCGGATTCGCCGTCGCATCGGTCGTCATGGCGCTCTATCGCGCTCTCTCGTCGTCCGATTTCACGCGCGGTATGATCGCCGCGGTCAACGAGGGGGGCGACGCCGACACGGTCGGCGCCATCGTCGGCGCGATTCTCGGCGCGCGGTTCGGGGCCGAGTCGATCCCGGCGGAATGGATCGACGGTCTGATCAATGCCGATCAGATCCGGCTTCGCGGTCGGGCGCTGCGCGAACGCGAGGTGGATTGGGGCCAGTGGGAAGACCTGGTCGAGATGGAGAAGACGCTGACCGCGCGCGAGATGGGCGCGATGGATCGCGGGCAGGTCGAACATCGCAAAGAGATCGAACGCAAGGCTCGGAAGGACGCCGAAAAGCGCGCTCGCAGCGCTCAGGCGAGAGAGAAGAGCCCTGCCCAAGACCTCGGATTCGCGCCCCCGCCCGAAGTCTGGCTCCGAGGCGGCGCCGGAGGATCGAAGGCCGGTCCGGGCGTCTCGCCGCGCGACGATCTCGACCCGATCCAGGCCAAGAAGGAGAAGGCTCTCCGCGGCCGGAAACGCATCGAGTGGAAAGAAGGCCGACGACAGAAGGAACGAGAACGCTCACAGGGAGACGACGAGCATGACGGATGACCCAAGGTGGGAAGAGTCCTGTTGACATCGGCGGCGTTCTGGGGTTTCATGGTGGGAGTGGAAGTCACTTACGCATCACGGAGTCGGACGGACCGCATTCGCGGCCCCGTCGGCCCGATCCCTTTTTCTTGGAGGAAGAGATATGAGACTCGTCCTTTCGTTATCGCTTCTGGTCCTGCTGGTCGTGTCGGCCGGGATGATCGGATGCGGCTCGCAACAGAGCGAACCGCCGCCGCTCCCCCCGGCGCCCGCGGAGACTCCAGTGGCCGAAGCGCCCGCGCCCGAGCAACCGATGCCGGAGGCCCCGGCGGCCGAAGAGCCGATGCCCGCCGAGGAGCCTGAGGCGATGCAGCCTGCATCCGACGCGCCCGACGCCGGAGCCGCCGCGGTCTCGCCGGCCGAGGTCCCCATGAGCGAAGAGGTTCCTGCCGCCGAGGAGCCCGCGAGCGACGCCGTCGCGACATCGACAACCGAATCGGCGATGGAGACTCCGTCCGCAGAGGAAGCCCCGGCCGAAGAGCCAGCGGCTGAAGAACCCATGGGTGAAGAGGCTGCGGCCGAAGAGCCCGCCGCCGAGACTTCGACCACCGAAGCTCCGGTTCCCGTGGCCGTTCCCGATCAGCCGCGCAAGCCGTAGTCGATCGGGGGACGCGCCGAACGGCGGCGCCCGACGGCGTTTCGAGAAACGCCTCGACCGCACGGAGCAAGATCGAACGGAAGAACCGCCCACGAATTGCGCGAATTCTCGCGAATTCTTGCGACGCGGGACCCCATCCGAATTCGTGAGAATTCGTGCAATTCGTGGGCCTCCTCTTATTCATCGTGTGTTGTGATCAGCTCGTCCGCCAAGCCAACGGCTTGTCGAAGCGAGGCGGTCTCTTTGGGTGTGAGCTCGCGCGACGCTCCCGGCTGGAGGCGCCCGATCTTCAAGGGGCCGAACTCTGTACGTTCGAGCCGAACCACGCGGTGCCCTAGTTTCTCGCACATTCGGCGAACCTGACGTTTGCGGCCTTCGTGAATGCGGATCTCGAGCGTGGTGCGATCGCGCGCCTCGTCGAGGATGCGAACCTTGGCCTCGGCGGTCCAGCCTTCCTCGAGATGGACGCCTTCGCGTAGCGCCTCGATCTCTTCGGGCGCGACGCCGCCCTCGACCAGGGCGACGTAGGTCTTCTCGATCCCATAGCGCGGGTGGGTCAGGCGGAACGCCAGATCTCCGTCGTCGGTCAGCAAGAGCAGGCCGGTCGTGTCCTTGTCCAGCCGTCCGACCGGTTTGAGGCGCGGCCGAAGCTCCGCGGGGATGAGGTCGATCACCGTATCGGGATTGTGCGGATCGCGGCGCGAACAGACGACTCCCGCGGGTTTGTGGAGCATGAGGACCGTTGTCCGAGCGGCGGGACGGACCTCTTTTCCTCGGACGGCGACTTGGTCCGTGGGTTCGACGGATAGGGCGACGTTGGTGGCGATTTCGCCGTTGACGGAGACCACCCCTTGCCGTACCAGGTCCGCCGCGCCGCGCCGCGAGGCGACGCCGCACTGAGCCAGGTATCGGACGAGTCGCGTGCCCATCAAGGCTGACCGTTCGGATCGGGCGATTCCGGCGGGACTTCCGGCGTGGAGGGCTCCTCGGGCGGCGATTCGTCGGCTGGAGACTCGGTCGGCGGCTCGATTTCTTCGACGGCCTGGGTCATCGTTTCCGCGAAAGAGACCTTCGAGCCGTAGCGTTTGCGCAGCGTTTGGAGGGTGGGGAGTTCTTCGAGCGACCGCAGGCCGAACGTCCGCAGGAAGACGGAGGTGGTGCCGTGGAGTTGGGGGCGGCCGATCACCTCTTTGCGCCCGACGACCTTGACCAGTCCCATGTCGCAAAGGTTGCGGAGCACTCCGCTCGACTCGACGCCGCGGATCATTTCGATCTCGGCGCGAGTGATCGGTTGTTTGTAGGCGACGATGGCGAGCGTCTCCAGAGCGGTCACGGTCAAGGGATTGCGTTTCCTCTGGCGGTGGAGGCGCAGGATCACGTCGGCATACTCGGGCCGCGTACACATCAGGTAGCCCTCGGCGGTCTCGACGATTTGGAGACCGGTCGTGCGGGCGTCGTATTCCGCTTGAATCTGGGCGACGGCGCCGCGCAGGGTTCTCGAGTCCACGTCGCCGAGAATGGCTCGGAGTCGGTTGAGACTCAGGGGATGCGAGGTCGTGAAGAGGAGACACTCCACGGCGGACTTGAGCTCGTCGGGAGTCTCGAAAAGCGCCGCCTCGGGCATGTCCTCGACGAACGCCTCTTCCTCCTCGATCTCCGAGATTTCCGCCTCCGGTTCCTCGGACTCGATGGGGACCGAGAAGTCGACCTCCTCGACGTAGGCCATCGCGGACTGGGGCGAGTCTTCGTCGTTCTCGTCTTCGGCGGCGGATTCGCGATCGATCTCGGGCGGACGATCCTCGGGCGGGAGGTCGGCGTCGCGGTTGTCGGGGGGCTCAGTCGTCTTCTTCGTCATCGTTTTCGATCTCGCTTGGGTGGACTAGATAGATTTCCTGGTAGTTGCCGGCCTGTTTCACGCGCGCCAGTCGGAGCCGGCAGACTTCGAGCATGGCGAGCAAGAGGGTGAGAATCTCGGCCTTGCCGACGCAGCGGCGGATCAGGCCCGAAAGCGCCAGACGCTTGCGGCGGTCGATTTCCTTGGTCAAGAACTCGATCTTCTCCTCGACCGAGAACTCTTCGTCGGCGACGTGGTGCGCCGGACGTCCTTCGGTGAAGTCGAGGATGCGCGCGAAGGCGCTGAACAACAGACTGATGTCCTCGCGGGTCTCCTTGCCGCTTTCGGGGTCGGCGACGACGGGGAGGACCGTGTTGCGATAGAAGAGCCGCAGCTGATCCTCTTCGCGTTGCGAGAGTTGGACGGCCATCTCCTTGAACTGACGATACTCGATCAAGCGGCGCATCAGGTCCTGGGCGCTGCGGATCTCGTCGCCCTCCTCGTCGAGCGGCTCTTCCTCTTCGGTCTCGGCGTCCTCGGGCACGACGGGCGGCATGAGGGTGCGCGACTTGAGGTTGACGAGGGTGGCGGCCATCACCAGGAACTCGCCGGCGACGTCGAGGTCGAGTTTCTCCATCTCTTTGATGTAGGCAAGGTACTGGGTCGCGATTTCGGCGATCGGGATATCGTAGATATCCATCTCGTGGACCCGCACCAGGTGGAGGAGCAGGTCGAACGGACCTTCGAAGACGTCGATTCTTACGTTGTAAGACATATGTTGTAGGTTCCAGGTTCCAGGTTCGAAGGTTCGCAGGTTCGCAGGTTCGAAAGACTTGGGTTCAAAGGTTCCAAGTTCGAAGGTTCCTGGTTCGATGGCAACCGTGCGCGACGGTTCGTTCCTTATTCTCTGGTCTTGATCATATCCTTTTCAAGGTAATCAATCAGCGCCGAGATCATTCTGCTGATTTTCGCCGCGGCGTCGGAGAGGGACTGAAACGTCTCTGCGTCGATGTACCCCAGGTCGGCGGCCGCATAGAGCTGCGATCGGACTTCGCCCGCGGAGCCTTTCGCTATCGATAGAAATCGGACGAACTCCTTCTTGCGCCCTCTCTCGAATCCTTCCGCGATGTTGCACATGATCGAGAGAACCGCGCGTCGAATCTGATCGCGCAATGCAAAGTCTTTGGAAAAGCCGCTCAGGTTCGTGATCTTGTAGACCGCCACGACGAGCGCGCGCGCCTCGCGCCAGCACTCTATGTCCTCGAATCGCTTGAAGGCGCCCATATAGGATCCTCGTCCCAGTTTTCCCTACCGAGTCCCCGAACCTTTGAACCTGGAACCTTCGAACCCGCCAACCTGTTAGGCCGGAAGATGCATCGCCTCCCTGACCTGCGCCAGGGTGGCCTCGGCCTCGGTCTGCGCGCGCAGATTTCCTTCTTGGACGATCTTCGCCACCCGCTTGGGCTCGCGTTGGTAAACGGCGCGTTTCTCGCGGAACGGATCGAGCATCCGGTTGATCTTCTCGCCCAGGTTCGTCTTGCAGTCCACGCACCCGAGCGATCCGGCGCGGCACTCTTTCTCGATCTGGGGCACTTCGTCGGGATTGAAGATCTTGTGATAGTCGAACACGCTGCAGACCTCGGGATGACCGGGGTCGTTGCGCCGGACGCGCGCCGGGTCGGTGACCATCGTCCTCACCTTCTTCTGGACGGTGGGGCGAGAGTCCTTGAGATAGATGCAGTTGTCGTAGCTCTTGCTCATCTTGCGCCCGTCGACCCCAAGCATCTTGGGGACGGGGCTGAGGATGTGCTGCGGTTCGGGAAAGACTTCGCCGTAGAAGTTGTTGAATCGCCGGACGAGCTCGCGGCACATCTCGACGTGGGGGACCTGGTCTTCGCCCACGGGGACGGCGTGGGCCTTATAGATGACGATGTCGGCGGCCTGGAGGACCGGATAGCCCAGGAAGCCGTGGGTGCCGAGGTCCTTGTTCGCCATCTGGCCGATCTGGTCCTTATAGGTGGGGCAGCGTTCGAGCCAGGGGAGCGGGGTGATCATGCTGAGGAGGAGATTGAGCTCGGCGTGCTGTTTGACCTTCGACTGGATGAAGAGCGTGCTCCGTTCGGGATCGAGGCCGACCGCGAGCCAGTCGAGGATCATCTCGCTCGTGTGGAGTTCGAGACCGGACGGATCGGCGTAGTCGGAGGTGAGCGCGTGCCAATCGGCGACCATGAAGAAACACTCGTATTCGTCCTGGAGCCGGACCCAGTTTCGGAGTGCTCCGACATAGTTGCCCAGATGCAACAGCCCGGTCGGGCGATTTCCGCTCAGAATGCGTTTTCGCTTGGCCATAGTTCGAGCCGTCCACCTTCCTGTTTCGTGTTGGGACCGGTATGCGCAAAGCGAACCGGCACTCTCAGAACACCCAGAGGATCCGCATCTGAAAGATGAACCCCAAGGCCGCGATGAACAAACTCAGAATCGGCCACAGGATTCGACCCAAGACGCCCATCCACAAGAGCAGCAGCAGAATGAGAAAGCCGTACCTTTCAAGGAACTGAAACGCCTGAAAGGCGATCGAGTCGCGAGTACGGATGAAATGGAAAAGCACGTGCGAGCCGTCGAGCGGGGGAATCGGGATCAGGTTGAAGATCATGAGGAGGAGATTGATCAGAATGAAATGCTGAAGAATGACGAAGACGACCAACGAGGTCGTCATCTGCCCTCCCCCGGGGGAGCGCGTCGGTACGAAGTCGAACCACAGGAGAATTCTCATGACGATGCAGGCGCCCAGGATCAGGGCCCAATTCATGGCCACGCCCGCCACCGACACGATCAGGTTCCACTTCGCGGACCTGAGCCGCGAGGTGTTGATGGGCACGGGCTTGGCCCAACCTACGAGAGGCAGTCGCACGGGACTGAGGATCAGGATCAGCGGAACGAGGACGGTTCCGATCGGGTCGATGTGCACCAGGGGGTTGAACGAGAGCCGCCCCTGAAGACGGGCGGTATCGTCTCCTCCGCGATAGGCGGCGTAGGCGTGTCCCACCTCGTGACAGATGATCGAGAACAGCAGAACCGGCAGCGCCAGCAGTTCGTAAGGCGTGATGTGGAGGTTCATCCTGGCGGTTTTGGCGTCGATAGGATCGCCCCGCGCCCCGGGCACGAAACGGCGGCGGAAAGGGGGTACGAGGGTCCGCCCCCAGTCCTCGCATTCGCCGAATGATGCATTCTACTCGCCCCGCCGGGGGTGTCAACAGAAACGACGGACACTCATTTGTGGCGCCCATTTGCCTCTTTGCGCCTGGCTGGGCAAGAACGGGTAGAACCCGACCCGCCGCTGGTGTGGTCGCGGCGCTTGGGATTGGGGGGACTCCGTCTCGTGGGGACCAGCCGTGCGCTCTCGTGCCGCGAAGGGACCACGGAGCGCCAAAACCGAGCCGGGGAAGGGGGAAATGAAATCGACATGGTCGCGACACAGATGGGAGGAGGGGGTCCGACGAGAGACGCCGATCTCGACGGGTCCCACTGTCGAGGCGCGCGGTCGGCGAACGGCCGTGCCGGGATGGCTAGGGAAAGGAGAACGGTCGATGAAACGGTCGGTCTTTCGGTGTACGGCAGCGATCGGTGCGCCCATCTACCAGGCATCGACCGACTGCCCGGCGCCGTGGGGCGACACGACGCGGATCTCGCCTCGTTCGGATTAGGCCGAACACAAGGCCTCGCGATCGGCCTTGCCCTGGACGGGTCTTCCCAGCTCGTGTCGCAACGCCTCCTCGAGGTCGTCGTAGAGAAATCGAAAGCCGGCGTCGAGGAGATTGGCGGGCACCGCCCGGCAGCCCGACAGCAACACTTCGTCGGACATTTCGCCGAAAACGAGACGAAGCAAACCGCCAGGACACGGGACGAGCGCGGGACGATGGAGAACGCGTCCCAGGCTCTCGGCGAATTCGGCGTTGCGGACCGCATGGGGGGAGACGGCGTTGACGGGTCCGACCAGCGAGTCGGTGAAAAGGAGGAATTGTATCGCGCCGATCAGATCGTCCATGGCAATCCAGCTGACCGACTGGCTTCCGTTGCCGATGCGTCCTCCCAGGCCCGCGCGGAAGGGGACCAGCATACGGCGCAAGGCGCCTCCCGCGGCGCAAAGCACCATGCCGATGCGAAGATTGACGACTCGGATTCCCGCGAGACGGGCGGGGCGCGTCGCGTCTTCCCACTCTTTGCAGACTTTGGCCAGAAACGAATGCCCCGCGTTCGCGGATTCGTGCAGCGGCGTGTCGTCGCGGTTGCCATAGTAACCGACGGCGGAGGCGGAGATGAGCGTCGCCGGACGGGTCCTGAGAGAAGCCAACGCCTGACATAGGAGCCGTGTCCCTTCGGTTCGGCTTCGCCGAATCGCCTCCTTGCGCTCCGGGGTCCATCGACCCGAGACGAGGCTCTCGCCGGCCAGATGGATGACCGCGTCCACCCCTTCGAGCGCCGCTCGGTCGATCTCGCCGCGCGCGGGGTCCCAATAGAACTCGAAGGGACGGTCTTCCGTGGCCCGGCGGACCGCCTGATACACCTCGTGGCCGCCCGACCTGAGGAACGCCGTCAGATTGCGGCCGACGAGACCTCCCGAACCCGTGATCGCGATGCGCAGAGGCCCCCAGTCGGCGAAGCGTTCGTGGCGTTCGAGATCGTCGCGCAGACGACGGTGGCGGAACTCGAACATGTTGTGGAGGACGCCGCGCAGGTAGAAACGGTCGACCAGCGCGCCCAAGGGCCCCAGCGGCATTTCATATTCCACACGATCGGCGAGAACGGTGCGCTTGGGTCCGTCGGGGTGGAACTGATGGATGTGTTTCCACGAGGCGAAGGGGCCCTTGACTTGGCGGTCGCAGAAACGGATCGGTTCGCTGAAGCCTTCGTGAACGGCGATCCAACGCAGCGGGATGGGCCCTTGTCGTATCTCGAAGGCCAGGAGGTCGGAATCGGAAATGTCGCCTTCCTTCTCGAGGACGCGCACCCGTTGCCAGGGCGGGGCGAGCCGCTCGAAGGCGCCCGGACGGCGATGCCAATCGAACACGGTCTCGATTGGAAAATCGAGCGTGGTGGCGTTCTCGTAGACTCGCATGACGACTCAGCGTTTGAAGTAGTCGGGTTCGTTGCCGGCCCGCCATTTGATGTTGCATCCGATACTCGGCTTCTGATTGCCGGAGGCGGCTTGCCCTTGGAGAACCGCGTCGACGGCGGCTCGAAGGTCGGACCCGGTGACCGGGATGCCGTTGCTGGGGCGGCTATCGTCCATCTGGCCGCGGTACGCCAGTTTGCGTTCCTTGTCGAACAGGTAGAAATCCGGCGTGCACGCGGCGCGATAGGTTTTGGCTACTTCCTGCGATTCATCGAAGAGATAGGGGAAGGTGTAGCCGGCCAGGCGGACCTCCCGGGCCATGTTGTCGACGCTGTCGTCGGGGTGGTTCGCCACGTCGTTGGAGTTGATGCCGACAACGGCGACCCCCTGCTTCTGAAAGTCCTTGGCCATGTCGGCCAAACCCAGTCGGATGTGCTTGACGAAGGGACAGTGGTTGCACATGAAGATCACGACCAGGGCGGGCGCGTCCTGGAAGTCCTCGATGTCCACCATTTTCCCCGTTGTATCGGGCAGACGAAACGAGGGTGCGGGCGTTCCCAGGGGGAGCATGTTCGATGGTGTGACGGCCATGACGTTCCCCTCCTTTCAAACAGGGCCGGACATTCCTCCGGCCGATTCCGGTCCTGCGGCAATATCCTGTGTCCAGGATGCCAGACGCCTCCGCGCGAAGTCAAGCTAGACAGGGGCCGGAGCGGCGGCGCGACAAACGGTTGACACGGACCTTCCGATCCTGGAGCATCGAGATCCGTCGCTCGAAGGGGCATTGACGGGTGCGAGACAAGAGTATGCGGGAGGAGGATCCCGAGGTGAATCCCGGTCTCAGGCGCGACATTCTCGACTATCGCCACGTCGTCTGGGACTGGAACGGGACGCTCCTCGACGACGCGTGGCTGTGCGTCGAGATTGTCAACGGTCTTCTCCATCGGCGGGGGAAGGCACCCATCACGTTGCGCCAATACGGAGGTTTTTTCGACTTCCCGGTCGCGGACTACTATCGCAAGATCGGCCTCGACTGCGAGGGAGAGCCTTACGAGAAGATCGCGACGGAGTTCATCGTCGAGTACGAACGTCGGCGCGGCGAATGTGGGCTGCAGCCGCGAGCCGAGCGGGTTCTGCAAGCCTTTGCCGATGCGGGGTTGACTCAGTCCATCCTTTCGGCGTATAAACAGAGTCGATTGGAGGAGGTCACGACGGCGCTCGGGGTGCGGCGTTTCTTCTCGAATCTCGCCGGGCTGGACGACCATTACGCGGCCGGCAAGGCGGAGATCGGTAAGCATCTTCTTCGAACGCTGTCCTTGTCTCCTTCCGATGTGGTGTTTGTGGGCGATACCCGACATGACTACGAAGTGGCCAGTGTCATGGGAGTGGATTGTCTGCTGATTCCCAGCGGACACAACTCCCGTGAACGGCTTGTATCCTGCGGCGCTCCCGTGCTCGGCTCTGTGGCCGAGCTCGGCGATCTGCTCGATCGGACTCAGTGACTGGAGGCCGCGCCTCGCTCGCGGGACGCGGTCGCGGTCCATTGGGAGGTCCGCCATGTCGCGACGCGAAAACCTGTTGCGCGCCGTTCGGTTCGAGAGTCCCGACTATATTCCGATGCGTTTCCGAATCCATCCGACGTGTTGGATGTTCTATCCGCCCGACGCGCTGCATGAGCTGATGTGCTCGCATCCGTTTCTCTTCCCCGGCGCGCACGATTTCGAGCCTCCGTCGGCGCCCCTGCTCCATCCTTGGGAGAAGGCCGGCCGGCCGTGGACCGACTCCTGGGGATGCGTGTGGCGGACGAACAAGGACGGAGTGGCGGGAACCGTTATCGAGCACCCGCTCGAGAGCTGGAGCGCCTTCGAGGGTTTCCACGCTCCCGATCCCGACACCGATTCGGGGATGGGGCCGATTCATTGGGGTCGGATCGCCGAGGACCTGGCCGCCGCCGGAAAGGACCGCCCCGCCAAGGCGTCTCTTCCGCCCGGTCACACATTTCAGCGACTCGCCTACCTCCGGGGACACGACAACATCCTGGCCGATATGGCCGAGGACGCTCTGCAATTGCCGATCCTCATCCGGATCGTGGAGCAATTCAACCTGGTTCTTGTTCGCAGGTTCCTGGATCTCGGCGCGGAGTGGATCGAGTATCCCGAGGATTTGGGGTCGAACAGCGGCCCCGCGCTTTCGCCGGGCCAGTTTCGCGAGTTCATCCGGCCGGTCTACGAGCGCGAGATTGCCCCGACGCGAGAGAAGGGCGCCATCGCCCAGATCGTGACCGCGGGCGACATCCGCCTGCTCGCGGAAGACCTTCTCGCCGTCCAACCGAACGTGATCCGTCTTCAGGACCTGGTGAACGGCGTCGAATGGATTCGGCAACACCTGGGAGGGCGGGTCTGCATCGATCTCGATATCGACCGCGAGCAGATCACGCCGTTTGCGGCCCCCACGCGGATCGACGCGTTGATCCGCGAAGAGGTCGGGGCCCTTTCGCGCCGCGAGGGCGGGCTCCTGATGAGTTACACGCTCTATCCCGGCGTCCGTCCGCAGAATATCCAGGCCGTCATGGACGCGATGGAACGCTACTCGCTCTATCGGTATTGAGGGAATCTATCGAGCCTTGTCGCTTGTCCCCACGTTCACGGAGACCGACCCCAGTTCCGCGTTCGACGCCTCGACTCGGACGTCGCCGGCGCGATCCGACGCACGGAGGGCGATGCGTCCGACGCCGCCCACGATGGGGGTGGAGGCAAGACCGCCGAGACCGTGGAGCGTCGCGGGGCCATCGACCGAAAAGGCGACCTCGGCCGAGGCGGTCGGCACGCGTCGTCCCTCGGCATCGACGATTTCCGCCGTGATCTCGGCCACGTCTCTGCCGTCCGCCCGGAGTGCGTCGGGGTGCGCGGTCAGCCTCAGGGCGATGGGCGGCCCCGCTGTCTCGATTCGCGACTCGATCCTCTTCTCTCCGCGATATCCCACCGCGCGAAGAACTCCGGGAGCATAGGGCACCTTGAACTCCAGCGGATTGCCGATCGAAGTGGCATGAACGTCCCGCTCATGTTCCATAGTGGCATGGGCATCTTGCCCATGTTCCGAGATGACCGTCGCTCGCCGAGCCGAAGACACGGGCGGGACGCCCGTGCCACTGTCGTTGAGAAAGAGTTCGACCCGCTCGCAGTTGTGGACGACCAGGACGCGAATCGTCTCGCGTTCTCTCCCGGGCCAAGTCCAGTGGCCGCAGATGTGAATCACGGGTTCGTCGAGCCAGCGGCTCCGCAGGAGATGATGCGCTTCTTTCGGAATCCGCCACGCGTCGAGAACGCCGGCGTGTTGGATCGGACGGCTGGGTTCGTATTCGGTGCCGTAGTCGTGCATGCACCAGAGGGCGCCACCCGCCATCCAGGGGCGGGCTTCGAGAATACCGAGGTCGATCGCCAGTTTCTCGACCATGGCGAGTTCGTTATCGAGATCGCCCCGGACGGCGGCGTCGAAATTCGTGTGCTCGCTGCTGAGAAACGTGACGCCGGGCAGGTCGGCGCGGAACTCGTTCAGATGCGGGAGCTTGTAGTTGATTCCGAGAACGTCGGCGATGCCGACGGTCCCTTTTTCTTTTCCGATATCGATTCGGTTCTCGGCGTAGACGGTCAGGCGCGTCGGGTCGGCCTCGTGCGCCGCCGCGTGAAGTCGCTCGAACAAGGGTTTCGAGCGATGCTCATTCATCAGGCCCCAGAGAATAATGGAGGGGTGGTTCTTGTCCCGCGCGATCATCTCACGGAGCATTCGTTCGGCGTTGTCGGCGAACGCGTCGCCCTTGCCGATGCTCTGCCAAGTGGCGATTTCCTCGTAGACGAGGATGCCGAGGCGGTCGCACGCGTCGAGGAAGGCGGGATGCTGAGGGTAATGCGACGTGCGGACGAAGTTGCCCCCCATCTCCCGGATGCGCTCGGCGTCGCGCACCTGCAGGCGTTCGGGAACCGCGTTGCCCAGGCCCGGATAGTCCTGGTGGCGGTTCATGCCGCGCAGCCAGAGCGGCCGGCCGTTGAGGAAGAATCCTCTCTCCCGGTCGAAACGGAACCAACGAAACCCGAAGGGGACGAGTTGTTCGTCGACGCACTCGCCGCCGGACTCGATCCGAACTCTCGCCGTGTACAAGTGCGGCGAGGCGGGGGACCAAAGACGCGGATTCGGAATCTCGGGGGATTCGAGGACAAACCGGTGCTCTCGACCGCCGCCGATGCTCGCCATCGACTCGAGACTCAAAACCTTCTTGTCCACCCCGTCCACCGAGTCCACTATGTCCACCGCACACGCACAATCCGCCGCTTCTTCGCCCTCGTTCTCGACGACGACTTCGACCCGGACCGTCGCGGAACGCTCGGAGACGGTCGGCGTGACGACTGTGACGCCGTGACGGGCGACGTGGAGTGGGTTCAGGGCAAGGAGGTGGACCTCGCGATAGAGCCCGCCGTAGAGGTTGAAATCGGGAGACTCTTTGCCTGGTAGAATGTTGGGGTCATGGGTGTTATCGACCCGCACCGCAAGGAGATTTTTGCCCTGGCGCAGCCATTCCGTCGCGTCGACGTGGAATCCCGTGAAGCCCCCCATGTAGGGGGGGGCGACGCGAGGAATCGTAGAGAGCAGGATCGCGGATTCGGCGGACGCGACGGGGTACAGATCGACGGTCTCGGGGGTATCTGGCTTGGGACCGACCGGGTGGCCGTCGAGCCAGACATGGGCGAGGGCGAACGCGGCGCCGAACTCGATCCAAACGCGCTTGTTCTCCCATCCTTCGGGCAGATCGAGACGCTTACGATACCATCCGGGACCGCGATAGTAGCCCGGTGCGTCGGTGAAGGTGTCGGCGGCGTTCCAGGTGTGAGGGAGATGAACGCGCTCCCACCCCGAATCGTCGAGCGCTTCTTTCCGCGCGTCTTCGGGCTCGCCGATTTGGAATCGCCAGTTGGTCGAGAAGTCCAGTTCCTGCCGCACGGCCCCCTCTCCCTTCTTCGCCGTCCTCATCCTGACCTGTCCGGCCGCGATATTCAAGGAGAGAGAGAACAGGGGGGCTCCAAGAACGCCCCTAGGCGAGAGGGTCGACGGGATTCCTCGACGGGAGCTCCAGAACAACGAGGAATTCCGAATTCCGAGTCAGTGCCGTCCGCAACGACAGGTCGAGGACTTGGGCGAGCGCGGCGCGACCAGGGTCAATCCGAGACCGCCGTGCGAGTCGTCGCTGCGCGCCGCGTCCTTGCGCCACAAAGCTTCGAACAGATGCGAGAGATCGTCATGGGTGAGAGAATCGTTGCTGTTGAGCAGAGAGAGATCGATCGCGTCGTAGTCGTTGCTATCGGCAAACCAAAGGCCTTCCTCGCCGTCGCCCGTGACGTCGACGGCATAGCCCGCTTTTCGCAGACCCGTCCCCAGAGCCTGCTGCAAACGCTTCGAGTCTTCCACCGCCGGAACCCGCATCTTCTCCCCTCGCTTCCGCAAAGAACCGACGGCCTGAGAGCCTTTCTACCGCGCTCCCAGACCGTTGGCAAACGGTTTAGATCCTCTCAGAAGCGAGACGGACCGACTCAGTCGTCATCGCCTTCTTCAAGAACGTTGCCGTCCGCATCCATCTCCAGTTCGCGCTTCTTGCCGTCCTTTTTGAATTCCACTTCGTATTGCGTCTTGCTTTTCTCGATTTCCATTTCGATCTTGGTGACGTCGTTGGCATACTCCGACATCTGTTCCTGGACGACGGTCGGCAGCTCATTCCAGGAAACCGTCTTTTCGTTCTCATCCTCCGCGCGGGCGAGCATCGCGGGTCCTGCCGCCAGGCACAGGATCAGGCACAACACAAGCCAGTTGATTCTCTGTCTTTTCATCGGATCGTTCCTTTCTTCAAGGGAATCGGGCCGCGGCGGCTCCCATGTCCCTCTCCGGCGGCCTTGCCGGGCGCGGCGTGAGAGGGGTGACGATACCGCAACACGAACTACCGGTCGAGAGCCTATCCCAGTTTACATTATGGGAAGGTTGCGATTCGGCAAGAAAAACAAGAGCGCAGGGAGCGGTGGGGGTTGTCGGTTGCCTTCGGAGTTTGAGAAACGTGGAGACGTTCAGGTTCGATGCCGGGCTGCGGGTTTCGTCGCGCGTGCCTTGGAGCGGTTCTTCAAACGCTGTGTTGAGCGGGTCAGGTCGAGGAGCGATCGCAGCGCCTCGTTCGCCGCCGCCGAATCGCTGAACGCTTTCGCCACATCCGGCTCGAGGATGACAATGTTGGAGCCTTCTTTCAGGAGTCGCCTGTAGTATTCTCCTCGGACGGCTTTCGAGTAGTCGAAGTCGTATTCGGTCGGGATTTCGTTGGCGGTCTTGTTCGGTCTGCCTTTCATGTTTGGGGCTTTCCGATCTTCGACGTGCGCCGATAGCGGAACTTGAGACCGTATTTGTGCTCCGCGTCTCGCACGACCCGACGCAGATTCCGGGCATACGCGCGCAAATCGTCGCCCCCCTGCGCGGCCAACGCGCGCTGCGCTCGGTATTTCGCCTCCAGCAGATCATTCGTGATCATGGTTATCCTCCGTGAACAGCTCCAAGGGGGTCACAATCTCAGGGGTCGGCAGGTTGAGTCGGGCATTTACGATGCGGATATGTTGTCTCTTGTTCGCATTCGCCAAGTGATTGCAGTTCCAGGTCAACAGAAAATCGCACTTGTAGAAGACCGCGTATGCAAGATGCAAGGCATCGCCCTTGAGCACTTGCGGCATCAGATAGTTGTCCAAATAGACCCGCGCGATTTCCAGTATCCGTTCGTCGGACGGCAAAACCCTGAGCTGTGCCGCAAACTCCAGTATCCGGTCTCGGTGAGGATAATCCCCCTCGCTCAATTCGGCAATGGTTTCTTCGGATACATAGACTTCGAAATGGGCGCTCTCCTCGCTCCACCACTTCTTCGTCACTCCGACGTACTCGCGAAGATTCTTCCGTTCGTCAAACAGGTAGCTGGGAATTGTGGCGTCCAGATAGACCGTCTTTCTCATCCGACCCGTCCCCCCAAACTCCTCCACATTCCTGAGCGACTGCGGCCACCACCCTCGGCCCGCGTGCAAAAAACACCCAAACCTCCAAACAGGCGGCAACGTGTGCACGTCCGCAAAGACTGCCGTGAACGGGCCGCCTGGGTCCCACCGGGCACGTCGAGAATGCTACTCCACCCTCCGCCATTCTGTCAATCGACGACAGGCGCTCGTGCTGAAAGGCCGCTCCAAAGAATGGCGCGGGTTGCACCCTGTCGGACGGCGTTGGAGAACCCGCTATCGACAAGCGCTTCGGATTGCGCTACAAGAGGCGGTGCTGCGGTTCGTGTCCCGCGCGGATTGGCATTCGATATTCCTGAGGAGCTTTCACCATCATGTACTACACCGGTTTTGCGGACGAGGCCGCCGCCGACATCGACGGCCAGATTCGGGCCACCCGGGAACTGGGCTGGGAATGCATCGAGTCGCGCAACGTGGATGGAAAGAACATCCACGACATCCCCGACCCTAAGTTCGACGAGGTCGCGCGCCGACTCGAAGAATCCGGCGTGCGGATCAATTGTTTCGGCTCGGCGATCGCCAACTGGGGCAAAAAGATCGCCGAGCCGTTCGATTCGTCGCTCGACGAAGCGTGCCGCGCCATTCCCCGCATGAAGCACCTGGGGACGGACCTGGTCCGCATCATGAGTTTCGCCGTGCTCCAGGATCGCGATCCCGAGGACCAGATGGAAGAGGAGCGGTTCGAGCGGCTGCGGACGCTGGTCGAGATGTTCCTCGACGAGGGGATTCAGCCGGTTCACGAGAACTGCGCCAACTACGGCGGGATGGGATGGCCGTTCACGCTGCGTCTTCTCGAAAACGTTCCCGGGCTCCGTCTCGTGTTCGACACGGGCAATCCGGTCTTCACCGCCGACCGGTCGAAGCCCAAACCCTGGCCGCGTCAGTCGGCGTGGGAGTTCTACTCGAAGGTGCGCGACCACGTCGCCTACGTCCACATCAAGGACGGCGTGTTCACGCGCGAGCGACCGGGCGAGATCTTCGATGAAGCGCGATTCACCTATCCGGGGGACGGAGACGGCGACGTGAAGCGAATCGTGTCCGATCTGGTCGCGCGAGGATACGACGGCGGGTTTTCGATCGAGCCGCACCTCGAAGTCGTGTTTCACGAGGACCAAGGGGAGTCGCGCGACGAGGCGCGCTACAAGAGCTACGTCGAGTATGGCCGCCGATTCATGCGGATCGTCGAGGAAGCGCGCGAGAACCTTCGAAAAGAGCAAACGCCGCGTCTCGGGGACTCTACCCGATCCTAGTGTCGTGTCCCGGGAACAATCGGCAACACTCTATTATGTCGCCCCCTTGCGGGGACTTTTGTGAGAAGAGACGCCTTTTTCCCACGGGCTGACGCCCGTGGCTACCCTTATGTCGCCCGCTGCGCGGGCTGGGGAATCGTGCAAGGAACTCCTGGGACACGGCCTTAGATCACGGGATCGGGCGGGTTGTCCTTCTCCAACCCCAATTCTCTTCGGACACTCGATGCGAGGCGGAGTCCGGCTTCGCTCTCCTCGTCGATCACCGCGTTGGCGCCGGCTTGCGTGAGCTGCTCGGCGAACCGGTGGTGCCTTCCGCGCGCCGTGATGTGGACCTCGGGGTTGAGGTCGCGACAGGCCTCGATCGCGTGTCGCGCCGCGGCGAAATCGGGAAGCGTGACCACCACGGCGCGGGCGTAGCGGATACCCGAATGAATCAAGAGGTCGGGTTGCTGGGCGTCGCCCACGTGAACCTCGATCCCCAGTCGCCGCGCCGTCTCGGCGTTTTGCGGATTGAAATCCACGACCGAGATGCGTCCGCCGTACTCCGGAAGCAGGGCCTCGGCCACCCGGCGACCGGCCGGGCCGAATCCCACGATCAGGACCGAGCCGAGCGGGAGTTGCGCCTCGGAATCGACCGCGTCCGGATCGCGCGAAGAAGGAGGGGCGAAGCGATCCATCCGCCTCGCGACGCGCGGCGCGACGGCGACCAGATAGGGGGTGACGATCAGGGTGGCGATCGTCGAGGCGACCAGAAGACGGAATGTCTCCGGGGAAAGAATGCCGCTCGACCGCCCGATCTCGGCGAAGACGAAGGAGAACTCGCCGACCTGGGCCAGGCAGAGTCCGGTGGCCAGCGCTACGCCGGGTCGGCAACCGAGAATCATCGCGACGATCCAGACGAGGATCGCCTTGACGACGACGATGGCGCAGACCGTTCCGCCGACGAGATGGGCGTGCTCGACGATCCAGCGCGGCTCGGCCAGCATCCCGACCGAGGCGAAGAACAAGGTGAGAAAGGTCGCCCTCAAGGATCCCACGTCGGCGCGCACCTGGGCGGCGAGGGGCGACTCGGCCACAAACATCCCCGCGATGAAAGCGCCGATGGCGGGCGAAAACCCGATGCCGTGCGCTAGGATGGCCGATCCGGTCGCGATGACGATGGCGAGGAGGATCGGTAGCTCGCGGTTGCTTCCCCAGGGACGGCGAATGAGAAGTCGCGGAATCGCGTAGCCCAGCAGGAATCCGACGCCGCCGACCGTCGCGACGACGAGGATCGCGTTGCGCGCAATGACGGTCCAGGGGACGGCGGGTCCGGCTTCTCTCCCCGCAAGCGACAACACCAGAGTCAGCGGGACCACGGCGACGTCCTGAAGCAGCAGGATCCCGACGGCATTGCGTCCGTACGCACTGTCGAGGGCCGTGCGATCACCCAGAACGCGCAAGACGCACGCCGTGCTCGACAACGCCACCATCGCTCCGACGAACAGGGCCGGGCGGGGCGCCAGGCCGAAGAGCCGACCAGCCAAGGCGCCGGCCAGAGCGGTGAGGAGAACCTGGAACGCGCCGCCGACGATGGCCATCCGCCCGAGCGACACGAGACGACGGAACGAGAACTCGAGGCCGATGCCGAACAGGAGCAGGGCGACTCCCAGCTCGGCGATCAGGTCGATCTGCGCGGCCGATTGGACCAGGCCGAGGCCGTGGGGGCCGACCAGCGTCCCGGCCAACAGGTATCCCACGATGGCGTTCTGTCGGAGTCTCTCGGCCGCGGTGCCGAAGAGGAAGGCCGCCGTCAGCACGATCAGGATGTTGAGCAGAACGTCCCAGGCTTCCATGGTGTCTTCTCGACCGATTGGCGCGATTCTCGAGCTATGGATCGTGCGACCCTCGCACTCGATAGTCACGAAATCCCGACACGGAGTCAACCGCTTTGGGGGGACACAAACATCGCCAGGCAACACTCAAGGGGCGGAGTCTGGTGTGCCGTCCCGGCTCAGAACTCGCGGATCGAGCGGACGACGTATTCCTGGTCGTCGCGCGAGAGCTCGTTGAAGAAGGGGAGACGCAGGAGTCGGTCGGCGACGTCTTCGGTCACGGGGCAGTCGCCCGCCTGGCCGCCGAAGCGCATTCCCATTTCCGAAAGATGCAGCGGCTGGTAGTGGAAGACCGCCAGGATGCCGCGCTCCTTGAGGTGGGCGATCAGCGCGGTGCGTTCCTCGCGCGACGCCAGGAGGAGATAGAACATATGATAGGACTGCTCGCAGTGGGAGGGGACGGTGGGGAGGGTCGCCCCTCGCGCCGCGGCCCAGTCCGAGAGGTTCTCGCGGTAGAAATCCCAGATTCGGCGGCGATGCGCCTGGATGCGGTCGACCGCTTCGAGTTGAGCGCACAGGAACGCGGCGAGCAGGTCGGACGGGACGAAGCTCGACCCGACGTCCACCCAGGTGTATTTGTCCACCTCGCCGCGATAGTAGCGGTTGCGGTTCGTCCCTTTCTGCCGGACGATCTCGGCGCGGTCGATCAGCGCCGGGTCGTTGACGAGAAGCGCGCCGCCTTCGCCGCAGGTCACGTTCTTGGTTTCGTGGAAGCTCTGCGTCGCCATGCATCCGAACGTTCCGAGGCGGCGTCCCTTGTAGGAGGCGAAGAGACCGTGGGCGTTGTCTTCGACCACGGCGACGTTGCGGCGGCGCGCGAGGTCGAGGATCGCGTCCATTTCGCACCCGACGCCCGCGTAGTGGACCGGCACGATGGCGCGGGTGCGCGGCGTGAGGAGCGATTCGAGGCGGGTCTCGTCGAGGTTGAGCGTGTCGGGCCGGATGTCGGCGAAGACGGGTCGCGCGCCGCGCAGGACGAACGCGTTCGCCGTCGAGACGAAGGTGAAGGAGGGGAGGACGACTTCGTCGTCGGGTTCGAGATCGAGCAGGATGGCGGCCATCTCGAGCGCGTGGGTGCATGAGCAGGTCAGATAGGCGCGCAACGCGCCCGTTTGCTTTTCGAGGATCTCGTGGCAGCGCCGGGTGAAAGGGCCGTCGCCCGAAATGTGGCCGTTGCGAATCGCCTCCTCGATATAGCCGATCTCGTTGCCCTCGAAACAGGCGCGGTTGAACGGGACGCGATAGGGGGCGGCGGCGTGGGTCATGAGGGTTCGCCGTCGTCGGACGGAGTGGCGGACGGCCGCGCCGAGGGCGGCGAGTCGAGCGTTTCGCGCAGGACGTAGCTGGGCCGACGCATCGACCTCACGTGCATCCGACCGAGGTATTCGCCGATGACGCCGAGACAGAAGAGCTGGACGCCCGAGAAGACCGAGACGATCGACGCGAGGAACGGGAAGCCGCGAACCGGGTTGCCCGCGATGAAGAAACGCGCGAGGACGTAGATCAGCACTCCGAGACCGAACAGCATGAAGGCGAAACCCATGAAGCTGGCGAGCTTGAGCGGCAGGGTGCTGAATCCCGTGATCATGTTGAGCGCGTGGGTGACGAGCTTGCGCAACGAGTAGTTCGAGCGTCCGGCGAGCCGCGGCTCGTGACGCACCGTCACGTACGAGAACCGGGTGGTGCCCCAGGTGAGAAGGACGTCGATCGAGACGTAGGCGTTGTCGTAGTGGGCGAACGCGTCGCGCACCTGGGTGCGGAAGGCGCGGAACGCGCTGACCCGGCGGGCGTTTTCGAGTCCCATGGCGCTGCGGAGGGCGATCTTGGTGAGGCGCGAGGCGAGATCGCGCCAGAGTCCGTGGCGCTCGTGTTCGGGCGCGCCGTAGACGACGTCGTACCCTTCGTCGAGTCGGTCGAGGAGTCTGGGCGCTTCCTCGGGCGGGTTTTGCAGATCGTCGTCGATGGTGACGATCGCTTCGCCCGTCGCGGCGCGGATTCCGGCCAGCAGCGCGTTGTGCTGGCCGTAGTTGCGCATGAGGTTGTAGCCGCGGACGGCCGGGTCGTCGCGCGCCAGTTTGCGGATGACGTCCCAGCTCGAGTCGCTGCTCGAATCGTTGACCAGGACGATCTCGACCGAGTCGGCGCGGTCCGCGAGCGCCTGTTTGACTCGGGCGACGAGCGGCTCGAGCGTCTCGTGGCTGTTGTAGACCGGTACGACGGCCGAGATCTTCTCGAAGCGCATGACTGGCACTCCCCGAGTGCGGGGCGACGGGCGCCCGTGGATCGCGACCCGCCGCGGGGTCGCGTGTGTATGGCGGACTTCGCCCGGACCGGGCTGTCACGTTGGCCGCGAAAGGAAGCGGCCAACGCGCCAGCCCTGGATTTCTTCGTTTCGCCCACCCCGGGCTGAAGCCCGGGGCAAACGGGGAGCCTGCTCAAGCAGGCTGACTTGCAGAACCTTCTTTGGCGCTCAACGCATGCCCGAACTTCGCCTTGGGACGGCCAAGATATCTCCCTAGCGACAGGCGCCCGTGGATCGCGACCCGCCGCGGGGTCGCTATCGGGATCCGGATCGAAATCGGGATCGATGTGGATTCGATCCCTTCCTTCGGGCCTCCGCGATTTCGATGACGATCCCGATCCCGATTTCGATTCGGATTGGCGGCCGGCCGTCCACTGCCTACCGCCTCTTCATTCTTCTTCTTCTTTTTCTTCTTCTCTTTTCTGCCTACTGTCTACAGCCTACCGCCTGTTCATCCTTCATCCTTGTCTTCCGTATCTACTTCTTCCGAATCGCATAGGCCTGTTGAATGCCGAGGCCGCCGCCGGAATACTCTTTCTCGATGTTGAAGAAGATCTCGTTGATCGGGTTCGAGTAGCCCGGATAGTCCTCGGGGTTCGTCACGAGCTCGCGCAAGAACCGCGACCCGAGATAATAGATCGACGAGAAGTCCACGACTTCGAACGCGAGACCGCGTTCCGCGAGGAGGCGCTCGAGACGTTCTTTCTTGATATAGCGGTTGAAATCGTGCTCGACGAGCGGCGGGAGTCGTTTGAGCGCGCGCAAGGCGTTGAGCAGCGCGAGCGGCTCCCAGAACGCTTCGGAGAGGACCACGGTTCCGCCCGGGCGACAGACCCGCAGGCACTCGTCGATGCCGCGAACCTGTGCGTCCCAGATGGGCAGATTGATCAACACGCGGGTGGTGTAGACGACGTCGAACCGATCGTGGTCGAAGGCGAGGTCGCGCACGTCTCCGACCTCGAACGACACGGCGCAGTCGGGCGAGATCTCCCTTTGGCGCGCCTGTTCGATCATCTTCTCCGAGTAATCGACCCCGACGATCGACCCGATTCCGCGTTGCGCTTGGGCGAGGGTCGAGTGGCCGTTGCCGCACCCCACGTCGAGGACCTTGTCGCCCGGGTGGAGAAACGTGCCGATGGTTTCGATTTCGAGTTGGATGGCGTAGAGGTCGCCCCAGCTGGCGGCATAGGAGTCGCCGTGCGTTTCCGCCTGCCGGTCCCAGTGTTGCTTGATGTGGTCGGTCATGCCCGCCTCCGTTCTCGCAACGCAGACGAGTCTAAAACGCCGATGCGGGCGACTGCAACGAAATTGTCGGGCGAGGGACGGAGACGAGGCGATTTCGGATTGAGGATTGAGGATTGAGGACTGCGGATTGCGGATTGAGGATTGGCTTCGGCGAGCTCAGTCGAGCGTGACCGGAAACGGCTGTTCAAACCACGAACCACACGAAATACTCATTGCAGCATAGCCGCAACCAAAAAAGACTGTAGGCTGGAGGCTGTAGACCGTAGGTGAAGAAGCAGAAAGAAGGGCCCTCACCCCTGCC